>CAYIRJ010000001.1:0-56096 GCA_964365915.1 Candidatus Woesearchaeota archaeon
TGCTTTGCATAAGTCCTTTAAGGAAAGACCTGTTCCTTTGATATTGCCTGCATTAGGTGTTTTTTTGCATAAGGGATTGGATTACTTACAAGGCACTTCACGGCACAGCAAGCGCGCAGTAGATCAGATCTGGCCTAATGTGCAAGGCATTCGCCAGGATGCGGATGAATCAAAGATGATGCCCTTATCAAAACGCGCAATCATCGGAGCAACAGGATTAAGCCAAGCTTTAGCTATGATTGCAGAATCAAGAGGGCACGCAATAGAAGAGAGTGCAAATCTTTTTTTGGGTGCGTTGCAGTTTATTATCCCCTATTCAGGTGTGCTCTCCCTACCTTTCATCACCCAAGAAAAAGAAGGGGATGCGTATGCTGCATATGCTGCCCTAATGGAAAATATACAGCGGGAAATACAAGGGAAAAAGGAATCTTTGGAAACAGCTCTGGCCGTTGCAATTGCGGGAGAAAAGAAAGAAAAACTTTTAGATCAACTTTTAGATCAGATAGCTTCGCCAACAGAAGGACGTTGGCTGCCCGTGCGGCGTTATATTGAAGGCTTGACAGATCAGAAGAGGTTTGCACAATGACTAAATCACGCTTAATTACCGGAAACAGGACTGCAGAGGATATTATTCGAGCCTATGAGCTGCGCGAGCAGGAACAAAGGAAGAAAGCAGAAACGTACGAAGAACAATATCATCCAGAAAAACAAGAAGCAGAACCGGAACCTACAGTTCCTACATCTCCAGCATCACCTATCCAGGTGAACGATGCATCCTATATTATTCTACCAAGCCATACGCATAATACGTATTCTTATCCCGATCTGTTAGTAGCAAAGGCACGCTCCCATCAGAATCTGGAATGGAATCAAGCGCATCAAGCATTGCATCAGCAGCAAGCATCCATGCTGACCATCAGACAGTTTGTAGACTTTTTAGCACATCTCAAGGCACGCAAAGTCTATGATGGCACAGGCAGCAAAGTTGCAAAAGCAGATATCAAGCAACTCCTTGAAGATATTTTAGCTCAAAGAGCGCCCTGGAGAGCAGAATGGCTCGACGCTTTGTTCACAGAAGACAACGGGATTTGGAAAATAAAGTATGGTCATCAGGAGAAAAAAGGAAAGCTGGTAGCAAGATATCATGAGCCTTTGGAAGCCTGCATCCGGGAAGATTGCTATGTGAATCTGTTCAGCGCCAACAAGCAAGGCCTTCCCACCAGGAAAGTTAGCAAGCAGGAAATCTACTACTGGCAGCCCGGAAATGGTACTGTCGCGAGGTTCTTGGCGGATTCTGGTAGGGTCTGTATTGCGGCGGGGTTCGGCAGTACTCGGGTGCTGCTTTGGGGGTACGTGAAGTCCGCGAGCGCCGCTAGGCGCGAGCTCTGCAACGAAAATTTTTATGAAAAATCTCAAAAAAATCTTGGAACAGGAGAAAAACAGGATAGGGTTAGTCGGCACTCGCTTGCATCTTCAGCAGCCTGAAGAAGGAAGAGGCATCAGCGAGCACATCACGCACGACTGGAGAGAGATCGTCATTGCCTTAAGAAAGGATATCGATCTTGCACCGGACAGCGCAACGCAGGAATATCTTGCAAAAGTAAAAAGTGCAGATCCCATACATACCGTAGCTTCTGACTTGTTAGTGCATGGGTGCGGGCATCGGGAGTTGCCTGCGTATTCAGGATTGGGCTGCCCACATTCTGTCATTCATCACGATCGAATTTTAGACGGCATAGCAGAAGCCTTGCAGAAGAAGAAAAAGAAAGGCCTTGAGCAGTATGTGGCAAATGCGTTCGAGGATGTGTTGGACAACGTCAATGCGCGCAGGCATACACGTCACGCCGGACAAGTTTTATTTTGGAACAACGAAGGCTTAGAAGCACAAGGAAAATTCCCTCCTTTCTATGAGGCATTTGTAAAAATCAACCTTGCCATGATGGGAAAACCAGAAGATGCAACGTTATTGCGGAGATTCTTTTCTAATGAATCAAAAGTGCAGCAGGCAGTAAAATCCTTCCTTAATTATATAAAAGAGAAGACGAATGTAGCGCATGTGGTGCGAGCCCATGAGCGACCAAGGCTCTTCAACCAGTTGTTTGAAAAAAAACACTGGCGAGATCTTGCGTATCAGTTTGCATGGGCAACTGCGGACTTGTTAGACCAGCAATCTACTCAAATGCGCCTCTGTTTTGGAAGCGATGAAAATCCTTTTGATAGGATGATGCGTCTTCCAGAATCTCAGGAAAAAATCGCGTATGGCAGATATCAGGCAGGCGAAGGTCCGAGCAAGCATACTGATCAGCTATTACAGTTGGATGCCTTGTACCGAAAGATTTCCAAGGCAATTCCTGTAAAGACTTCGGAATATACTAAGGCCTCGGGAATGCCGTTGGTGTATTTTGGAAGAAGAGCATTGCAGGAAGATGAAGATATTTCTCACGCACGTGTGAAAGGCATCGGCCTTGATGAATCAGGAAAACTAGGATTGCGGGTAGCGCGTCATGTACTGCAGCATCCTGCCACTTACAAAGTGCATCCAAGAAATTTTCCTAAATTGAAAGTGGCATTGTTAGACACCTCAGGAAGCATGGCACTCTCTCCTGAAAATGATGCGAATACAGGTTCAAAGCATTTCATTCCTTGGGGGGACAACAGCAAATATCATTTTGCATTAAAGGGGCTGTACGGCATTGATAACTTCTTGGAGAAGCAGGGCGTTGCTCCCTATGTGGATTCAGAAGCAGTAACCTTCAGTAGCGAAACCACAAGAACAGGCAGAAGAAAGATGAGAAGCCTGGAAGAGCGCAAAGCCTTATTGAAAATACCCTCAGGGGGAACAACAATAAATATAAGAACATTTGAAGATGCGCTGTCCGATCCTTCATTTGTGGTTTCCATCTCTGACGGGGACATTCTGAACTGGAAGGGAGTAAAGAAAAAATTTAAAGAAGTAATGCGGGGAAAAGCATATTGCCCCATTCACATTGGCAATGCAAACACATTTACACAGGATGTAGAATCGTGGGGGATTCCTGTGCACTATGTCAAAGGCGATGACGATTTAAGTAGAATCATGATCGATACCGTTTCTCAGTATTATCGGAAAGGAAGGTTTGCACAACCATGAAATCACGCCTCATCACCGGAAACAGGACTGCAGAGGATATCATCAAGGCATACGAGCTGCGCGAGCAGGAAAGAAAGAGCAAGAAAGCAGAAGTCCATGAAGAGCAATATCAGCCAGAAGAACCAGAAACTGCAATTCCAGCACCACAGCAATCTGCAGGTAAAGCAGCCTACATCATTCTGCCAGGTCATACCCATGATGCTTATTCCTATCCAGACCTATTAGTAGCAAAAGTACGTTCCCATCAAAGTAAAGATTGGAATCAAGCGCATCAAGCATTGCATCAGCAGCAAGCATCCATGCTGACCATCAGACAGTTTGTAGACTTTTTAGCACATCTCAAGGCACGCAAAGTCTATGATGGCACAGGCAGCAAAGTTGCAAAAGCAGATATCAAGCAACTCCTTGAAGATATTTTAGCTCAAAGAGCGCCCTGGAGAGCAGAATGGCTCGACGCTTTGTTCACAGAAGACAACGGGATTTGGAAAATAAAGTATGGTCATCAGGAGAAAAAAGGAAAGCTGGTAGCAAGATATCATGAGCCTTTGGAAGCCTGCATCCGGGAAGATTGCTATGTGAATCTGTTCAGCGCCAACAAGCAAGGCCTTCCCACCAGGAAAGTTAGCAAGCAGGAAATCTACTACTGGCAGCCCGGAAATGGTACTGTCGCGAGGTTCTTGGCGGATTCTGGTAGGGTCGACCTGTATTGCTACGGGGATCGGCGGAGCTCGGTTGCTGCCTTGGGGGTACGTGAAGTCCGCGAGCGCCGCTAGGCGCGAGCTCTGCAACGAAAAATTTTACGGGATATATTTTTAAATAACCAAGATTCTATTTTTTCGCCCTAGAGCTATCGGGAGCTTCCTCCCAAAGGAGAAGCGATGAAGGATACAAAGCTGGGGCTACACGTAAGCCTGCAAGTGCACGAAAGTGCCATGAAATACAATGACAACAATTAGTAGTAATGATCCACCTTGGGAAAGTTGTGAATGAAGCTTGAAGTCATGGTGAAACTCAGCAGGCTTGCTACATCTGTCGCGAGGTTCAGGGCGGATTCTGATAGGGTCAACCTGAATTGCAACAGGGATCGGCAGAACTCGAAATCTTTTCAAGACGAGATTGCTGCTTTGGGAATAACACCAGCGCTCTAGGGATATGAAAACGTACCCAGATATTTATGCACAGCTCTGTTCTTTAGAAAATTTGGAAAGTGCATTCCAGAAAGCAAAGCTTGGCAAATCGAAAAAGTTGTATGTTCTAGAATTTGAAGCCAATCTGAAAGAAAATTTAGAACAGTTGCAAAAAGAATTACAATTGCAGACCTACATGCCGCAGCCACTGAAAAGGTTTATCATCAGGGATCCAAAGACGAGAGTCATCCATGCATCTGCTTTCCTCGACAGGGTTGTCCACCATGCGATTACCAATGTGCTGGGTCCTATCTTTGAAAAGAAATTTGTTTATGATTCCTATGCAAGTAGGGTAAATAAAGGCACGCATAAAGCAATACAGCGATTCGCGCAATTCATGAGAAAAGTCTCGAGAAACGGTGCGCAAGTAACGCAGGCAGCCACAAACAATCACATTCAGGGATATGTGTTGAAGGCAGATATTCAGCATTATTTTGATACTGTAGATCATGAAATATTGATAGCTATTCTCAGAAAAATTGTTCCGGATGAGAAACTCATCAACCTAGTAAAGAAGATCTTGAATAATCTGGACATGAAAATTTCTGGCAAAGGAATGCCTTTGGGGAATTACACTTCACAATTTTTTGCTAACGTGTACTTGAATGAACTAGACTATTTTGTTAAGCATGTCCTTCAATGCAAATATTACATCCGTTACGTGGATGACTTTGTGATCTTGCACTCAAATAAGGGAATATTAGAAAACTATGGCGTACGTATTAAAGAATTTTTAAGAGCAATAAAGTTGGAATTGCATCCGCAAAAGTCCAAGATTCTCCCTTTGAAAGATGGGATTACATTTCTTGGATACAAAATATTCTATTGTTACAGGCTACTAAGAAGAAGGAACCGTTTCCGCTTTGAAAGAAGGTTCAAGGACTATCTGCAGCAATGTAAGGATGGAGAATTAACCTATTTCGAAATTGTAACAAAGCTACAAGGATGGTTTGGATATGCGAAATGGGCAAATACGTACAGATACAGAAAATTGATTTTCAAAAGATTAAATCAAGAAGTATTAGCTCAACGCATACCGCAAGATAGCAGCCACTCCTCCCATGTCGCGTAGCTGCTGCCCTTCCCTGCTTTGTGTGCTGATAATTTGCACTTTCGTGCCATGACCTTCAGCTTCATCCATTAATCCCTCTAACACGAATTCATCTAAGTCTTCGCTTAGCAGCAAAAGTTCTACTGCCCCCAGGTTCAATGCTTCATGGACTTCTTCTTTGCCATAAGAAGCCTTTTTCGGATCTTTTGCTAACGTCATCAAAAATCGTTCCACTGCTTTTTTTTCTTCCACAATGTTCTCCTGTGCTAAAATATCTTTGCTTGCATCAACAAGATCGTGCAGTCCATGCTCATCCGTGTAGGTCAAATCAAATATCCCTTTGACTTTGCGCTTCAATTCGTTATTCAATTGGTCAATAAAAGTGTTTTTGGTGTGTCCAGGCCCGCCGATCAAGACACCTTTCAAATCCTTGATCACAGGTAAAAATTGTTTGTCGCAGAATTCAGCAACCCTTTTATAAAATTCCAATGCCATGCCATCAATGAGCCTTTCCAGGCGTTGCGAGCTCTGTCCTCCCGCTTTAAACTTTCCCGGTACGCCAGAAGTAAGAGTATGCAGTACTTGAATATAGCTTCCGCGCATTAAGCCAACCGTCGCTTCCTTCCTATCCATGACAATCAGCGCATAGAATTCCTTTTCCTCAAGCATCTGTTCTAAAATGTCAGTCTTGAAGGTTTGATCGCAGCGGTAAATGCGTTGCCCTATAGGAACAGGGGGTTCAATGCTGAACACTTGAATGTCAATCTTATTTTCCTTGTCAGAAACGTTGCCAGCAAACACTGCTAATCCATTGGGCGGAGTTTTCTTGAACAAGCGCAAATGATTGATCACTCTTCCTAAACTATCCACAACATTATTTCTTGTGCGTGCATCTTTAATATTCGTTGCAGTGCCTGCTTCCTGCTCCAAATGCTGGATAATCTTGATAATATCGTACCCTGCAGGCACATATACCGAAACCAGTTCCGTATGCCTTCCGCGCATGTGTTGCAACGGCCTGATAAATTTCTTCAGTTTCAATTTCTCTTTGAGTTCCATGGTTAATGGGTAATCTTCAGTTCAGTTCCAAATGTAATGGTTGCGCAAGTCACCGCAGCAAGGTCGTATAAGACTTCTGCAAGGCGCTCTTCCGTGTCTTTGGGCAAGATAAGCTGGACGGGTTTTTTCAGGTTGAGCTGGTGCTGTGCCTTGTACTTTCTTACCTCTTGCAAAACTGCAATGAACTCCTCGCCTATCTTTTCCTCAGGCTCATACGCAAAATGTTGAACAACAGGCCAGGAAGAGAGATGAATGGAGAGAGCTTCCTCATCTTTTTTGAAATGCGACTGGTAAATTTCTTCAGTAATGAAAGGCATGAGGGGGGCAAATAATTTCAACAAGGTCTTCAGGCAAAGATGCAGAGTATATTGCGCAGATCTTTTTGATTCTCCATTCCGCTCTGTATTGTACAGTCTATCTTTGGCAATTTCCAGATAGTGATCACAGAATGTTGTCCAAAAGAACTGCTCGGTTTCGAATTTTGCCTTTGCATACTCATAATCATCAAGATATTTCGTGCAGTGTGCTACAAGCCGGTCAAGTTTCTGGAGTAACCAGCGGTCGATCACTTCCACATGGTCCGGCGCAATGCCTGAATATTCTTGCAAATTGCTCAAAACAAGATGCGCTGCATTCCAGAGTTTCGTAACCGTCTTCTGTCCAGTAATGAGGTCTTTTTCCTGGTAGCTGATGTCTTCTCCCAGTTTGCTGCCTGCTGCCCAGAAGCGCAGAGCATCCGCCCCGAATTTTTTCATTACCTCAATAGGGTCAAGGACATTGCCTTTGCTCTTGCTCATTTTTTCCCCTTGAGGGTCAACTACATAGCCAGAAATAGTGATATGCTTCCAGGGAATAGAATTGTGCAAGTATAAACTCTTGACGATGGTATAGAATGCCCATGTAGAAATGATGTCTTGCGCCTGCGGGCGCAAGTCCATGGGAATTTTTTCCTGAATACCATAAGTGGAAAATGCAATCTGCGGCGACACAGAGGAAGTTGCCCAGGTATCCATCACATCCTTTTCAGGAACAAATGCAGAAGATCCGCAATGGCATTTCTTTTTCGGTGGCTTGTCTTTCAGAGGATCCACAGGCAAGTCTTTTACATCTGCAAGAATAATTTCATCGCACTGCTTGCAGTACCATACAGGAAAGGGAATGCCAAAGAATCGCTGTCTGCTAATACACCAATCCCATTGTAAATTTTCCACCCAGTGTTCATAGCGTTTTTTCATAAACTCGGGGTACCAGATGATAGTATTGCCTGCTGTAATCCAGTCTTCCTTTTTGTCAAGCACGCGCGTGAACCATTGCTTTGTTTTCAAAAACTCAATCGGTGTGTTACAGCGTTCATGAACATTAGTAGTATGGTGAATATTTTTTTGGTTTTTTAATAAGCCGGAAGTTTTCAGGTCTTCAAGAATTGCTTTTCTAGCATGGTGGATAGGAAGTTTGGCATATTTCCCTGCAAGTTCATTCAGTGTTCCGTCTTTGTTGAAGATTGCGCGCAAGGGTAATTTATACTGGTGCCATAATTCAATATCTGATTTGTCACCAAAGGTACACACCATCATTAAACCCGTACCTTTTTCCCGATCAACCTTTGCATCTGCTAAGATAGGAATTTCATAAGGGAATAAAGGAACAGTTGCATGCTTGCCAATGTATTTTTTGTAACGCTTGTCTTCAGGATGCGCAAATAAAGCAACACACGCAGGAAGCAATTCAGGACGCGTTGTAGCAATGATGACTGAATCTTTTCCAACAGTGAACTGAATATCATTGAATAAACTATCTTTCTCCAAATCTTTTAATTCTGCTTGGGCAATCGCAGTCTGGCATTCTACACACCACATCGTCGGAGATTCCTGCCGATACACTGCTCCTTGATGATAGAGTTCAATGAATGCTTGCTGGCTAATCTTTTGTGAAGTCTCATCAATAGTTGAGTAGCTCTTGCTAAAATCACAACTCATGCCCAGGTTTTTCCACGGCTGCACAAAATCCTTTTTGATTTCTTTAATGGTGGTAAAGCAGAGTTTGACAAATTCCGGACGGGACATACTCACGCCTTTGACATTTTTCATCTTTTCTACTAAGCGTTCAGTTGGCAATCCATTATCATCGGTGCCAAACGGACAAAACACATTGAATCCTTGCATTCTTTTATAGCGTGCAATAAAATCTTGCTGCGCATACGAGAAGGCATGGCCGATATGCATTTTGCCAGAAACAGTGGGGGGAGGAGTATCAATAGTAAATGATTTCTTTTTTGCTTTCGTAGCAAAAGAATAAATCTTGTGCTTCTCCCAGTAGGCTAACCACTTCTGTTCTGTTGCTTGAGGGGTAAAGGTAGGCATATGGTTGGTCTTCCAACAACCCATGACGAATCAAGGGAAGAGAGGAAGAACTAAGGAAAGCTATTGGACGACAACAGCGAAATTTTGCATGAAATCATTTATAGAAAAGAATATTTAAGCCTTGTGGCAGAAATGTTTAAATAGGGTTTTACCGGCTTTCAACTTGATGTGGCTGTAGCTCAGCTCGGGAGAGTACATATTTAATATAGCTCAATCCGCTGAAGCCGGAGATACCTTGCTGGGAATTTAGCAGGTACTGGATTTGTCGCTGGACTGTCTAAAAAGGGCGAATTCAAATCCAGCCAGCCACATTTTTTCATTTTTCCGGATTTTTCTTCATTTTCAATAAATTTTCTGGAGAAATTCGTAAAATTTCCGTACATTTTAGCACAACCTTCTTTTAACTTGTATTCCTCTCAAAAGAATGTATCGCGTTTTCATGACAGAAACCTGTGAAAAGACATATATGCAATGCGATCATCGGGAGCAGATATGGATAGATAAGGTGAAGGAAAAGTTAAAACAAAATATTTCAGGAAAAATATTACAAGTCCCTTGGCTATATGAAAAGAAATTCGAAAGTAAAAGATTATATTTTATTGTAGACTTATTTTCACAAAGGATATTATTAGTAGACTTTAGCCATAAGAAGCATCAACAAATTATTATCGATGAAATAATAAACCAAAAGCATTTAGAATATCTAAGAACTAAAGCTAAACTTCTTTGATACGTCCATGTTTAAGATCGTCAAGACTTTTACGTATACGCTCACGTATCGTCTTTTCATCAACAGGTGCAATCGGTTTTTTCATTTCTTTTCTAGAAACCGTTATTGTTTCAGATCCCATAAACTATTGAAATTAATACCCTTAATATATCTTTCGCTGAAAATTCCGAAAATCTTCCGATGTATTCTTCAGCAGTGAATCCTTCTAATCCATAATGTTTATAAAAGCAATTTCTTCTCCTCAAAGAATTATGAATGTTGCAGTGATGTTTTCAGGCGGTAAAGACTCGGTCTTTGCAGTGGACCAGTGCTTGAGCAAAGGATATAATATCCAATACTTGCTTTCAGTCAAACCTTCCCGCAGAGATTGTTATTTGTTCCATTATGCTACAGTGGAGCATACACCGTTACTTGCAGATTCTCTTGGCTATCCGCACATCTTAGTAGGCTGTGATGTTGCAGATCCTGTCCAAGAGGCGCAGATAGTCCGTCAAGTGGTGGAGAAGAATCCTGTGGATGCTGTAGTCTTGGGAGGAGTTGGCTTGCAGGAAACGCAAATCAAGTCCATCCGCGATGCATTGTTCGATCTTGGCGTTGAAGTCTTCGCTGCACATAAAGACCAAGATGAGGAACAACTCATGCGTACCATGATTGCAGACGGTTATGAAATCATCATCACAGAAATCGCTTCTGATGGATTGACTGAAGAATGGCTCGGCAGAACATTAACAGTAGAAAATTTTGAAAAACTCAGGATGCTGGCAAAGAGATATGGTTTCGATTTGCTCGGCGAGGGCGGCTATTACAATTCTCTGGTCATTGACGGTCCTATTTTCACCAAACAGATCAAGATTGTAGAGTCTGAAAAAGTGATGGAAACTGCAAATTCTGGCTATCTGAAAGTCTTGAAGACAATTGTGATGCCAAAGATGGAATCTATTTATAATCAAGGCCTGCAAACTTCTTAATTTTTATCCCAATATAAGGGGTATAGCTTAAGGAATAAAGTCTTCATTCCACCGTGAAATAGTCTTGCACATAGTTGCCAGAACTGTAGTCAAATACATGCGCAACATACAATCCTTCTTCCCACGATGTAGGGATCTCGTAAATGATCGATGCGCGCCCATAGCAGCGCTGTTCCTTGCAGAATGCTGGGGTCTCTCCCACTTTTATCCCACGTGTGAAAAACTCCACCTTATTCATGGTGCCTGCTTCTCCTGGATGAATGGTAATGCGCAAATCCTCTCCGTGGCTGAGCACGACAGGCTGCACATCAAGGCGAGAAGAAGTATCTTTCACTGCGCTGCCAGTAAAGCCAGTCATATTGAAGGCCACCGCACCCGTAAGCACAATAAAAATGGTAAGCAATGCAACTTGCCGATTAGTAAGATCCATAGGTTTTTCAGGGATGAAGAAGTTTAAAAGGCTTTTTATCAAAAGAAGAAAAAAAGAGGAAATTATTTTCCTCGTGAAATTTCAAACAACGCTTTGATAGCAACCACAGCTGCTCCCGGTCCAACAAACGTCACGATGTTCTGCAGCATATTCCTGACCGCGTCCAAAGGCAACACAAGAGCAAGGCTAGATGCGCTGACTAAGAATGCAATCGAGGCAAGTAAAAACATTCTGCTTTCCTGTCCAGTCACATTCAACAGTCCCACAATCAGACCTAAAAATGCCAAGATCCAGATGGTACCAGCTCCTGCAGGTCCCATCATTCCAATCACAATGGCGATAACAAGGCTGATAACAAACGACCAACTACCCAATAAATTCGTAGCCATAAATCCACCCCCTTCATAGGATAAATAGCATATAAGAACGTTCTGTTATAAAAACCTTTCTTTGATGCTTTTTAAATGTGCATAATCTTTATAAGAAGTTTCATTAGAAAAAGGGCATGAAGAAGCAAATCGTTCTCTATGCTCTTGCGTTTTTAGTAGCGCTCTCGATATTTTCTGCATTATCCACAAAAGTATTATTTACCGACGCTCCCCAGTACATCAACACTGCAAAAGAGTTTGCAGGCCTGGCTATTTCCAAAGTCAGGAATTTTTCTGCATGGCTCTATCCGTTATTCCTAGGGCAGTTCCTCAAGGTCTTTCCCAGTTTGTTCACCTTGCAATTTCTGAATGTTCTTTGGCTGGTGTTGGATGCTATATTGTTATACCATATGACAAAGAAGAAAGAAGTGTTTCTCCTGTTTGCATTCTCTCCTTTAACGTGGATCATGGCTCCCTGGATCAATCCTGTTGTTCCTGCTTCGTTTTTCCTGCTGTTGGCGTATCATTTGCTGAAGCAGTATGAAGCAAAGAGAAAGCTCATGTATTTCATCAGTTCAGGCCTGTCGTTAGGTCTTGTGTCTGCGCTGTGGTGGCCGGGAACGTATCTTTGTATGTTATTTATGCTTGCCTTTTTTTACCGAGAGAAAGTGCTTATGGCTTTAGGATATCTTATTCCTGTGATAGCAACAGCAAGTATACGTTTCTTTATTGATGCATACTATTTCGGATTTCCCTTTTTTTCCACAATTCGCGGTTTAGGAAGCAATGCGCTGTATTTTTTGGACAAGGCAGAAGTCATTCCTGGAAACCCGCCTTCGTTCTTGCTTTTTCTGGTAATGTTGGCCTTGGTCATTTCACCATTCCTGTTCAAATGGTATCAAGTAGACAAGAAAAAGCACCGTCACGAGCTTCTGTTTTTGCTGCTGGCAACGCTGTTATTTTTCTTGAATTATGAAATCCGTTATTTCATTACCATCGCGCCGCTGGTAATATTGTTATTAAGTACAGTATTGAAGAAAAATGAGTATGTAATCCATGGAGCGTTGTCCATGATGCTGATTGTGGTGTTTACTGCTTCTTATTTCGGCGTGACCGAGGAATATCTCATCAAACAAGACATCAGTGAAATCGCGCGCAAGTACCAGGGGACTACGTTCATTGTCGGCACTGAAGGCGTGTCTGAAGAGCAGGCCATGGATATTTCCACATTATATTGGGGAAGAGAAATTCCGCGCTTGATAACATATCGCGATTGGAAGATGGATGTGCAGAAAGAAAAAGTGTACAAGGAATACAGCATAGAGTCTCATGCGCGCATCAACGAAGTAAGGAAAATGAAACTTTCCATTACCTATCTGCAGTCTGACAACGTTGATGATGCGAGTTTGAAGGACTTGTTGATCCTGGGAGATGTTCCTCCCCCAGAGGGATTTGAATTAGTAAAGAAATATGCCATAATAATGCAATATCGAAAGATAAGTGAGATTTATTTAAATAATCAAAATCTTTAAATATATGTACATACTATGAGTACATATGGGAAGCATCAACATATCACTCAAGGAAGAAGCCTACGAATTTCTCAAGGCATTAAAATCTAAGGAAAAGAGTTTTTCAGATATTATATTAGAATTCAAGGAAGAGAAAATGAGAAGAAAGGGAAGTAAAGACAGCATCTTGCAATTTTGGGGTGTAATGAGGGCAACAAATGACGAATGGTTGCAAAAAGAAAGAAGAATGAAGAAGTTTAGGGAAGAAATTGAGCGTCGATTCAAATGATTGGATTAGATACAACCGCAATAATCGATCTGCTGCGAAAAGATACGAAAGTAAAAAGAAAATTAGAAGAACTACAAGGCCCGTTTGGAACAACAATTATGAACTATCAAGAGATAATGTTTGGGCTGGATTTCAAAAACCCAAAACATAAACAAGAAGAAATGATCTATGATCAACTATTTGATGAGCTTTTTGTCTTTCCGTTGGACAAGGCATCTGCAAAATGTGCAACAGATATCGGTTGGGAATTGAAAGAGAAAGGTGAAGAAATAGGGAAATTTGACATTATCATCGCTTCTATATTGTTGACACAAGGAATAAAAAAAATTATGACAAGGAATGTAGCACACCTAAAAAGAATTCCTGGAATTGAAGTAGTTTCTTATTAAGGGTTCCACAGCCTTGAGAATCATAAGCTATTTAAGCGATTTTTCAAAATTTGTCGACATGGATTTCAGCATTGTTATCCCGGCATTCAATGAGGAAGGCAACATCCAGCCCTTGTATCAGAAGATAAAGGAAACTTTACAATCAATGCAATCTTCCTTTGAAGTCATCTTTGTCGATGATGGTTCCTCAGACAACACTGCTGCCCGTGTAGCAATGCTCAGAAAAAAAGACAAGCGCGTCCGTCTCGTCCAATTCGCCAGAAATTTCGGCAAAGCTTCTGCCTTGTCAGCAGGCATGCGGGAAGCAAAAGGGAATATTGTTGTTACTATGGATGCGGATTTGCAAGATGATCCTGAAGAGATTCCAAGAATGCATGAAAAATTGCAGCAAGGCTTCGATTTAGTAGTGGGCTGGAAGTACAAGCGTAAGGATGCTTTCTTTGCTAAAAAATTGCCTTCAAAAATTTTTAATGGCTTGATCCGCTGGTTGCACAAAATTAAAATCCATGATTCTGACTGCAATTTCAGGATGATGCGCAAGGAAGTGGCAAAGGAAATACTGTTCTATGGGGGCTTGTTCAGGTACATTCCTAGCTTGGCGCACTGGCGCGGATATAGAGTAACCGAGATTCCTGTAGTGCACCATAAAAGATTCTCAGGAAAGTCAAAATGGGGAGTTTCACGCTTATTCAAGGGATCATTGGACCTCATCACTGTTACATTCTTGTTGCGGTACAAAAATTCTCCCCTGTATTTTTTTGGCACTTCCGGCGGAATATTATTGCTTGCAGGGATTATCGCAGGAATACGATTATTGTATGAAAAGTATGCGCTCGGAAAATTGATCGGCGGAAGACCGTTACTTTTATTAGCAATCCTGTTAACGGTGTTGGGAGCGCAGTTCATCTTTTTCGGTTTGCTCGGAGAAATGATAGCGCGCACTTCCCAGAAAGAGGAAGTGAATTATCGTATCAAAAAGAGGTTGTAAAAGCAATGGTTGATGTAAAAATCAAAAGAATTAAAGTTCCAGATCCTGATGAATTTGAAAAGAAATATCCTATGGGTGTCTTTGAAGCAATTCGCACCCGCCGTTCTATCAGAAGATTCATTGAAGATAAGCCTGTTCCTGAAGAAATGTGGAGAAAGTTACTTGATGTTTGTCGCTGGGCACCCTCTGCCTGCAACCGTCAGGGCTGGAGGCTCATCGTAATTAAGGACAAAGAACAAATCAATAAGCTTGCAGAAGCAGGCTCAGTCTATTATTTGAAACGCTTGCCCTTGGCTATGCTCATGTTGTATGATAAGCGAACCGATAATGTTACGTATCGTGATCATTTACAATCTGCCTGTTCTGGCATCATGAACATGTTCCTGGCTTCGCATGCCATGGGCTTAGGCATGGTCTGGTGTGATAACCTTCCTGCAAAGTCTGATGTAAAAAAAATCTTCAAAATTCCGTGGAATTATGATGTGATTGCATTATTGGGTTTTGGTTTTTACGATCAGAATATCACTCCTCCCCCCTTGCCGAGGAAAAAGCAGATAGAAGAAATGTTCTCCTATGATTACTGGCAATTGCAAGAGCCAATTCCGAATCCAATTGACTTCAAACTGCGTGTCAAAACGGTATTGCGTTGGTGCTATCATGCCATGCCTATCTGGTTGAAGAAATATCTCCACCCCATAGCAAAGAAGTTTGAGAAAGTCTTCGAGCCCAAGGATATGAAGTCTGACGTAAAGGAAATTTAGCTACTATTATTATGACGTGGTGTTCAGCATTCTTAAAAAGAGAATATTATTTACGTAGACAAGCTGAAAATCTTTTAAGGTATGAATGATGTCGCAAATTGTCGCATTACCAAAAACACTAGAAAATACGCTTGATGCATTAATTGCCGTGAATCAAGAATCAAACGGGGTTATTTGGACGAAGCGTAAAGGGAGAATTAATGTCTGCACCTCTATCTTTATGACAGGAATAGGGGATGACTCACACGTTGAAGCGAATGAAGAAAGAATAAGATTGGTCAATGTATTCTTAGAAAAAAATCCACAATATTGTTTTGTTAAGTTTCATACCCATACATATGCAACCATCCAAAAACATGGAGAGTATTATGCAGAACATTTTTCTACTGGGGATATTCAAGGATATCAAGAACAATTACAGCATAATCCTGATTTTCTAGCAATGGTAGTAACCCCTGTGAAAAAATTATTGTATGGAAGGGATAATCCTGAGCTTGTAGTTATTGCTGATCCGAAAAATTTCCTTCAAGAAAGTGCAATTATTGATCTAAGTGTAAGGATTATGGCAAGATTCCTGAATATAAATTTAGATAATTTTTCAGCAAAAAAGAAAAAATGAACAAACAAGTCTATCTTCAATCTGTCTTAGAACAAATGCCTCGTCTTCTTGGCCTATTAGACCGTAATCCGCTCTCCCAAACGTATGGTTGTTTCGATCGCCAGTATTGGCACTATCATGTTGCAGATTTTCCCTCAGCCCGCCATCAGGAAGCAGCATTAACGCTCGCATTGTTGTATCAATTACAACACAAGAAGAATCCCTATTTTCAAAATCGTTTGCTCTTAAAATGGATTGAGGCTGCTCTTCACTTCTGGAAAAAAATTCAGCGTAAAGACGGAAGCTTCGATGAGTGGTATCCTTACGAGCATAGCTACGTTGCAACCGCCTTCTCCATGTATGCAATTTCCGAGGTGCTCTTATTGCTCCCGCAATTGCAAACCCCTCAATTGTTGCAGGCAATCAGGCGTGCAGCAGATGTTCTCTTACAGCAAAAAGAAACGCGTGTGCAGAATCAGATGACAGGGGCAGCAGTCGCTTTGTATAATGCCTACTTGCTCACTGAAAATGAAAAATATCGCAAGGCTTCTTTCAAGATATTGCAAGAACTTTCCGCTTTGCAGTCAGAAGAAGGATGGTTCAGAGAGTATGGCGGTGTGGACATAGGATATCTTTCCCTGGCAATTGATTACCTCATGAAATTGTATGACAAGTCAAAGGACATGCATCCCATTGCCATGGCTGTAAGTGCAACTCGTTTTCTGTATCAATGCGTCCATCCGGACGGAACATTTGGTGGCGATTACGGAAGCAGAAATACCGAGTATATTATTCCCTCAGGAATCGAGATGCTCGCAACGCAGGAAGCAGAGACCATTGCTACACTCTTGCGAAAGTCAATCAGCACCCAGACAACCATAACCCCTGCGAGTTTGGATGACCGCTATTTGGCATATATCACTTATACCTATCTCCAGGCGTATCAGCATGCACGTGAAAAGCTGCGCTGCAAACTTCCAGAAGAAAATCAGTATTATCCCTATGCAGGATTTGTTATTCTTCGCAAACCTTTTTTCCTCTTGGCAAATCTAAAAAAGGGCGGAGCATTCCGGGCAATATTCAAAGATCATGCAGTCTACGATGCAGGCATCCAAGTACAGACAAGGAAAAGAAGACTATTCTCCGGCTATATGCAAGACAGTCAGCTTAGTATTGCAGGAAATATATTAAAAACCCAAGGCTATTTGCAGGAAATTAAAGATACGAAAATGTCTCCGTTCAAAATGGCAGGCTCACGTATCTTTCAGATGACCTTCGGGAGATTTTCCTTATGCTCAAAGGCAATCAAAAACATTCTACGTTCGTTCCTCATCAGCGGAAGAAAGATCAGTGAGATAAAATATATGCGGGAAATCAATGCAGAAAAGGAACTGACTATTATCGATATCATCTATAATGTTCCTGCTTGCCGCATTATTCTCAATACGAAAGCATCCTATAACCCCGTGCCTTCTTCAAAATATTTTCAGCCACAGGAATTGAACACATTCCCCATTGAGGTGATAACAAACAAAAGGGCAACAGTACAAATCACGCGTGTGTATGGTCCTGATGGGAAGTTAAAGCAGGCTCCGCAGGTTGCGCTTTTCTGATGGCCTGCAACCGGAATTTCAAAATTTCATAGGAAGTTATTTAAATCCTGTTAACCATGCGTTCAGGAATGGTGTTGGAGTTACTGATTGGTCCTAAAAAGGCAGAAAGAAAGCCCTGGGACGTTTTCTTCCTTGGCATGCTGTATTCATCAATTGCTATGTTCCTTTCTGTCGTGATCTTCAAGGAGCAGGCTTCTATCATCATGGTATTGTTGACAGTTATTGCATCGTTGCCTTTTGTCCATCGCACATTTTCGCGTGAAGAGAAGATGGACGAAAAGCTAGCGACAGAGCGAGGTAGATTGAGGCAGCATTGGCATGCACTGAAATTTCTGATTCTTCTCTTTCTAGGATTTGTGATCTCGTTTTCAGTGTGGTATGTCTTCTTGCCTGATGAGATGATGCAGGTTTCATTCAATTCCCAAATCCAGACCATTCAGAACATTAACGCAAGGGTCGCTGCAATTACAGGAAATGTTATCACAGGAGAAAATATCATCAGTACGAATAATGTTATCAGTTCTTCCGTCACTTCTGCATCAAAGTTGTATTTTCAGATTCTTACCAACAATGTTAAGGTGTTGCTGTTTAGCATTTTCTTTGCGTTTTTTTATGGTGCAGGGGCAATCTTCATACTGACGTGGAATGCTTCAGTGATCAGCGCTGCTATTGGGAATTTTGTGAGGAACAACATAGGAGAGTACGCTACGCAGATTGGCTGGGCTCAGGTGGGAGGGTATTTTCACACCTTTTCTCTGGGATTCTTGCGTTATTTTGTCCATGGCATTCCAGAAATTCTTGCCTATTTTATCGGGGGCCTAGCAGGAGGCATCATTTCCTTTGCAGTGATTAAGCACGAATTTGGAACCGAAAACTTCAAAAAGATCATACTCGATGCAGTAGATCTGATCATGCTCGCCTTTATTACCTTGGTGGCTGCAGGTCTGCTAGAAGTATATATCACTCCCGCATTCTTTTGAGCAATGGAAGACGATCTGGAAAAGCGTAAGGAAAAAGTTGTTGCCTTTCTCAAGCAACATAAGCAATGGATAGTCTATTTGCTGTTACTAGGAATTATCTGGCTAGGCGCAGACATTCGTTCTGCAAATATCCCTTTGCTCAAGGACCAGACGACAGGTGAGACAATCACTGCAGAACTGGATTCTACCATTTTTCTCCGCTATGCTGAATACATTGCTGAGCACGGAAAGCTTCCTGCCGTGGATGCCATGCGCTTTGTTCCTGTCGGTGCAGATCTCAGTCATATTGGAACGTTTACGTCTTATTTTGTTGCGTACCTCTGGAAGTTTCTACATCTTTTCAATCCAGAGATAACTGTTGCCTACGTAGATATTATCTATCCTGTCATTGCCATGGCAGTAATGACAATATTTTTGTTTCTGCTAGTGCGCAGAATCTTCAACGAAAAAGTAGCGTTACTCGCTTGCCTGTTCATTACGTTGATCCCTACATTCATTTTCAGGAGCACTGCAGGAAGTTCGGACCACGATATGCTGGGGATGATGCTTTTTGTCATGACTTTGTATTACTATGTCGTTGCGTATCAGGCAAGGTCGTTAAAGAAGACGTTGGTCTTTGGAGCCATCTCTGCAATCTTGGTATTTGTAGGAAGACATACTGCAGGCAATGCGAACTTCGCGCTGTTCATTGTGGGTGCATTCACCTTAGTGAGTATCTTTCTCGACCGCTTTGAGAAAAAGGATTTTTACCTGTATGCACTCTGGCTAGGTCTGAGCATGCTGCTTCTCCAGCTTTCAGGAAAATTCGGCGGAGTAATGGCATTTGCAACGTCAGTTACTACTGGCATTGCTTTTGTTGCATTGCTCTTTGCTATTGTGGATTTCGTGGTGTTCAAGAAAGACCTATTCAAAATCCGGCAGCGCGTGGAAGCCAAAATGCCGCTCTGGATAGCCACGCTTCTAATCTCTCTTGTAATGGGGTCAATCATCATTGCAGTTATGTTTGGTCCAGAGTACTTTGTCGTGAAGGGAAAGCACGTGCTCCAGTATGTGTTCAAGGCGTATGGTGAGACACGCTGGACACTGACGGTTGCTGAAAATCGCAAGCCTTTTGTCGTGGATTGGTTCTCACAAATGGGTAAGCTCTTTGTGTATTTCTTCTTACTTGGCGGGGTTTGGCTGTTCTATGAAACGGTCAAGAAGCTCAAGGGTGCAAAGATGCTGACAGGAATTTTTGCTCTCTTCTTGTTTGGCTATACCTTTTCAAGATATTCCCCAGATTCTGTCTTCAATGGTACGTCAACACTCTCGCATCTTACGTTCTATGGATCGTTGATAGGATTTTTTGTTCTTATCTTTTATCTTTATATCAGGATATTCTACAGAGATCGTGAACAGTATAGGTATATTGCAGAAAATGTGAATTTAACATATGCATTCCTTTTCATCTGGTATATCATTATGGTCATGGCTGCAACCTCTGCAATCCGTTTACTGTTTGAATTTTCTGTGATTACCTCCATCTTAGCTGCATTTTTTATCATCGCAGCGCTGCAGTTTTTCTGGGAGCGCAAGCATAAGGTGTTAAGGTACGCAGGCATTCTTGTGATAGTATTAATTCTCGCAAGCCCATTCTCCCTGGGATTCATGTCTAAGGGAATGTTGCTGACGCACTATCAATCCAGTGATTACCAGGCTGCAAACACGGGTCCTTCCTATGGCCAGCAGTGGCAGCTTGCAGGAAAATGGATAAGGGAAAACACGCCGAACGATGCAGTCTTTATCCACTGGTGGGATTATGGCTACTGGGTGCAATCGGGATTCAAGCGCGCTACCGTTACTGATGGGGGAAATTTTTTCATCTATTGGAATTATCTGGTGGGAAGGCATCTGTTGACAGGAGATGACGTTACCAAAGCATTCGAATTGATGAAGGCACATAAGGTCACGCATTTCCTAGTGGTTTCAGATGAGATTGGAAAATACGGTGCATACTCCAGCATCGGGTCTGATCTCAACTATGACCGCTTTGCATCCATTGGTATCTTTGCAAATAATCAGCAGCGAACACAAGAGACGCGCAACCAGACCATCTTTGTTTACGAAGGAGGGGTACAGTTGTTCGAAACCTATACCTACGATGGTGTCGTGTTTCCTTCTTCCACTCCTGTCATTGGATTTTTGGTCTATGCAAGCAACGTCAGCACCACATCCTCCTCTATTACGTTGACTTTCGAGAAGGTAGAGGCTATACTACATAAAGATGGCAAGCAGTACAACATTCCTCTTTCTTGTATTTTCTCTGATAAAGCATATGAACTGAACATACCCAATGCCATGCCTGCATGTCTAAGAATCATTCCCCAATTCAATGGGGGGAATCAATATGTGCCATTGGGAAACGCGATATTTGTTCCTCCGAAGATAAAAAAGAATCTGTTTGGCAAGTTGTATTTGTTAGACGAAACAGTTCCTGGGTTTCAACTGATTTACAATGACGCGTACCAAGCCCCTCTCGCAGTGTATCAGGGAAGATTAATCGGACCGCACCGCATCTGGGAAATTGAGTATCCTGAAAACATTGCAATTAAAGAAGAATATTTGGCACTGGATTATCCTGATCCTCGGCTGAAAGCGCCGTAAGAAAAGTTTGTTCACAACGCTTATAAATTATCTTCTGAAAGTGGAGACATGCAATTCTTGCTGTATCTCGCGCCAGTGCTGAGCTTTGTAACAGCTTTATTATCCATGCCTTTGTGGATACGGTATTTAAAACGTATCGATCTCGTGGTCCCAGACAAAAACAAGAAGGACCAAAAGAAGTTAATTCCGATTTCTGGAGGCATGACAGTAATTTGCGGGATTCTCGCAGGAATTATGCTGTATATTTTCATTCAGATTTTCTATTATGACAGGGGAGGCCAGGGTTCCCTGCTGTACATGTTTGCTGCATTGATGACTATTATTATCATTACTTTTATTGGTTTTTTGGATGATTTAATTGTCAATAAGCATATTGGCGAATCCACAGGATTGAGGCAGTGGCAAAAACCCATCTTGACATTGTGTGCAGCAATTCCCTTAATGGTTGTCAAGGCAGGAACCACATTTTTCTATGTGCCATTCATTCCCGGCATTGATCGTTTAGATGTGGGCATCCTTTACCCTTTAGTATTCGTTCCGATCGGTATTGTCGGCGCTTCCAACATGATCAACATGCTCGGCGGATTAAACGGATTGGAAGCAGGTATGGGATTAATCTACATGGGAAGCATGGGATTGTACGCATATGCAAATGAAAGATATGCTGCTGCAGCAATAGCCGCAATCGTGTTTGCTGCGTTGCTTGCATTCTGGTTGTATAACAAGTATCCTGCAAAAATTTTCCCTGGAGATTCCTTAACGTATCTCTTGGGAGCATCATTAGTGTCAGTTGCAATTATAGGCAACTTAGAAAAGGCGGCATTAATATTGTCTATTCCATTTTTTATTGAATTTCTGTTAAAATGGCGTTCAAAGTTCAAGGCAAAATCGTATGGTTCCTACAAGAATGGAAAAATCCAGTCCTATTATGAAAAGATTTATTCCATCCCCCATATTTGGACGCGCACCGGGAAGTACACAGAGAAGCAGGTGGTTACATTTTGCATCTTGATTGAAGTCTTCTTTGCAGGACTCATCTGGATCGTCTAACATGGTAAAGTTTTCCTTGATCATCCCCGTAGCTCCCTATAGGAATTGCGAAATCATGGACTCCATCAAAAAGTTGGACTATCCAAAAAAAGAATGTGAAGTCATAACTGAATACGGCTACAATCCTTCTGATAATCGCAACCGCGCAATCAAAAAGTCGAAGGGAAAGTATTTAGTGTTTCTTGATGATGACGGAATCCTGGAAAAGGATTATTTGAAGCAGGCAGAGAAGTTCCTCAAGAAACATCCTGATGTGGACATTGTCGGCGGTCCACAATTAACTCCGCCTTCAGACAGGTATTTTGCAAAAACCTCGGGCTACGTCATGAGCTCGTGGTTTGGCACGTATACAATGTCTTCCCGGTATTCCAAGAGAGAAGAAAATTTGGATGCAGATGAATATTCTTTAACGTCTGCAAACTGCATTGCCAAGCGCGAAGTCTTTAAGAAAATCAAGCCTTTTGATCCAAGATTATTCCCAGGAGAGGATCCTGAGTTATACGCTCGCGCAAAGAAAGCAGGATTCAAGCTTGCATATACTCCTCAATTAATCATGTATCACCGTAGGCGTCCCACATTTTTTCAGTATTGCAAGCAGTTTTTCAAGTACGGTTTTGTACGCATGAGAAAGGAGAAGATTAACAAAACCCCCGTATTGATGGTGAATCCTGTATTTTTCATTCCTTCATTTTTCGTGCTTTATCTTGCAACACTTCCTTTATGGCTTGCTTTGCATCCCATCTTTCTATGGCCGCTAATAATGTATGGCATCTTGATACTCTGTTTTTCAGTGTACGAAGTACATAGTCACAGTGATTGGAAGGCTCTTCCCGTATTGCCTTTCTTATATCTCAGTATGCATGTTGCGTATGGTCTGGGGATGTTGTATAGTTGGATAAAAAAGTGACAAGAATTTTTAAATACAAGACATCAAAGAAACAAGAAGAAAAAGTGATTTTTCATGGCAGTGAATGGTCAGAAACCCGCGATATTTAAGAGATTAGATGAAGATGCCCGATACTATCTTTATCCTTCAGGAAGGCAGGCATCGAAAAAGCAAAGAGAAGAGTTTTGTGAGAGAAATTATTCTTTCATTGATTACATAACAGCGGTTAATCTCAAGCGTATTCCTTCGTATGCAGATCCTGATCTTATCAGAACAGCAGTGCATCTTGGATTCACAGAGTCGATGAACAGATTCGATCCGGGAAAGGGAAGATTTTCGAGATACGCCACTGTTGTAGTAAATGGGAGAATAAAGAGCATCCTGCGTGACGAGGACCCTCTTTCAAGGTCGCAGAGAAAGAAGATTAAGATGATTGCATCACATCAAAAAGATTTGGAAAGCCGTGCAGGCGCACCAGTGACAGATGCAGAAATCATAGTTTCATGTTATGGAGAAATGGGAAAAGATCCAAATCAAGAAGCTGAAGATTTTTTCAAACATCAGAAAGAATTGGAAACGATTAGGAAAAACTATCGTCTTGGCTACACCATGCATCTGGAATGTTTAAATAGTAAAAAGGGTAAAGAAGGCAAAGGGTATCAGGCATTGTCAGCAAGAGAATCGGGAGAAACCATGATCAACAGCATAGCAGCACGAGAAGTTGTAGACCTTATTTTAAATTCTATTTTGTTCACAGATCTGGAAAGAGCCATCCTGAAGCTTCGTTACATGCATGGTTATGATCAACACGAAGTAGGCTGGGGGATTAACATCTCAGACTTTTGGGTAAGTCAAATTCTTCGGTTTAAGATTCAGCCAAAACTGGACTGGTTGAAGAGAGAACTCCATCTTGAAGAATTTTTCTAAATCTCTAAGTCCACAATCTTAAAAAAGGCAATGTTCGGCATTCTTGAAATGAAGATTGCTTACGTCTGTGACTTTTACAAGCCTGCAATTGGCGGAGTAAATCAGGTGGTTGAAGAGCTTGCCGAGCGCCTAGCAAAGCAGGACCACGAAGTGCACGTGTACTGTTCTGATTGGGATAAGACCAAGCGCATCAAACCATTAGAGGAAACCATCAATGGAGTGTATGTGCATCGCTGTTTTCATTGGTTCAGGGCGGTGAACTTTATTACCTTCTGGCCTTCGGTGCTGTTGAAATTATGGAGAGAAGATTTTGATATTATCCATTCCCATCTTCCCACCCACCCCCATGCTTTTTTCGCTGCAATGATAGGAAAGTTTCGCAATATTCCTTTGATACATACAACTCACTGTCCCTGGTCTGATGCATATCGCAGTCCTTTCGGAAGGTTTATGGTGCCCCTTTCGCATCAGACCTTCGCACGCTTCGTCTTAAAATCTGCCAGGAAAATTATTGCCATTACCGAATGGGAAGATGGCTTTATTGCGAAATACGGTGGATCAAAAGAAAAAATTGTGCATATCCCCAATGGAATGGATGCAAGATTCTTTCAAACCATGAAAAACAATGACTTCAAGAAGAACTGGGGGATAAAAAATAAAATAGTCCTCTTCTTTGGAAGGTTAAATGCAACAAAAGGTCCAGATAAGTTCGTTGAAGCTGCGCACGAGATCCTGAAAGAACGGAAAGATATCACCTTTGTCATGCGGGGACCTGATGAGGGAATGAAGGCAACAGTAAAGAGATTAATAGGCAATGAAAAAAAAATTATATTGTTGGAGCCCACACGGGATAAGCAGGAGATTATGAAGATGTACCAGGCTGCTGATTGCTATGTGCTTCCGAGTTATCGCGAAGGTCTTCCCTTGACCTTGTTTGAAGCCTATGCTGCAGGTCTTCCAGTAGTCGCAACACCAGTGAATGGGGTAAAATATGAGTTAAAGGAAGGAGTGAATGGGTTGCTCGTTCCCTATGGGGATATTCGTGCACTCAAAAAGGCAATACTCAAGGTGCTCGACGATCCCAAGCTTGCGAAAGAATTCATGATGAACAACAAGAAAAAAGCAATGTATCATACCTGGGATGAGATTGCACAAAAAACATTGCAGTTGTATGAGCAGGTGACCAAATGATAAGTGTGATCATCACTGCATATCATGAAGAGCATTCTATTGGCAAGGCAATTCAGGCAGTGCTGGACCAGAAAGTGAAGAACTGCGAAATTCTTGTCATTGCTCCTGATGACGCTACCTTGCAGGCAGCGAAAAAGTACAGGCAAGTAAAAGTGATTCAAGATCCTGGTAAAGGAAAACCTGCAGCATTGAACCTTGCATTTTCCCAAGTGAATAGAAAATCTGCATTCTTGATATTGACTGATGGTGATGTGTTCTTGGGAAAGGACGCGATCAAAAATTTGATCCAGCACTTTGATCCTGAGGTGGGTGCAGTTTCCGGACATCCCATCTCTCTCAGCCCAAGAAAAACATTGCTGGGTTATGCAAGCCATAATTTCACAGACTGGTGGGACTGGATCAGGAAAAAAAGGGAAAAAACCAACCAGATATTAATTTGCTCTGGCTACTTATTTGCGTTGCGAGCAGGAATAATCAAGAAAATCCCTGAAGATGCCTTAAGTGATGATGCAGTCATGAGCTATGAAGTCTACAAGAAAGGATGGAAAATTCGTTATGCTCCCGATGCGCAGGTGTATGTAAAGTATCCTACGACCTTCTCTGATTGGCTTAAGCAAAAGAGAAGAAGTGCAGGGGGATATCTGCAGACAAGAAAATATTTCAAGAATATGCCAACGACGCGAAGTTTCTGGAAAGAGACGCAGCACGCTACGCTCTGGATTTTGTGGTATCCGAGAAATGTACGAGAAATCTTTTATACCATGCTGTTATTTGCACTGCGAACAGCCCTTTGGGGTGCGATTTACCTCGATAAGATTAGGAAAAAATCCTTCAGTCAAATCTGGCAGCCAGTGGAGAGTACGAAGTAAGATGGAAGAGAATGAATACAAAGCTATGTATGAAGTTGAAGAGAAGCATGCATGGTTTCGGGCCAAGCGGGAAATGATGATTGATTTATTCAGTAGATTTGGCAACAACGGTTCTGCAATTTTAGACATAGGCTGTGGCACAGGAGTCATTGCTAGTTTTTTTGCCCAAAAAAATCAAGTGATTGGTTTAGATATTTCTGCTACTGCTTTAAGGTATGCAAAAATGCGCGATAAGACGTTGAAATTAGTGAAAGGTGATGCGCAGAATGTAAAGTTCAAGCCAGAGACCTTTGATTGGGTGTTTGCTTCTGATGTCATTGAGCATGTGAAAGATGATTACAAGGCAATGCAAAATATTCATAACGTATTGAAACCGGGAGGGAAGATATTGATTACAGTACCCGCATTGGAATTCCTCTGGGGAAAAGATGATGATTTGGTGCATCACCAACGTCGCTACACAAAAAAACAACTAAAACAGTTGTTGAGTGCAAGCGGATTTACGATAGAGTTTCTCAATTATTGGGATATTCTCATGTTTCCTGCAGTCGTTATCTACAAATTGTTGAACAAAAGTCAGACAGTAGCAGAACTAACGCCATTGGCAAACAAATTAGCGTATGCAATTTTGAAAGCAGATACGAAACTTATTCAACATATTCCCGTACCCTTCGGAGTTTCTCTCGTCGCCATTGCAACGAAGCGATGAATCGTCTTTGTCTGAGGACTAAAAATGACAGAAAGATTTTTATAAGAATGATGAGAAATAAGAACATGCAATAACGCAGTTCAGATAGGGGATATGACCAAAAGGATTTATTTGATGATTTGGTAAAAGAAGTACGGAATTGCATGATCAGTGTATCAAGAAAAATTCAAAAAACTGGGGACCAGTATCAACTGGTAATCCCATTAAAAGGGGAAAATTATCGGATTTCTGTGGGTTATATCAGATTTCTGGATGCATATGAACTTGAAGTGAAGGACAGAAACTTTGAAGTGGTTCAAGAGTTTAAAGGAGATCTTTTTAAGGAAACTCTCAGAGAATTATATCAATCTCTTAATGCAAAAATCGGGCAAAGAATAGCTGATGAAAATGAAGCAGCACGAAAAGAAAGACTTTGTCAATTGCGCGATGCCTGCAGTCTAGAACAGAAAGTTCAAGATTAACAACCCTTAAAAACCGTTTTTCTTCTTTTTTTCCTATGCGATCGCGCTGGGTGTGGATACTCGTAGGAATTGCTCTGGTGTTGCGTTTGTTGCTTCTCACGTTTCATGAGACTGTGGAAATTGATGGTGTCTATTACATCACCATGGGCAAGAATTTCATCCAAGGAAATGGCTTGCGCGACATCGAAGGCAATATCAACACCGTCTTCATGCCTCTATATCCTATTTTTACTGGAGTAGTGAGCCTGATAGTGTCCAATGGGGAGCTTGCTGCTCGTTTGATTTCCATCATTTTCGGAGCATTGCTCATTCTTCCAGTCTATGGTCTTGCGCGTCGCATCTATGATCAAAAAGTAGCGCTGATTGCCGCAGCCATCACAGCAGTGTATCCCGCACTCACCTACATTTCAAGTATTACTTATGCAGATTCGCTGTACCTCTTCTTGATTACCAGCGCCATGTATACTGGATATCGTGCCTTGCAGAGTGGTGTGCTCAAGGAGTATATTGCCACTGCAGTGCTCTACAGCCTTGCGTATTTGACAAGACCCGAAGGATGGCTCTATATTCTCCTGACTGCCCTATATGTGCTCTGGCATAAAAGAGAACAATGGAAGAAAGCAATCAAGCCTGCAGCAACAGTACTAATCGTCGCATGTCTTGTGGTGCTTCCATATCTTGCATTTGTCTACACGCAGTCAGGAGATCTCTCATTGAGCAGCAAGGGATATGTTATTTACAAGTTCAGAGCCTACCAACCTTTCTCTGAAGAGTATGAAAAGAATATCTTTGGTTTGAACGAAGCGAAAGATGACATTCTCTTGAACCCGTACAAGGTGAGAGGAAGTTTTGTCAAGGAAGTAATTGCGCAGAGTGATGTATTCCTGCTGCGATACATCACGAATCTTGTTCGCGAGATCTATATAGTAATCCCGAAAGTCTTTCCCTTCATCATTTTTTCACTATTTGCATTTGCTTTGCGAAGCTGGAACAAGGACGAATGGAAAAAAGAATCATATTTGCTGATGCTGGTGGCATATCCTATATTATTTTATCCTCTCTTCTGGGTGGAAGCACGGTACCTGCTCCCTATTCTTCCCATTGTGATACTCTGGGCGGGAAAAGGTATCGTGCAAATTGCTGAACGATGGAAGAGTATCAAGATTTCTTGGATGATAACAGGAATTATCCTTGTTTCCTTGCTGGGAAACATCTTTGCAAATCATCTGATTGACAGCAGATTTGAAAAAATAAATCCTCCTGTGGAACACAAGCAGGCAGGGCTTTGGGTGAAGGAACAGTACATGCATCCGCGCATCATGGAGCGCAAGCCCTGGGTAAGTTTTTATGGTGGCGGCACCTTTGTGAATTTTCCCTATGTGAACAGTTATGATGAATTGATCATCTACGCATGCAACAACAAAGTAGATCTAATGGTGATTGATGAAAGGTACACAGCACCTCTGCGTCCTCAAGTAGCAGCGCTCCTGGGATATCCCAACCCCACACTCTATCCTGAAGTGCACAAAGTCTATGAAGAACAGGCATATCCTCCGAAGAAGAGCATTATGATCTATCAGATAAATTGCGATAAGAACCTATAAAAAGAGTATGGCAAGAGATGAGCTAATGGAAGGAGTGGAACAACGCCTGCGACTGTTGAATGTTCTCACCTCAAAAAAAGTTTGGATCATTGCCGCAATTCTTGTTTTTGCCTTTGTTCTTCGTTTTATTGTGGCAATCGTGCATGAGCCTCCTGCGCAATGGTGGGATTCAGGAGACCATCTTACCGGAGCAAAGGAAATATGGAACATCGCCGAGTACGATACGTATGAACTAAGCCCGCGACGCCCTTTCTTTCTGAGCATACTCTGGGGTTTTTTTCTCAAGCTGGGAGGTGATGACACAATATTATTGTTTGTATCTGTAGTGTTCTCCTTGGCAATCGTCTGGCTGACGTATCTTCTTGCCAAGAAGCTCTTTGATCAAAAAGTAGCATGGATTGCTGCTTTGCTTTCCGCGGTATTCTGGCAATATGTATTTCACACCACGCGCCTGCTCACTGATCTTCCTTCGCTTGCATTTTGGCTTGCTGCTGCATATTTCTTCTGGCAGGGCTATGTCGAGGAGCGCTCAAAAAAGGATTTGTTGCTTGCAGGTCTGTTCTTTGGTTTGGCATGGTTCACGCGCGCAGCAAGTTTGATTTACATCATTCCGTTGTTTGCTGTGGTAATAGTAAAGGAGCGAGCAAGATTCTTCCTCAACAAGCGGCTCTGGATGATAGTACTCATTGCTATCGTTGCAATCTCTCCTTTTCTCATCTGGCTGTTCACTTCATTTGATAATCCGGTGCAGAAATTTACAGGGTTAGGAGGGGGAGAACAGCGCTTTGCCGGCAAGGGACAACCGAAGTATCTCTGGTTGAACTTGGAGCATATTGCAAACGATGTCATGTCTCCAATGATCGCAGGAAAATTCTTCAGTCCGCGATTTTTAGGATTCTTTATCATGCTCATTGTTTTTTTCCTGTATGGAAGTCTGTTCTTGGGATTCGACATGTTATGGAAAACAAAGGATAAGCAGTTGCTCAAGCGTTGGTTTTTGCTGGTTTGGCTGCTGACTCCCTATGTATTCTATAGCCTGACTGCTGCAGGCGTTGAGGATCGTTATTTGTTTGGGATGTTTCCTGTCCTGTTCATGGCGCTGGGAGAAGGAATCGTAAAGATAGGATCCTTCATAAAAAACCAAAGCAAAATCCTTTCCTATGCGATAGTTGTCGCAATACTACTTGTTCTCATGTATGGCCATACTGTCGCTGGCTATAACGCTGCGCTCAATGCAAAAAGCGGATTTGCAGAGGTTGCCTTTGCAGGACAGTGGATCAAAATGAATTCCAATCCAGATGATGCAGTCATTACCGCTTCCAAATACCAGAACATGTATTACAGTGAGAGAAACACGTATCCCTTTATTGCAAAAGCAGAAGACAGGGAAAATGCATCTTCATTTACTACACGCTTAGAAGAAATTCATCCAAAGTTTGTTATCATATCTGTTTACGAGCCTGCCTTCACTCCACCCTGGACCTACAATTTTCCGCAGGAACATCCGGAATTGTTGCAGCCGGTGCAGGCGTATTATGACCAGAACAAAAATCCAAGATTAGTGGTGTATGGGTATTTGAAGCATCCTGCGTTCATGCAACAACAGTAAAATACTAGATAAGATAACACCCATTGAAAAAATTGACTAATGCATCAGACATTGAATGTCGTTCTTGAGTATTTGGAACAGCGAGGATTAATTCTTGATGGACATAAGGGCATTCTTTGGACACACAATGATAATCCTAAATTGCGTAGAGCAATAAATCAAGGAACCGAAATATGACATTTAGTGTGCAAAATCAAGAATAAAGATTCCTTCCATCGCATCGTACGTCAGGAAGTCCCATCATTGCCAAGAGAGTAGGAAACAAGTCCACAATGTGTGCTTCCTGTTTCCCTGAAAACCCCTTTACCAAATAAAACGCTTTCTGCTCTTTAGGATTCCATCCATGCATGGCTTTATACTGCATATTCTTCGTGAAAAAGCTGGGGCTGAAAACGACCCCTTTCTTTGCTAAGAAAACAACATGGCTGGTAGCAGGCAATCGAAAGACATGCTGGTCAATAATGGTTCCTTCAGTAATGCAGGATAATGCATGCACCACGATATTGCGCGCCTCAGCAGTGGAAAACCAGAAACGTGCATACGTGCTTCCTAAAAAGTACGTATAATCTTTCCCAAATTTCAGCTTGAGCTTCTGCAGTTCAGCTTCCAAATCAAAAATTTCCTGAATGTAATCCATGCCGTGGTCTGAGAAAAAAACCATCTGCTCCTCATCAAGTTCCTGGCAATAGCCATCAATTTCTCGCAGCTTTGCTTTCACTTCTTCAGAATTCGGGCCATAGATGTGCCCAACATGATCCAAGTCTCCAAAGTGAATAAAATTAAAGTCAGCAGCACAGCTCCGTGCATGTCGTATGACTGTTGCAGAATCATTTTTGAAGAAAAGTCTGCTTTTTCTGTTGTGGAAGACAAAAGGCCAGTCGACTGCAGCAAAGCTTTTCCCTGCTCGTTCCAAGTAATCAAAAAGCGTAGGCAAAGGCAAGCATCCACGCTGCATCCAGATTTTTTCTAGTGTTGGCTTGAAATGGCGCGCCTTTGATTGATGCACTTTCAAGGGAGTGTAAAAATAAAGATTGCGGGAAAGATAGCGTAGCCCGTTGGCAAGAATTCTGTTGCGGATAATAAAGGGAGCAGGAGTTTTTCTTTTTTCAAAGACATCAATCACCCCATGTTTTTCTGGATGGAATCCCGTCATGAAAGAAGCGACAATGCTGGTATAGCCAAAAGGCACTTCTAGATTCCCATGAAGAGAGTGCTGCGCAAGATTTCGTAAATAAGGGGTGTGTTGCAGGTATTCTTGTTTAAATCCGTCTAAGAAGATGCACTTCATAACAGCCTCTGCGTGTAATATTTTCCATAGCAATAGAGTGCAGCTTTTCGTAATGCTTCAAAAGCTTCTCCTTCTACAGGAGCCAGATATTTGAGGTAGTGTTTGCATGCATCGAGTAGCTGAGGATCTTCCAATGCATATAAGAGCAAAAATGCAGGCATGAACACTCTCACTCCGACATCCCGCCATTTCATGAGTGCTGGAACATATCGTGTTCGCAAGAAGTACAACCCATTCAGTCCATACTGCAGAGGAACTGCAGCTCTCCCGATCGAAAGATAGGGAACATGGTATTGCAATGGCAATTTTTGATAAATCTTTTGCATCAGCTCTTCCTTGCGTGTTGCAAAAATCCTCAGGTCATGCTGCGCAAGGTAATTGATCGTGAAATACAGGGCATCACGTGCCTCCTTCCAGAACTGCACAGGATCTTTGATTTTTGCAGGCTGAAAGTCGCACTTCATGCGCGTCGCAAATGTTACCTTTTTTGCCAGATCTGGCATTTCCTTTCCGTACAGCTTCTTGAACAAGGCAGCTCTCCCGCGATACGTTCCGGAAAAATGGTGCTTCAAAAGAAGTAATGCTTCTGCGCATCCCATGAACGTTTTCAGTGCATAGTAGATGCAGATAAGCTTTTCATCATCCTTAAATTTTCCTTGCCATCTTCGTTCATCCATCGCTAAAAGTAAAAGGCAGGACTTGTTGATCATGTGCCGCCATCCTTCAGAAAGGGGAAGGTCCCGTTCCGTAATCTGGATGAGATCACGATAATCATTTCCATACAGTAATTGCGTGCTGTATTTGATTTCATACGTGCGCGTGGTGGGCTTGAGCTTGGATAAGGCAGCAACAGGAATTGCCCGCAAGTCCACATGGAAAAACTTTTTCCTCTGATATCCTGTTCCGTCAGTCTCGATGAATTCTCCACCACCCATTCCGATGGCAGCAGATGCTTTTTTTCCCACGCGCTCCAGTTCTGCATCAGGGACCGCTCTCTCAGTAATAATATATATGTCAAAATCGTTGAACACTTCCTTCCGGTTCAGAATAGTCCCTTCTCCCTTGCCAAAGCTGCCGAACATCAGCACGCTTAGCGGCTGCAGTTCTTCTACAATAATCTGTGTTACTCTCTTCACTTTTTCTTTCACCATTCCTTCAATGTGCTTATGATGGGTAGTAAACATCAGAAGTACCTCTCTTCCCGCATCGATAAAATCCCTCCAAGGATGGTGCCAATCAACCCAATGACGCGATTGATCAATGCAAGAGAAAGAGCAACTGCAGGGTCAATGCCAAACACTTTATTGAACAGCACGGTGATGGCCAGTTCAGAAGTGCCAATGCCCCCCACAGTGATGGGAATTAAGGTGATCAGCGTGGCAATGGAGGAGACGAAGATAAAGGAAAGCAGGGGCACGTTCACATGCAGTGCAAGCGCAATTAGGTACATCTGCAAGTACAGCACAAACCAAACCCCAAGCGTAGCAATAATAGGAAGAACAATCTGCTGTGGTTTCAGCAGGGTTGCATGAAACGCTTCAAAGGAAATGCGCGCCCGATCTTTGAATTTTCTCGGAACCAGAAAGTAGAATACCCTCCAGATAAAAAAATTCCGTGTCGGTTCGTGGAGGGAAAGCAGCAGGACGACGATCAATACCAAAAAAAGAATGAGGAACTGAAAAAAAATACCATGAAAGTATTTCAATGTCACGATCGATCCCAAAAATGCAAAGGATGCTACGGTGAACAAGTCAAAGAAGCGTTCCAGGGTGACAGAGGAAATGCAGGCCCCAATGTTTTTTTTCGTGCGCTCCTTCAGATGAAATATTTTAGAGAACGTTCCGATTCTTCCCGGAGTGATGTTGCCATAAAAATTACTAATCAAATGCACTTTGAGGATATAAGAAAAAGGCAAGAAGATGCTCTGGCGATGCAGGATCAAGTTCCATTTCCACGCTTGCGCAGCAATAATAACAAAGCTCAGTGCAATGCTGAGCAGCACATAATTCCATTGGACAGTAGGGAGCGTCTCTGCAAGCTTGTCAAATCCCACTCTGTGGATAACGTAAAGAAATAAAAGAATCCCTATCAGCGGAAGAAGCTTTCGAATTTTCATAGGTCATGGTTATTCGTGGATAGGGCGTGAAAAGTCTTTCAGATGGCCTGCAACTGCCTTCACTCCCTTAAGCGTGTACAGCACGTCTTCAAAGGATCTGATTTTCGTGAGATGGCGCAGGATATATTCAGGATGCAGGAACACATAGTAGATGCGCTTGCACATACCTTCCACTTCTGCAGGGGTCATATCTGGCGTCTTGAAGATCGGCTCTGCCATGTCGAAGCGCTCATAGTCATACGGATTAATGCCGGGCCTGAACCATCCTTTCTCAATGCCTTCTTTCCATAAGGGCGTTCCAGGATACGGAACAATGACTGTAGACTGCAGCACATCTGCATATCCCTTTCTCATGAGATACTTGCTGAGCTTGACCGTTTCCATAGTATCTTTCTTGTACTCCCAAGGGTATCCGACCATCATGGTAAGATGCACAGTCAACCCCGCTTTCTTCGCATCCCTGCAGCTCGCAACAACCTCGTCAACTCTTGTTCCTTTGTCCAGCTTGTCAATGGTTTTCTGGCATCCTGATTCCAGCCCGTATTTGAGCAGCCTAAATCCTGCGCGCCCCATGTGTTTATACTCTTCAGCATTAACTGCGCCAAAGCGCATGTTGCAGGAATAAATCACTTTTTTATTGTAGCCAGAAGAAATCATCAAATCGCAGAATTTTTTCAGCCACGGCCCAACAGTGATGGTCCCAGCATCATCGAAAATTTCTTGCACGCCACATTCATCAACTAAATATTTCACTTCCTGCATCACATTTTCAGGCGAGCGTGCTCTAAACGTTCCTTTCGGATAAAGCGTATGGTCCCAGACGCAATTAGAAACATTCAATAAATTTGCTGTATAGGAGTGTTCTCCCGGAACTGAAAGGTTATATACAGGACCGAAATAGTCTTCTGCAGATATTTCCTTGATAAGGAAGTATGAACGTTCAAACGTGGTCTCTTGAATTTGTAATGTTTCTTTGCCACGAATAATGTCCTGCATCTTTTGATTAAAGAGGGAAACAACAAGATCTCCTTCTTTTAGCTGTGATGCTTCTATCAATTGCTCTTCATTATTCCTTTTTACATAAATTTTATGATTAGGAGTACAGCGAAGTTCTGGAAATTCTTCAACATTAATTTTTATAAGTTTACCAGAATAATCTCGCTGAAAAATAAAATCAGGTTTTTGGTAATTTCCTGTATGGGTAAGAATTTCATCGCGAAGGGTGATCTGTTGAATGGGAGTAATACCATTTTTGGTTGCAATCAATGTTTCAGGGGTAAAACAAAATGTACATCTCCCCCACCAGCAGTCTCTTCCCGACATGATGTAAGCGAGCGGCCTCCCGATGAGGTTGAATTCCTTTTGGTAGAGATCATTGCGCGTAAACTTTCGATCAATAATGGGGGCAGCATCTAAGGGCTTTTTCAGCTCATATCTTCCGTGCTCAATAATATTTTTTCCTTTCCTGTACCAGATGCCGCGAGGGATATCTTTCTTATGTTCCAGCGCATCTGCCAATTCCACCATGGCAAAGTCATAGTAGCCTCCGCAAATCAAGAAATCGAGTTTGCAGCGCTGCATGGTCTCTTCAGGAAAAGCAGAAAGGTGATCCCCCATCATACAGATTTGCATTTTGGGATAGCGTTCCTTCAGGATGTCAATAGCCTGCCAGTGCTTTTTCACCACAGGGCTTTTGGTTTCAAAAAAAAACAAGTCAGGCTGCACTTCATCAAGAAAGGAATAAAATTCTTCTTCAGTGATGTTTTCAGCAATGCAGTCCTTCCAGTAGGTTTCCCAGCCCTCATTTCTTAGCCAGGTAGCTCCAGTAGCAAGCGCAACAGGGAATAAAAAAGTCGGGTTGTTGAAGTATTGGAATTGCCTATTTTGGCTTAAAAGAGGCGTCCCTTTAGAGGAAAGCGTAGGAGGATAGCCAACAACAATTTTCAAAGATTTCTTTTTCACCACCATCATTTCCTTTCAAGAAAAGAGATTTATAAATCTTGTGAGTAGCAGGATCATAGTTACTAAATAGGTAACCAAGTACATGATATTCATAAGCTTTAAATATACTATCATTATAATGATAATATGAAAATAGACACATTAAACCCATATACCATCAAAATTTTGATTGCTGCAAGAAAAATTGATAGCATTAGCGCTATTGCCAAAAGGATTAACGTGTCCTATGGTTGGACGCATAAGTGGGTTTCAGAATTGATGAAAGAGGGAGTATTTAGAGAACAGTGGAGGGGCGTAACATTACAAGAAAAAAACAGGATCTATCGGGAAATAGTAAAATTTATCAAAAAAAATATTGATCCTGTTAATTTCTATTATTCGATTTTGCCCTTGTTAGGAATAAACTATTGTTTCACGAAAACTGATGCAGTATACATATGGACTGAGGGAAGATACAACATTGCAAGATATAAGAGGTTTTATCCTATCTTCATAAAAATTAAAAAAGCAGACTATAAAATATTCTTGGGATATTGTAAAAAATTGCAATTAAAAATAAATGCAAGAAAGGGGGTATTTTATGTGCCTGAAATTGTTGAGGAATTAAAGTGTGTAAAGCAAAGAGATTACACTGTTGAATCATTAGACTGGACAATTAGTTTTATGAAGGAGAACATCTATAATTTTGAACCAGCTTTGGAAATGATTGGTGAGACGTATCACAAAAATTTACATATTAAATATAAAGAGATGAAATAATGGAAGAGTTAATAAGCAAAGAAAATGCAATTTTTGAGATTCTCCAAAGATTTTTAGATGCAAAATTGGAGTTTATCATGGTGGGGGGATATGCGGTCTCTTCTTATAAACATCGCTTTTCCGTTGATGCAGACATTGTTGTTCAGTCACACGATTTAGAAAAGTTTGAATCCATACTCAAGAAAGAAAAATTCAAGAAGGTTCGTGATAAGAATTTAGACAACGTTTATTCTTCAAGATTTATGCGGTATGAAAAGGATCTTGCAAGTGTTGACTTAATGATTGATGCGGTTGCTTCAAGAAACACTAACGCTTCTTTCAGCTATCAACTATTGTTAAGGAATGCATTCAAAAGAAAAATTCAAGGCATTGAAAAAGAAATTTCCGCATTAGTCCCATCAAAAGAGTTGATAATAGTGCTTAAATTGCATTCTGGAAGATTAACAGATTTTAGAGATATCGCTGCTTTAGCTAAGGATACGAATACTAACATAATTAAAAAATTTTTATTTATTGGAGACCTGAAAGTACTCCAGGATAATCTTAACAACCTTAAAAAATTAGTGCATGATAAAAATTTCATCAATGCGTTCAAAGGGGTGTTCATCGAGAAGAAATTTGATATTGATCTACAACAAATAGAAAAAATAGGCCAGATAACGAAAGATTAAATATCAGTCATCGCCGGGGCTAGGGCAATCTGATGAAGAAAAAGAAACTCAGCCTCGATGCCCATAAATCTTTTAAAGCGTTTTTTGCTGAATGCAGGCATGAAAATCCTCGGAGTGACTTCGTTATTCCATGATACAGGCATTGCTGTCGTCAACAAGGGAAAAATCACGCATGCCATTAATGAAGAGCGTTTATCCAGAAAGAAAATGCATGTCGGCTTTCCCTACCGCAGCCTCGACTACATCAAGCAGTTCACGAAAGAGTCAGATATTGATGCCATTGCAGTCTCTGACATTCCTGCAAAGGAATTATTTTCAAAGATCAAGTTCGCAATGTTCGACCCTTCTCTTTACACTGTTAATCCCTATTATGCTGCAAAATCCTCTGCCATGATGACACGCTGGGTCTACAAAACAATGAAATGGTACCGCAAATACCAAAAAGAGCAGCAGCACGTCTTTGAAAAGTTAGGAAAAAGAGTAATCCGATTAGAGCACCACCCCAATCATGCAGCTTCAGCATATTTTACCTCAGGAAAGAAAAAATGTTTGGTCATTACCATTGATAATCATGGAGACGGTATTTGTGGTTCAGTTTCCATTGGGGAGAATAATCAGCTAACACGCTTAGACACTTTGCCCTGGCCGCATTCTCCAGGATTTTTTTATGCAATGATCACGAAAGTTCTTGGATTTAAAGTAGGACGTCATGAAGGGAAAATTACGGGTTTAGCAGCCTACGGCAATCCAACCAGCGCTGCGTACAGCGAAATAAAGAAATTGATGTGGTTCGAGAATGGAACCATCAAAACAAGTGCAATGATCGGCCGTCGAGGCTGGGTCAAGGCATTAACGCAAAAGTATTCTAAAGAAAACTTAGCAGCAGCATTCCAACGCGTCTTGGAAGAGACTGTAACAGCATATGTCGCGCATTGGATGCATATCACCGGCATCAAAGACATCGCATTGGCAGGGGGGGTCTTTGGCAATGTGAAATTGAATCAGCGCATTCTTGAAGCAGGAGCTTCTTCAGCCTTTATCCATCCCCATATGAGTGACGGGGGCACAGGAGCAGGTGCTGCTTTGCATTATGCTATGCTAGAAGGAGAAGCAAAGCCCTACGAGCTGCATGATGTTTATTTTGGCCCCAACTATTCCAATGAAGAAATTAAAGCAGAACTTGATAAGCAAGGATTAAAAGCAGAATATTTAGACGACATTGAAGCACAGATTGCTGAGCTCTTGGCAAAAAATAATGTTGTTGCGTACTTTTCAGGAGCAATGGAATATGGTCCTCGTGCACTGGGAGCACGATCAATTATTTACCCAGCAACAGATCCCAAAGTCAATGACTGGTTAAATAAAAGACTGCAAAGAACGGAGTGGATGCCTTTCGCTCCTTACACACTCGAGCGGTATGCCAAAGATTGCTACAAGAATATGGACGGCGGAGAGTATGCAGCAAAATTCATGACCATCACGTTTGATTGCACCGATTTCATGAAGGAACATTCTCCTGCAACCGTCCATGTGGATGGCACTGCTCGCCCGCAGGTGATTAATAGAAATATTCACAAACCCTATAACAAGATTTTGGAAACTTATTACAAGATTACAAAGATTCCTTCCTTGGTAAACACCTCATTTAACATGCATGAAGAACCCATTGTATGCTCGCCCTACGATGCCATCAGAGCATTTAAATTAGGGCATCTTGATTACTTAGCCATGGGCAATTACTTGGTGAAAAATGACAATGCTCCTGGAACAGATAAAAGATAAAATTCGCGGACAGCAGAAGAGAATAGTTCTGGTAGACACGCAAGATGCTCGTTGTCTAGATGCAGTCAATGAAATCATCAAAGACGATCTCGGGAAAATTATTCTTGTGGGCAAGAAGGAAGAGCTGGAAAAGAATATGCTTCCGTTTTGGAAAGGAAAAGTAACGATCTATGATCCTGCAGATAAAAAATTGCTTGCTGAGTTTGCAGAGGAATATTATCAATTAAGAAAAGAGAAAGGCATCAACAAGACCGAGGCTGAACGATTGATGCAACAACACATTTTTTTCGGAACGATGCTGGTCCGCAAAGGTATGGCTGATGGATTAATTGCAGGCCTTTCTTCAGCAACAAAACCCTTCATTCCTGCATTTCATATCATAGGAGTAAAACCAGGAATGAAGAAAGTTTCAAGTTTTTTCATCATGGAACGCAAGGATCAAGCGTTTGTGTTTGCAGACTGTGCGCTGCAGGAAAATCCTTCTGCTGAAGAATTGGCAGAAATTGGAATAGTCACAGCAAAAAGTGCGGAAGAATTCGGAATTCTTTCAAAAGTGGCGTTTCTTTCATATTCTACATATGGCTCTGCTTCTCATCCCGATGTGCAAAAAGTACAGGCTGCAGTTGCTCTTGCACAAAAAAGTCTGAAGGAAGTTGACGGAGAACTCCAAGTGGATGCAGCATTAGTTCCAGAAATAGCTAAGAAAAAGAAGACAAAGGTGCAGGGCAATGCAAATGTGTTAGTCTTTCCCAATTTAGATGCAGGCAATATTGGGTATAAGCTAACAGAACGTCTCGCAGGATTCACAGCAACCGGCCCTATCTTGCAAGGATTAGCAAAGCCAATAAATGATCTTTCCCGTGGAGCTTCTGTAGAAGATATGGTGAATGTCTTTGCAATAACAGCGTTTCAGGCATTGAAGAAATAACTATGCTTTTGCATTCATCGGAGTTTCTTTATACATTCTTACATAAGGTTCAGCAGTATAAACAGGAACAAGTTCAGGGAATAATTTTTGGTATTTTTCATCCCGCATGTCTCCAATAATCCTGGCAGGACTTCCTGCAACCACAGCAAAGGGAGGAACATCTCTAATGACAACAGCCCCTAATCCGATGAAAGAAAATTCTCCCAAGGTAATGCCGCATCCAATATGTGCTCCAGCACCAATGGAAACGTGGTCTTTGACCTCCGTTTTCAGTTCGCGATAGGAATGATTCAATACTTTTTGTACCGAAGGAACAATATCGTTGGTAAAAATTGCACGCGGCCCAACAAAAACATAATTGCCAATGGTCACTAAATCAGGAATAGAAATTCCATCTTGCAGTCTGCAGTAATTGCCAATGGTCACTCCTGGCTTAATGTGGCTTTGGCTTCCTATTTGAGTGTTACTTCCTATGCGAACAGGTCGCTCTGCATTCCCGTACACAATGCAGTGGTGCCAAATTTTACTGTTTTCTCCCAAAGAAACATGATCCCCAATAATTGTACTTGCAGAAACTTTCCCTTTATCATGATCAACAAGTTGCGGTTGAGGCATAGATCTATGTAGGAAATATTCTTTTTAAGGATTTGTGTAGCATATGCATAGTAATAATAGTAATGCCAATGCATAAGATTATTAAAGAAAAATTGGGATTAACGTATGTAACGTTTTTGGCTGCTATATTTACTTTAGCCCCTCTATTTTCTTACTTCTTTGGAACATGGTCTGATTATTCTGGAAGAAAAAAATGGATTATAAGTGCACAAATACTATTGACAACGGGATTAATATTCTTATTTGTATCACAAGTATGGTTATTGATAATAGGGGGGATTATATTATCTGTTGCCTTTGCTATTCTCTTGCCAATCTTCACTGCATTATTGGGGGACATAAGTAATGATCAGAATGTAAGTTATCTTGCTGCTTTGTTTTGGATGGCAAGAAATATAGGCCTTCTTTCTGCACTGATACTTTCAAGATTATTTATTTCTGAAAAAATCTTCCTAATATCGGCAGGAGTGATAATTCTCTACAGTTTAATAATATGGCCAATATTCCGTTTCTCATTAAATGAAATTAAGAAAAGATTGGAAAAGGAAATAAATAGTTAGATATGCGCATCATGCTGTGTTTTATAATTATGCAATTCATGCTCCTTGAACCATAAGGCAATTTCCCTTTCCGCTTCATCTTTATTGCCAGAAGCATGAATCAAATTTCTAATGGGCCGTTGTTTTATGTCAGCAACAGCATAGGAATCAAAGGTATAGTCTCCTCGAATAGTGCCCGGCAATGCTTGCCTCGGCTCAGTGTTTCCCACCATCTTCCTCACAAGCTCAATTGCGTGCGGCCCTTCAACAACCACTGCCAATACAGGGCCCTCCATCAAAAATTGCTTGTTCCAGTTCTTGATCGTCTGTCCATACTGCCTGAAGTCTTTAAAGGGAAATTTTCTTCCCTCTTTTTCATAGGCAGTCTTCGTTTTTTCAAATACTCCTTTTGCCCATTCGTCAGTAACGAGATAATGATTATCAGCAATCTTCTCATCTGCCCAGATCATTTTCATGGCAACAAACTTCAATCCCGTTCTTTCAAAGCGTTGTAGAATCTCCCCAATTAGTCCACGGACAACACCATCATGTTTGATAACAACAAGGGTACGCTCAATCATTTGAAGTATGCCCTAAAAATACCTTTATAAAATTATGCGTATGTGCGGCTGCCAGAGAAGTGATAGATTTATTTATTGTGCAAAGCTCGTATTCTATGTGCATAAGGTTTTAAAGTAATTCTTCCTGACTGAAATAATGGTGCTGACCCGCGGGAAGAAAGAAGTTGCCTATGTCTTTTTTTTATTCATGTTCTCAAAGTTTTTCGCGTACTTCACACTGTTAGTTTTTGCCAATCTGTATAACCAGGAAGTGTACGGCCAAGCTTCTTTTATTTTTGCAATCTTTCATCTGGTTGTTCTATTTACATGTTTAGGCATGCCTGATACCCTCGTCCCTTGGCTTATGAAGAAGAAAGATACCTCTTCAGTCTTCTATTTCTTTCTTGGCCTCAATGTAGTAGTGATGGTCATTTCATTGTTATTGATCACACAGCTGGAATATCAATGGGCACTTCCCTTTGTTTTGCTTTTGCCCTTCATGCTGCTGGATTATTTTGCGCGTGCCGTAGTCAAATCATATTATCGTTACGATCTTGCGCAATGGACATCCACTTTGTATGTGGCATTGACATTGATTTTTGCATATCTATTCCGACCGTGGGAGCAGTTCGGCATTGCCTTAGCCTATAGTCTGGCATATTTCATTCCTATTCTTTTCATCGTATGGAAAGCACGCAAGGGATTAAAAGAGGTACTGGGTATATTTAATCTGCGCCTTCAGGCAATCAAAGAATACATGATGCAGGGATCTGCAACCTTGCTGATTACTACATCCTTTGCCTTGCTTACCTGGATTGACGCTTCCATTCTGGGATTCCTGGCCCCTTTCACCAGCGTCGCGCAGTACAATGTTGCAGGGGCAATAGCGAATATCGTTGCAGCAGTTCCACTTTCTGTAATGCATTTTATTCTGACGCGCTCAGCAGCAGTGCATGAAGAAAGAAAAGCAAAAAAAATTCTTGAGCGCAGTACGCGAGTGTCCTATGTGCTTGCCATGCTATTTGGAATCTTGATCAATGCAATGATCTTTGCGATCATGAGAATATTCTTCCCCCAATACCAAGGCATTGAAATATTTATTGCAATTCTTTCTGTGGGAGTCTCCTTTTATGCTGTGTATAGTTTATTGACAACGTATTTGATCGGGCGCATGGAACAGTACATGACCGTTATGCCCATGGTGGTTGCTGCGGGGTTGAATGTCGTTCTTGATATTCTTTTGGTTCCTGCTTTTGGGCTTTATGGAATTACTCTGGCTACCTTATTTGCGCATGCGGTTGCATTAGTATTGCTGACTGTAAAGTTAAGGGTATATCAGTTCTTGTGGGCATTGTTGTTGTCGCCATGTATGCTGTTCACTACATACTTCTTGCAATGGTGGGGATTGCTGATGTTACCAGGAGCGCTTTTCGTGTTTTTCCTGGTGGGGTTGTTGACGAAAGAGGATCTTGCGATTGTGATGCAAGTGCTTGGGCGCATCGTGAAAAGATAAATCTTATAAATAAAAATTTGTTGATTGCCGCAATGAAAAAAAATCAATTGGTCTCGATTCTTATTCCTGCATACAATGAGGAAGAGCATATTGCAAACTGTATCAATTCTCTACTCAGTCAGACATACAACCCCATAGAAATTTTCTTGACAGATGACGGCAGCAAAGACAGGACTCTGGAAATTGTCAAAGATATTGCAAAAAACCACAAGAATGTGCACGTCATGACGCAATTGCATCAAGGTCCGGAGCAGGCCTGGCTGAAAATGTCCAAAGCTTGCAAGGGAAAAATCATCATGATGTTCGGAGCAGACATGGTAGCAGGAGAAACCGTAGTGGAAGACTTAGCTCGCCCGTTAATTGAAGGCAGAGCCCAAGGCACCTCTCCGCGCGTGGAATTCATTAAGAATGCAGAGTGGAGCATCTGGGCGCGTGCACGAGGGAAAGTAAGAGTTACGCATCCGCATGCAGTTCTTGTTACGACACGAGAAGTCTGGAATAAGTACTGGACCCCAGATAAGCGTGCTGGCTATACGTCAGATCAAACGATTTATTTCAATTCAGGAATCAAGCCAGTGATGGTAGATACGCATTTGTATCATAATAATCCTGCAACCTTCAAGGAGTGCTGGCAGCAGTTCGTCTGGATTGGTGCTGCATCCAAGAAAAAGCATGTATTGTTATTAGGATTTATAATTTTCCCTGTTGCTGCTGTCCTTAAAAGTGTAAAACAATTTTTTAGTGATCCCTATCCGCCGTTTGTTTTTTTCCTACCTTTTTATCATTCTGTAAAATACATCGGCTATTTTGTTGGCATTCTGAAGAAAGCATTCACAGGAAAAAATGTGAAATAGTACATGCATAAACTAAATATAAGTCTATACAATGTCTATACATGCAAGAATCGAGGATTAAGGAACAAATAGTAAAGACTGTTGTTAAATCGGGAAACGGTGGTGCAGTATGGGTGCCCAAAAATTGATTAGGAGAAGATTATTGAAACAATTACTCCTTATCTTCAAAATAATTCACGAATTTTTTAAACATTTAACCGGTGTAGTTATTTCTTAAAGAATTTCTTGATGTGCTCAACTATGTAGTCTTGCTCTTCTTTCTTTAATTCAGGGAAAATAGGAATTGCCAAAATGCGCTTCGCTTTCCATTCCGCTATGGGGAAGCTTCCTTCTTTCAGTTTTTTATAAGCATAGGCAGGCTGCAGATGAATGGGGGTAGGATAGTGAATTCTTGTAGGAATGCCTTGCCTCTGCAAATACTCAGCTAAAGCTTCTCGTTGGTCAGTTTCAATCACATACGCATAAAAGGAATGCTTTCCATAGCTGGGCAATGAAGGGGTTTCTACAACGCCTTGTAACAATTTCGTATAGCGTGCAGCAAGTTCCTGCCGTAAGCTCACCCATGCTGAAAGATGTTGCAGTTTAACATCAAGAATTGCTGCTTGTAATGCATGCAAACGTTGGTTCCCTGCAATTTCCTTGTGCACATACTGCTTGAACGACCCTCCAAAATTGCGCAAGCTTCTGACACGCTCAGCAACTTCCTTATTATCAGTAACGACTGCTCCACCATCACCATACGCCCCCAAGATCTTTCCAGGATAGAAGCTGAAGCATCCTGTTTCTCCATACGGAACAATTTTCCCTTTGTATACTGCCCCATGCGCTTGCGCTGCATCTTCAATAACAATCAAGTCGTGTCTTTTCGCGATCTTCAAGAGGGGATCCATCTCCGCAGACCTCCCATACAGGTGCGTAGCAATGATTGCCTTTGTATTTTTGGTAATGGCAGCTTCTACTTTTGTAGGATCCATGTTATTACTGTCTTTTTCTACGTCAACAAAAACCGGTTCAGCTCCCACCATGTTGACAACAGATGCACCGGAAAAGAAAGTACTGGGTGTGGTAATGACCTCTCCAGAAGAAATGTTGTAAGCCCTTAATGAAAGTTCCAGAGCAGCAGTTCCGCTGCCTACTCCCACGCAGTATTTTTTTCCACAATATTTTGCAAAGTGAATTTCAAAAGGGTGCGGCTCCTCTCCCAGCACATACTGTGACGTTGCGATGGTCTGCTGGATGGCTCCATCTATTTCTTTCTTGATGCTCAGATATTGCCTGTGCAAATCAACAAATTGAATGTTCATGAAAATTTCTTGTTGGAAAGAAGCTTAAAAATCTTTCTTACTTTTGAGGGGGGTTGTAATTTCTGCAGCCTGTTCAATCTGGCCAAGCTTCTGTACAATGGGGTCTTGAAAAATTTGCTAATAAATCCTGAACAGCAGCAATTTGTTGTATCCATTGTCACTTGCATATATAAGGTTAAAATCGGGATGCCCTTTTTCCAATTGTCGGACAACATCAGCATTCAAGGGACATAATGTCGCTGCTTCTTTCAATTGTTGATAGGCAGCTCGTCCTTCACAATCTTGGTATTCATTCCAGGGATGGTCACTCGGATAGAAATCATAGAAGTTGGGTCGGGGAGCAATGAAAAGCGCATAGGAAATATGTTGCGATCCCATATACTCATAAAGATTTTCCGGCGTCTGCTCATCATATGGTTTCCAGGCGGTGTAATCAAAGGTATGTTCAAGTTGATATTTTCCGCGGTAAAAGTCATACGGATGCGGCGATGTTGTCGCTAAAATCGTTTCTTCTTTTGGGATGTATTCTTGGATGTAAGCAAACATCTCGTTCATGGGAACATAGCGCTGCTCGTAATGATTGTAAGCTAAAGCTAAAGTGAAGGTCAGGGTGAAAGCAACCAAGGCAACTAAAATGATTTTTCCAATCCTTTTTCTGAATTGCAAAAGCAGATGCAAGGGAAAAATGCTCAACCCAATCACTGCCGGAATGTACGGAACCATGATGCGCACCGGTTTATACATCAGGATGATATAACTCATATGGATAAGATACCACCCCGCAAACCACAAGAGAAGATAAAGAAGCAAAGGCCGTTCTTGTGCATTGCGTTGGAAAAGATAAAAGAGCGCAAAAATAAGTCCAAGAAGGAACAAGAAGAAAAGGATAAAGTTTGTTTGCCGAGGAATCAATCCAAGATACACACTCCATGCTTTGAAGGAAAGCCATTGGCTCCAGATGCTCAAATCCCCCGTATGCCGGACATCGAAAAAGATGTTAATCACCAGTAAAGGTCCAATGCCTACCAGTGCAAATAATGCCCCATACACATAGGCGATGCGTTCTTTGAAGATCTTGACAATATTCCATTCTCCCTGTAAAAAGTATTCAAGAAGCAGATAGGCAGCAAAAATAGGCAGCAAAAACAACACAGGTTGCTTGTACATAAATCCTGCTGCTATAAAGAAGAAGCTGGTGAGCATGTCAGGCAAAGAAGAATGCAGCCTGCTCCTTACAAAATAGTGGGATGCTGCAGCAAGGAAGAATAATTGCCCTGCTTCTAAATAGCTTAAGGATGCAAAATAAAAAATAAGGGGTGAAAATAAAAAGAGAACGCTTGCAGCAAATGCAACCTGCTTATGCAGGCGTAATGCCAGCAGCTGGTAAAAGTAGAACGCAGCCCCTACAGTAAAGAAGGGCTGCAAGACGCGCATGCCCAGTTCGCTGTATCCGGAAAAGGAAAATTCCAGACCATAGAGCAGCGCACTGACAGGGCCGTAATATGTTAACCAGTTCAGATGGTCAAGCACGGGCGTTCCAAATTTAAGCGCATGATAGAGAACAGCGGCTTTATTCACCAAAAAGAAATACCCCAGCAACAGAACAGGAAGAAGATATAATGATTTTTTAGAAAAAGATGAAGAGAACCTTACAATATTTTTCCGCGTTAACCAGAGAATACCCAAAAGAATAATTGCAGCAATGCGGAAAACCCAAAAGAAGTCTATGCCCAAATGGTGTTGGAAAAAGATAACTGCCGGTTCCATCAGCCAAATGCCCCGGGAAATATGGAAGGATTCATCAGACAAGGGGGGTAAATCTTGCACTAAAAAAGGAAGTTGTACAATGAAATAAACAATGCTCAGCCAAAGCAGTAATTTCCAATGTTCTTTAAATAAGGAAAATTTTTTCTCAGGAAAGGTTAAAGTCCAGCGATATAAAAAATATCCCGCAACACTGACAACTGCTAATAATCCAACAAAAAGAATGATGCGTGTAGAAAATTCAGGAAATGCAAGCCAAATGGGATAAATCAGCAAGCCATACACCCACAGCAAAAAGAAGGGCCAAAAAAAGCGCGAAGGTTTCATAGGACATTCACCGGCTGGTTATTGAGGAATGCGCGGATATTATGGAGAGTAATTGCAGCTCTGCGTTCCATTGCTTCTGCAGTCTTTGATGCGATATGCGGCGTCACAATGACATTCGGCAACGCTTTTAATTGTTCTAGATGCACGTGATCGGGTTGATCTTCTTCCTCAACGACATCAAGCCCTGCAGCGAGAAGGTGCTGTTCTTGCAGTGCACGAATGAGTGCAGGAGTATCTACAAGTGCTCCTCTGCTGGTATTGATCAGGATCGCTCCGAGCTTCATCTGTTGCAGGGTCTCTACATTGATCAGATGGCGCGTTGCTTCCGTAAGCTGTGCATGCAAGGTCACAATGTCAGAATGTTGGAGAAGTGCAGGCAAGTCAGTGTAAGTATAGCCGAGCTGTTGTGCTGCTTGCATATCTTGGTAAATGTCATAGGCAAGAATCTGCATGCCAAATGCCTTCGCAAGTGCAATCACTTTTTTCCCAATCCTTCCTGTGCCAATGACTCCAAGAGTCTTTCCCTGTAGTTCCAAAACAGGCTTTTGTTGTTTGACCAAAGTAAGAAGCAGGTTAAACATGGCTTCCGCGACAGCTTGCGTTCCATAGTCAGGAGCATAGCTCACGCAGATGTTGAGATCCTTACATGCAGCAAGATCAATATGATCATAGCCAGTGGAGCGCGTAACAATGAAGCGAAGCTGCGGAAGTTCCTGCAGGATGTCAGCAGTCAGTCGAGATTGCACAACAGTAGAAATAATCTCTGCATTTTTAGCATAGGAAGCATTCGTTGAATTCAAGGGTTCTTTGACGAACACAAGATCAAGGTCTGACAAGTGAGTCTTAAAGTACTCTTCCGCAATGTCATGTGCTTCAAAAAACACCGCCTTCATGAAATAAAGACGTCGCAGGGGATTTTAAAAGATTTGTGAACACTCAGGCGCCGTCCCGGATCGTTTTGAAATTGCTGACTTTGATCTTGTTTCGTTTGAAAGACCTAGGTTTTTTCCAATGGAACATTCCTTCCGATGGGGATCTGAAAACGATTCAGGACGGCGCTTTATTAACCAAAACCTTTAAGAAAGTTCGTGTTCTGCGTGTTGGTCCATGAAAGCACAAAAACTTTCTGTCATTATTCCTGTCTATAATGAAGTCAAGACCTTGAAGGAGTTATTGCGCAGAGTAGAAGCAGTCAAGCTACCCAGCAATATGAACATGGAGATCATTCTTGTAGACGATTTTTCCAAAGATGGTTCTCGCGATCTCATGCAGAAACTCCCGAGTAAATATGTGAAAATTCTTCAGTCCAAGAACATGGGAAAAGGAGCTGCATTGAAAGCAGGCATTGCCAAAGCCACAGGCGATTACTCCATTTTCCAGGATTCAGATTTGGAATATGATCCGAATGATTATCCTGCGTTGCTTAAACCCATCTTGGAGGGACGTGCAGATGTAGTCTGGGGCACGCGGTTCGAGGGAAAGACCTTTGCAGACTATCGCAACAAAGAAACCAAGGCGTATTTGCATCACTGGATTGGCAATAAAATCTTAACTATCACTTTTAATGTGCTCTATGGGGTAAAATTGACTGATGCAGAGCCCTGCTATAAGATGTACAAAACCCCCATTCTCAAGTCTATCCCTATCAAGGCAGACCGCTTTGAATATGATATTGAATTGATGTGCAAGACCGTCAAGAAAGGCTGGAAGGTAACGCAAATCCCCATTAAATATAATCCAAGAAGTTTTGAAGAAGGAAAGAAAATCAAGTGGACTGATGGGGTTATCGCTGTCTGGACAATGCTGAAGTTTAGATTTAAGAACTAAACCAAACTTTTCTGCGCGTGCACTTCTTTCGCCCAGCTCATGAAGCGTTGAATACCTGTCCGCAAATCGACGCGCGGTATATAGTTTACTTTTGTTTTTATTTTCGTTAAGTCGGGACATCTTCTGTGCGGATCTGCTTTTCCATCATACGCATCCCCCATGTTTTCCCTCGGGATATTCTGAATTTCACAGCCATACAATTCTGAAATGATCTGCGCAATCCCGCCAATGCTAATCTCGGGGACATCTGTGCCAATGTTGAACACTTCCCCATTATGGTCAGAGAGCAACACTCTAAAGAATGCAGTAATCGCATCGCTGATGTAGCAAAAAGTTCTCGTCTGGTTTCCCGTACCGTACACAGGCAATGGCTTTCCTGCAAAATGGTGGGATGCAAAATTCGGCAGGACTCTAAAATCATCGAGACGCATCCCCGGACCATAAATATTGAAAGGTCGAACAATCTTCACAGGCACGTGGAAGGCTTCGAAGTAGGCAATGCAGTACGTCTCTCCCAGGCGTTTTGATTCATCATAGTTGGAACGTGGTCCGATAGAGGAGACATTGCCTCGATACGTTTCTGGCGTAGGAATAAATTCAGGATACGGATCGCCATAAATCTCGCTGCTGCTGAAGAACATGAAGCTTTCTGCCTGCTTTTCCTTTGCCAATTCCAGCATGTTCCTCGTTCCCAGGGAAGCAACATCAATGGTCTGGATCTTGTAATCTCTGTAAAATTTAGGGGAAGCAATGCCTGCAGCGTGCACCACAAAATGCACAGGCTCATCAATCTTGAAGGGTTCCCGGACATCATGTGTGATGGTCTTAAAGTTCTGGCCTTCAGGAATCCGGTATTTCACCCCCGTAATAAAATTATCTATGCTGATAACCCTGCAGGGCTGCTGCAGCACATGCTGGTTGAGGTAATCAATAGTTCCAATGAAATAATTCCCTAAAAATCCAGCTCCTCCCGTAATCAACAAGGTCTTTCCATTGAGGCGAGAAGTAACATCCTTAATGCCTTCACTGATCTGCTGCAAATCTTCTTCAATAATCTTGCTCATATTATTTCGAAGGCTCCACAATTTTGAAGGGAAGGGTATGGGGCTTTTCCTTGGTATAGTAATGTTCCTTATCCCTCCTTCTTGGATTCAAATTGAGAATCACCGTGTTGGGCTCCAAGGTTTTCATGGCGTGCGCCACCATGCTGGGAGTATACACAATGTCGCCTTGCTTTACCAGCTGCTTTTGAAGTTCTCCATTCTTGACAACCTCTCCCTTCTCATTGATTTTCAATTGCACAGCATAGGTTGCATAGCTACCAGCAGTGCAGTAGACAAACTGGTTTAATCCGTCAGGATGGTAATGGTTAGCTCTCACATCGCCTGCATGTTTAAATTCAATGTAAGCCACCTCTACAAATGTGTCGTCAGGCACCCCCTCAGGAACTTCTTTGAGCTTGAATCCAGAACCATCTTCTGCAAGCTTCAAGAAATTGATAATCTCTCCGCGCTGGTCTTCGAAATCTGCTTTGGGTTTGAAAATGACTTCAAGGTAGGTCGTGTTCATCATGTTCCTCTAGGGAAAAACTGTTATAAATATTGTTATTGTATGCAAAAATTGCTTTAAAAGAGATATGGATGGAAAGATTTACTATTCAAAAGTAGAAGCAATAGAAAAGTTTAAAAAGAAGATGAAAAGTAAAAAGAGGATGCAAGAAATTCCACGTGAATCGCATTCCATCCAATTTTACTACAAACCCGAAGAGCCGCAGTCTCTCGATAGCCTTGTGGGCGTCACGGAAGGAAAATTCTTTTCAGGCTAACCATAGGTGAAGATTAAATGGGATATGAAGGAATTATTTGGGATTGCGGAGGAGTGATTATTAATTTCGATGCGGATATTACCAATAGATTATTGAGTCAAGCTACAGGAAAGGATCCTCAAGAAATTAACGCTTACCTCTATGGCGGAAGCGCTACAGGCAGAGAATACAATGAAGGAGCAATTGAACCGTATTATTTAGGTGGTTGTGATTCTTCTCAATTTTATCGAATAATCAAGAAAGGTTTAAATTTACAAATGGCTGAAAAAGAGTTTGCAGCCATCTGGAAAGCTACTTTTACGAATCCAAATACCGAGATTGTAGAATTCATCCATGCATTGCATCCTCGCTATCAGCAAGTAATTTTATCAAGCACAAATCCTTGGCAATGGGATCGCATGAACGAGTTTTCCACAATAGGAGGAAGAATAGATCTAGAAACGCTTCTAGGAAAGGAGCGTATTGTAACTTCTTATAGTGTGGGTCATAAAAAACCAGCACCGCAATTATTTGAAGCTGCATGCAGATCCTTAGGATTACGAAAGGAAGAATGTGTTTATATTGATGATATTAAAAAATACACAGATGCCTTTCTTGCATGGGGTGGGGGAAACGCGGTGCATGTCGATTTGAATGCCGATGATTTTGTTGAAAACTGCATTGATGATCTAATAAAATTGGGATTTTTTCGACGGGTTTCCTGACGATATTGGGGTTTGAAATAAGTCTTCAGATAAGTGGAATCTGCCAATAGGAAATTCATTTTTGATATTTAAAATTAGGAACTATTCTATAATTTTCGGCTCAGGAAAGGGTGCAATGAACTTGATGCCGTTTTCTTGGTGCTCTTTGTTCTTCTGCACAATTTCGTTCGCAAAATTCCAAGCTAACAGCAGAACATAATCCGGCTTCTCCTCACGTAGTTTCCCTGAACTCACCACAGGGATATGATTGCCAGGAGTATACAAGCCAGCCTTCAAGGGATTATCATCTACAATGTAGTCGAGTTCTTTATTTCCCAATCCGCAGAAATGCAGTAACGTGGTAGTTTTTGCCGGGGCGCCATAGCCAGCAATTTTTTTGCCTTGCGACTTCAACAAAGTAATATAATTGACCAGTGCTTCCTTACTTTTGTTCACTTTTGCAGCAAAGTGTTCATACGTTTTCTGTTCATGGATGCCAAAATACTTCTCCTCAGCAAGCATCTGCTGTACCGAAGGAGCAATTTCCCATTTACCTTCTTGCTTTTTTACATAGACTCGTAAGGACCCCCCATGCGTCGTCACATGCTCGACATCAAAGACGCTCATCCCTTGCACTTCTTCAAAGAAGTACACTAAAGGCGTTAAGGAGTAGCTGTAGATATGCTCGTGGTAAATCGCGTCAAACGTCATGTTCTTCATCATGTCTACCAAGTAAGCAACCTCAATCACAAACACCCCATCATCCTTCAGTAAGGCTTTCACATTCTTAGTAACCGCATGAATGTCCTCAATATGCGCAAACACGTTATTGGCAGTCACGACATCTGCTTTTCCTTTTTCAGCAATAATTTGCTTTACACTTTCGGCGCTAAAGAACTCGTTTAAGGTAGCAATGCCCTCTGCATTCGCTTGACGAGCAAGGTTGTCTGCAGGCTCAACCCCATAGATCTTCACGCCAAGGTTTTTGAAACCCTTCAATAACAATCCATCATTGCTGCCAATATCCACAACAAGTGAATGTTTTGTCAATCCAAAGCGTTGCGTCAAGTCTTCTGCCATCTTCGTGAAGTGCTCGCGGAACATTTTCGTGGTTGAAGAGACATAGACATAATGCTTGAACATCAGCTCAGGAGGGACCACGTAATTCAGCTGCACAAGCTTGCAATGATTGCAGAAGCAAGCTTCCAGGGGAAAGTAAGGCTCTTCCTTCTCCAGATGTTCTTTGGGTACAAAATTATTTGCCAAAGGCGTCTTCCCAAGAGAAAGGAAAAGCTGGGGATCTTCGCTACTACAAATCTTACAGAGCATAGAAACAATTCTGAAAAAAGATTTTATAAGGATTATGTGCTCAAAGTTTTATCACCTTTGAAGTACAAAATGTTTTTCTGAAGTATAAAGTCACTAAATTTATATACTCTCAAGAGCTTCGCTCATCTTCATGACAAAAATAACGCGCCTCGGCATTATTGGCATAGGCCGTTGTGGAACCTATTATTTGCGCACCTTCAATGAATTAAAGAATGCAGAAATCAAATGGATCGCTGCCACGCGCCAGTCCACCATGGAGGATGCGCTGCGCATTGTGCAGCCAGATAACGTTCCTAAAAAGACAACAGATTATCAGCACATTCTCAACGATCCGGAAATAGACGCAGTTGCCATTGCAACCCCGGGATCAACACATTTCAAGATAGTAAAGGAGGCATTGCTTGCAGGCAAGCATGTGCTCGTGGAAAAACCTTTAGCATTCTCCTCACACGAAGCAGAAGAATTAGTCCATCTTGCAGAGCAGCAGAAAAAGACGCTCATGGTCGGCCATTTGCATTTGCATAACCCTCCCATTCAAAAGCTCAAGGAGGACATTCAGAAAGGGATGTTTGGAAACATTAAGTACATCCGTTCCTTAGGAGCAGGATCTGGCCCGATTCGTACGGATATGAGTGCAGTCTGGGATTTCTTTCCGCACGATGTTTCCATTGCATTGTATCTTTTAGATAAATTTCCCGTAAGTGTGTGTGCGCATGGCGCTTCCTACACGCAGGAAGGTATTGAGGATGTCGCAACCATCAACATGTTCTTTGACGATAATACCTTTGTTACCGCAACCTGTTCTTGGTTGGACCCTTTGAAGAAGCGCGAAGTCATTGTGGTGGGAGAGAAGCTTTCCGCAGTGTTTGACGATTATGCCTCTCCTGAAAAGCTGAAATACATTCAGCATGTTCCTTCTACTGATGCGCGCAGAGGCATGCAGCAGGATACTGAAGTGCACATTCCTTTTGTGCAGAAAGCATTGCCTTTGACTGAAGAGCTGAAACATTTCTTAGAATGCGTGGAGACAGGAGCAATGCCGCTAACAAATGGATATAATGCCATAAAAGTAACCCGTGTTCTGGAAGCTGCGCATGAATCGATCAAGCGAGGCGGAATTCGCATCGCAGTCCCTACAGAACCTTTGATGCGTTAATCTTTTAAAGTGATTATTTTTGAGTGATAGCATGATGGATCGCTTACGTTTGGGGGTTATTGGTGTTGGCCGCTGGGGAACGAATTATGTCCGCACAATTAACCACTTAGACGATGCAGAAGTCGCAGGAATGGCAGCTACAAGAAATACCTCTTTGGAGGCAATACGTGCAGCGGTTCCTTTTAAAAACAGGCCTTTAATGTTCGTCGATTATCACAGGTTACTGGATGATTCATCTATTGATGCTATTGTTGTTGCAACGCCCCCGCACACACACATTGAGATTACAACAGAAGCATTGCTTGCAGGCAAGCCAGTATTAGTAGAAAAGCCGTTTGCGTTTACCATAGAACAGATAGATGATGTAGCAAGTAAATCTACATCAATGCAAAAGAAAGTCATGGTCGGATATTTGAAATATTTTGATCCCGTTATCAACAAATTAGAAGAAGATCTGAACAGTGGAGAATTCGGAAAATTACAATCAATACAGACAACATTTACTGCAAATGGTCCTGTTCGCCCCCATATCAATGTATTATGGGATGTAGTAGTGCATGATATTTCTGTTTTCCAAAAATTAATCAGAAGTCCACCTGATGCTCTCATTGCTTCTGGGGCATCTTATCCTCAGAAAGAAAATTTGGAGGATATGGTGCAGATACAAGTAAGCTATCCCGATGGAGTCAACACCTTTTCATTTGCTTCATGGTTAAGTCCATTAAAACACTATCAATTAGTTATAGTCGGAGAAAAAAAATATGCTGTTTATGAAACTGCAGCTGATCCAACACCAAAAATTCCTGTGCTTCGATACTTTGATAACAGAAAAAATGTTTTGCATGGAAAAGATCAGCAACCACAGCCAGAAATTATTACAGTCCCGGAAAAGTTGCCATTAACAGAAGAAGTCAGGCATTTCATTGATTGCGTTCGTGAAGACAAAGAACCAATAACTAATTTGGATACTGCACGAAAAATTACAGGTATTCTCCAGGCAGCGCAAAAATCCTTGGTAAAAAGAAGTGAAATCTATTTTTTTCATCAACATGGAGCTTGGTAAATTAGAAAATAAAAAGAAGATTAAGATGGAGCATGGTGAGTATGTTGACCGCGCTCCTGAAGACGTCCGTAATCCGAAAATTACAAGTGACATTTATTTACAGTTATCTGCTATTTCTGAGGACATTCAGGCGCATGCGCGGTATGCATCAGGAAAATTATTAGATATTGGTGCAGGAAAAGCCCCCTATAAACCATTTTTCCATCCGTATGTAAAAGAATATGTTAAATTTGATTCTGCTTCCACTCCAGAATGCCCTATGGACATTGTAGGCGATGCGCAAAACATGAAGATGATTAAGGCAAATTCATTTGACACGGTTTTTTCTTCACAAACATTAGAGCACATCCCCTATCCGCAGAAGGTCATTGATGAGATTTACCGTGTATTAAAGCCAGGAGGTATTTGCATTCTGACAACGCACATGGCAAATCCGTTGCATGGCATGCCCCACGACTATTTCCGGTTTACCAAGCAGGCATTTCGTCATGTGTTGTTCAAGGATTTCGAGATTATCAGAATTAAGGAGAATGGCGGTGCGTTATTATCTATTGCACAGTTTATTGTCTGGGGCATGTCCTTCTCCTTGCCCAAATGGCTGGCGCTTCCTCCAATTGTCGTGACTAACTGGCTTGCAAAGAAGTTAGACAAGAAGTTCTTCAATGACATTTTCACAACGAATTACATTGTGGTTGCCAGGAAGCCGAAATAATAATGGAAAAGAAAACAATTGATGCACTTCAGTGGATTATTGGGATATTAAAAAAGAATAATGCAACATATCAAATTAGCGGGGGATTTGCTGCTAGATTATACAATTCTCCTCGTCTACTGAATGATATCGACATTGAGATTCCCGATAGGTTTATT
>CAYIRJ010000002.1:0-54066 GCA_964365915.1 Candidatus Woesearchaeota archaeon
GGTTTGGTGAGCCGTTACCTCACCAACTGCCTAATCAGCCGCCGACTCATCTTACAGCGTTGCCTTTGAGGAAGAAGGCATTCCAGCGCAACTTCCCTATCAGGGCTTGTCCTCAATTTCTCGAGGTTATCCCCGACTGTAAGGCAGATTGTCGACGTGTTACTGAGCCTTATGCCAGTCCCCTTGCGGGGGCTAGACTTGCATGGCTTAATCGAACTCCGATAGCAGCGACCTCCCGCAGGATAAACGGGAATTATTGTGGCCAATCAATCTGAAGCTTGTTGACTGTACGTACTACGTAGATGTATATTTTTACATGGTCGCTCTTCACTCATACTCTTGGTGAGTATTCACTTCAAGACATCCACGATCATTCTTTCTTGTGGAGTCGAAATTGCAAACGTCGCATCTTCAATCAGAAAGATTGACTTAACGTATTCACTTATCTCACGACAAGTGTAACGATTTTTGCTCGCTGGCGCTTTATAAATATTTCGAATTCCAAAATTCAAAAGAACTTCACTGTTCGGGGCTTTTGATGCATTTTAAGGAGGATTTATTTCTTAAATATTTTATGAATCCTTATACTTGAAAATCTTTCGATGCTCATAAATATTTTATGATCTGCTTCATTAGTTTAATGTGCCCTGCAAAAATATTCTTCTTTTTTCTTTTGCCTGATGGTTCACATACTTCACAAAGTGTTGCATGTATTGTTCTTCTTTGACCAAGGTCAAGGTATTCATCTGCGGAAGCACCCGGAGCTTTTCTTCATTGTCAACAAAACTCGTATAGCCGCCCCATTCTTCTTTCCAGTCAGTTGTAAAATCAAGTTCGAATGTAATGCCTTTTTTGACGGGAATTTCGTCCTGCATGACAGTATAATCTGCATGACCAAAGCTGCAGAGTTCTGCATCAATCTTCTTTATTTTTGAAGCAACAAGAACGCTGAGAAGTTTTTGTATTGCTGCACTTGCGCAGAACTTTTTTAATGTTGGTGTGAGCGTTGCTGTCTGGTAGACATATTTATCAAAAATCTTTTTCTCCTGCCATTGCGCTTTCCCAAGCTCGTTCATTATTTCTTTTATTCGATTCGTATGCAAACATTGCTGCAACTGAATACTTTTTGGCTTATTCATCTGGAACTGCTGGTGTATTGCCTGTACTATGTTCGTTTGCAAAAATTCAGGATCGATCCAGTGGCTTATTTCATCCATGGAACCAGCCTGCCAAGGTCAACCGTTTTTTGTTTGATGTAATTTCCTGGACTTGGTGGAATGATTCTCGGGTGACTGTAAAGAGAATTAATGTGTTGAAGGTAGGAACAATACTTTTTGCAATCTTTACTGGATGCTTTTCTCTCACAGAAAAGAACTGCAAAGTGCCTCCATCAGTTTCAGTAAAATTCTTGGACAGATTATAAATGTAAGCAATTTTACGATCTTCCAAACAATCATCGTGACATAACAAGTAATCCGTATCTGAGTAAATAAAGCCGGACATGTCGATGGATTTCAGGTTTTTTACTCCTGTTATTTGCTCGATGTATTCCAGAAACTTGGGAGAGGAAAAGAAACCATAGAACTCCTGCAGGATGTTATTTTTTGTGCCATCAATGTCCTTGGTTTGTTTAAATTTAAAAAGATCCGCTTCCTTTTCTGTGAAGTGCTCTTGCTGCAATGCTTCTGCAATTGCCTTTGCCTTTTCCTGAAGAAGAAAATCCTTCACCACGATGTGGGAAAATGGCTTTGATTGGTTGTATTCTTGAGAGAAGACTTTACTTTCTTGATACTTTTTGTTGACCCATTCATTTTGCATACGCTTAAGAAATCACTTTTCTTTAAAAATTCATGCCTTATGTTGCCTGCAGTCTGCGCTTGCGCTTCTCCTTCTTCATGCGCTTGCGCTGCCATTTCCATCGCATCTGGCGCTTCTTTTTCCACCTGCGAGAAGAGCGCTTCATGCCTGTACCGTTTCGAGAATTTTCTTCAGGTCGTCTTGCTTCAAGGTGACGTTTTCTCCTGATAAAATAGATTTTAAGCTGTCTAAATCTTCGGGCATAATATCCAAAATCTTCACGATGTGACGGTCCCGCAGACGTCCAATGGATAATTCCATCAAGGCCTTCTTTTTTTCTGCAGTGTCTTTTTGATTTTTCTGCGTGAAGGTATCTAAGTATTCAATGACTTTGTTGGCGCGGAAATGCAGTTCTTTGTCGCGCTTCTTCATGGTCTCTATTTTTTCCCTGACTTCCTGCAAAGACAATGGAATTTCATTCACGATTTTGATTTCTGCCATTATGCTTTCCTTAAGTGCACAGGGTGAATAATGATTGTTTTTTCTTTATTTCCGTCTAGCACTCTGACCTGATAACATGCTCCCTGCTTGCCTTGGATGATTCCTTCTTTCCCATGAAATCTTGGGAAGTACATGCCTTGCTGATAGGCAGGCTCTGCTTTTAAGATGACTTTTTCTCCTGCTTGAAATGACTGCAAGAATCTTCTGATGCTTATCTTGCCTTTTTCTTTGTAATTCTTCGAGAATTTTGCGCGGGTTTTCCTGCGCTGACCGCCGATACGCTTGACCATGAAGGAAAACGTCTGGACATAATTTAAAAACTTATCGTTCTAGTTCCTTCATGATCTTGCCCAATGCCTTGTCAAGAGCGAAGAATAAGTTGTAATCTGTGATCTCAGAACTATAAATTTTGTCTGCAGTGACCTTTGCAGAAATCTCGTGACTTTTTTCATGAATCTTTTTTAAGTTAATGGTGATATCCTGGAATCCTTGTGCTCGTTCGCTGATGCGCTTGGTGTAATTGCCCACGATCTTTTTGACTACGATTAATGTTGCTGGCTCCATCTCAGAAAACCCAGACAGACGAATATTCCCGCCCAGCTCAATCATGTTGTTGGTGAATGCTTTTTTGTATACGCATGCAAACCTTATATAGCTTTCGAACGAATTTTTCAATTTTTGCACACAACCTTTATAAATTAGATATGCCCTCTTCTTTTATCAAAAGAGGCGTTCACGTGAAAAACTTTGTCGTTCCTGCTGTACTCATCCTTGCTTTTTCTGCACTGGTGTTTCTTGCTACATTTTCTCCTTTTTCCCCTACAGGCTATGCAGTGGCATCTGGAGACATTCATCAATTATGCAGCCAGAAGGACACGCTTTTTCGCGTCAGCGGCGAGCAGAATGCGCATGCTGAACTGTTTAAAAATAATGTCGCTTCCTATCAGTATGGATGGAGTGTATGTTCGCCTTTTTCTTTTCTTACTGCTTCAAGGACGTGTACAGGAAGCAATGCAGTAATCCGTTTGAGTGCTGCTACCAATGCGCATGTGGAGCAGATCAATCAAAATCGCTATCCTTCTGCAAATACTGTATGTTTTGGTGACTTGGCATGCAGCTATGTAACAGGAAGCACTTGCTCTGGATCCAGCACGTGTTTGTTCTCAATTTCCTCTGCTACCAATGCGCATGTGGGTGAATGTGGATCATATGGCATCCAAGTCTGCTGCACTTCTGCAGGAAGCTCTAGCGGTCCTCCTCCACCTCCTCCACCTCCTCCACCGCCTGCTACTTGTGGGAACGGAAAAGCAGATAGTGGAGAAAGCTGTTCCAACTGCAATGCAGATGTGAAATGCGCTGCAGGAAAGGTGTGTTGTGGTAGTGGAAGCACTGCTGCATGTGAAACGAGCTGTGCTACGGGAGGTCCTCCTCCACCCCCTCCCCTTGTCTGCGGGAATGGGAAAACAGATTCTGGAGAAAGTTGTGCTACTTGCAACAAGGATGCGGGCTGCTCCGAGGGAACTATTTGCTGTACCAGCGGAGGCACTGCAACGTGCGCAACCAGCTGTTCTGATCCTTTTGATAAAGGATGCCTCCCCGGGCTGAAGTTTGAAAATGGGAAATGCGTTTGCGTTGTTGGCACGGAAGACGGGGTTTGCTCGGTGTTCAGAAGCGGATGCTTCTTGAAAGATCCTGATTGCGATGATAAGGATGGAGTCAATCCTGAAAATGACAATTGCCCGCTGCTGAAGAACAGCGATCAGTCTGATTTGGATCGTGACGGCACTAGTCAATGTGAATTTGAGATTGCTGGGCTTGGAGAATTTGGAATTACTTCAACCAGAGATGCTTTCTGCGGAGGAGATATTTGTGATTTAGATGCTGACAATGATGGAGTGTGTGACAGACCATCGAGCACCCCCAGCAGCTTTAAAGCTGCAGATAGAGATGGGCTTGTGGGAGGGAAACTCTGCTTTGGAGAAGATAAATGCATTGCAGAGACGCAAGGGCAGCTTGTTAATGATGAGCCTGGACCTCAGCAAGGATGCACTGACCAGGATGTGACCTGTATGGTGCAATGGGACTGCTCGAATATTCTCTGGGGTCCTTGTGTTGAAGGTATTCAAGCTCGCGATATAGGAGACTGCAGTTTAGCAGGTATTAACACAGGAAGATGCAGATGCGATAAAGTCCCCCACCTTGATCCTGCCTGCAGGAGTAATGCGGGATACAGACCAGCCATCCAAGAGGCTTGCGTTCTTGGAAGCGAAGCGACTGCAGAGGACTTCCCGTTCTTCAGCTGGGTGAATGTGTTGGTAACTATTGTACTGATTGCGGGATTTTATTTGCGGAAAAGAAGATACCTTTAAATATGTTCTTTGGATTTTGTGCTGCTATGCCTTTTTCCCAGAAAAAAGTTTTTGCACCGCTCTGGAAGCGCATCATTGCGTATCTTATTGATCTTATTGTTCTTGCCGTTGTGCTTTCGCCCTTGCCTTCCTTGGCCTTGCCTTCGCCCGCGCTCTGGGATTTTTCTCTACTGCGCCCTTTCATTTTCGTATTTTTGATCAGTAGTATTCTCACTATTTTTTATTTTGCCTTGCTCGAATATTCCTTAGGACAGACTATAGGAAAGCTTTTTTTCTCGCTTGCTGCAATGAGTCAGGAGAAAACCCTTTCTTTTGGAAAAGCATTGCTCCGCAATCTCACAAAATTTTCCACAGTGTTGGTATTAGTTGATGCCTTGCCTGTGTTTTTGGGAAGGTCGCACCAGCGCTTTTTTGAACAGATAAGTGAAACTGAGGTTGTTGCATGGGAAAAGTGAAAACGATCCTATTCATATTAATTTCCTTGTGGGTTATTGCTCTCATTACTTCTTGGTTTGTTGATGCTCCGCGATTCTCTCCTGTGATTGCTATTATTCCTTTGGAAGGCATGATTCATGGAGGGACTGCTTCCTTCTTTGGAACGGGAGGAACCTCTTCCCTTGATTTTATTGCCCAATTGGAAAAGGCTGCAGAAGATTCTGCAGTCAAGGGAATTATTGTTCAAATCAATTCTCCGGGAGGGACAGTGGTTGCGTCTAAGGAAATTGCAGATGCGATCAAAGCTGTGGACAAGCCTACTGTTGCGTGGATCCGCGAGGCAGGGACATCGGGAGCATACTGGGTAGCAACTGCAAGCGATGCGATTGTGGCAGATCCTCTGAGCCTGACGGGAAGCATTGGAGTAACGTCTTCGTATCTTTCTTTTGGAGAACTTTTGGAACAGTACAACGTGACGTACGAACGATTGGTAACAGGCAAGTACAAAGATCTTGCTACTCCTTTCAAAGAACTGACAGAAGAAGAACGCGCATTGTTAGAAAAGAAATTGTTTGAGATTCATGACTACTTTGTGGCAGAAGTTGCCCGCAATAGAAATCTTCCGGAAGAACAAGTCAGGGCATTAGCAACTGGGGAATTTTTCCTAGGACAGGAGGCATTGCCCTTGGGATTAGTTGATTATCTGGGAGGAAAAGCAGTTGCACTGAACGTGACGCAGCAGCTTGCGAATATTACTGGAGCGGAGGAAGAAGTGTATGTGGAAAAGGAGACTTGGCTTCGTGTTTTATCGCGGTTGCAAAGCAAAAAGAACTTTGCTGCGAAAGACCTGCAAGTGTTTGCACAGTAATTACTTCTGCTGCGTTATCTGACAGGCTCTGCAATATTCCTTGACTGCAGGCTCCCCACATGATTTGCAGGTTCCTAAGTGCTTGCTTTGCTCCTTGTAATGCATTTTCAATGCAGGAAGGATTTCCAAAAAACTGTTGAGAATCGACTGCTTGGTTCCTGGATATTTTGCCTCAAGTTCATTCAAGATTCTTCCCATTTCATTCCTGAAAGACATTTTTGTATTCGGGCATTCAACAAAGGTTACAGGAAGGTTTTTGAGCTTGGCATAGATGAGCACTTCTTTTTCCAGCATGAAGTATAAAGGCTTGATGCGCTTGACAAACTTTTCATGCGCGATCATGCCGGTAATCGGGCCGAGCTTTGCGGAAAATTCCAGGTTGCCTTTGATGGCGTTCATCCAGATGCTCTGCGCTTCATCGTCTGCATTGTGTCCTGTCGCTATTTTTGATGCATGCAAATTTCGTGCACCTTTGTTCAAAAAATACCTTCTCAATACGCCGCAGGTGGCGCAGGGATTTTTTCCTTGGGTGAGCTGATGTAATTTTTTCCCTATTTCCTGCTTGAAGGTGATAATCTGCAAAGGAATTCCTAATTGCTTGCAGAATTTTTGTGCATCCCTCTTGGTAATCTCACGATAGTTCGGAATGCCCTCATCAATGAGCACTGCAGAAAGCTCAAACCCTTGATACTGCTCGCGGAACTTGTTCAACAGGTAGAGAAGTACTGAGGAATCCTTCCCTCCTGACAATGCTACTGCAACTTTATCTCCGTTTTCCAGCATCTGGTATTTGCTGATGGTCTTAAACACTTTTTTCTCGAAGTACTTGATATAGTGATTTTTACAGAGCGGTTCATGATGCTGTCCTTGATAGACAGGATATTCGGAACATTGCTTGCAGGGCATCCTCAACAAAAAGGAATTTCTGTTTAAAAGTTTATCCGCCAGAAACTACTGAAAGCAGCTCTATTTTGTCGTTATTCTTCACTTTGTAATCCTCTGTGACAATGGTGTTGTTGACTGCTGGAACCACTTCAACAGGATTCACCCCTGCTTTTAACATAATATCTTTAAGAGTGGTAGCTGGAGCAACTTGCAATACTTTCTTCTCTTGCGTCCGTTCAATCATAATTGTTATTTTAATTTTCGATTTCATCGTATCTTGACAATGTGGTATTTCGCTTGTAGAGCTTTGTATAGCCTTTCTTTATTCTCCCTTACATACTCAAGAAAGACGTGTATATTCTTATTCCCGGTATCTTTTTTTTCTTTTCCAAAAATGCGTAAAACGACTATTTTATCCAAGGTAGCAACTGCTGTTTTGACTACCTTTTTTTGTTCATTCTCGATCATGGATTCAAGTTCTGATTGATAAAAGATAAATTCTTTTCCTTCGATGGGTATATTTCTTTTTTGTATACTCCAGCGCAATTTTTCCTTTGCCTCTTCTTTCCACGTTTTTGATATTTTATCTGCTTCTGTTGTCATAAGAAAATAGGTCATAATTTCCAGCGCGAGACGGTGTTGTATGCTTTTTTCTCCTAGGGTGGTGTATTCCATGTTTTCATTCATTATTTTTGTCGTAACTTATTTAAATCTTCCTGCTGTAATTCACCTTATGGATTATCGTAGACAAGAAATTTATTTTGGGAAGCAGGCCCAGCGCACCTTGCAAAAGAGAAAAGTGGTTATCATTGGTGTGGGAGCATTGGGGACTGTCGCAGCTTCTTTGCTTGCCCGTTCTGGAGTTCCGCTTTTGCTTGTGGATAGGGATGTTGTTGAAAAGCACAACTTGCAGCGCCAAATTATTTTTACTGCTGCGGATGTGGGAAAACCCAAGGCATCCATTGCTGCACGTTACCTTCGCACGATTTTTCCAGGCATACGCGTGGAAAGCAAAGATCTTCAGTTGGACAAAGATTCTGTCTCTGTATGCAAGAATGCTGATGTGGTATTGGATTGCACAGATAATTTTTTTACGCGTTTTGTTATCAATGATTATTGCAAGCAACAAGGCATTCCCTGGGTGCATGGGAGCGCTCTTGAGGAACAAGGGTATGTGTTGGTTGTTCAGCCTGCGCAGGCATGCTTTCGCTGCATTTTTGAGCATTTACAAGGAGCAGGGACCTGCGCGACTCTGGGCGTGCTGAACACCATTACTTCTGCTATTGCAAGCATCCAAGTGAGCGAGGCGTTAAAACTCTTGTTGAAACGACCAGTAACTGCAGGATTGATTCATCTTAATCTAAAGCATTTTGGCTGCAAGGTTTTTCCTGTCCAGAAAAGAAAGAACTGCAAAAGCTGTTCTGGTGACTATGAATATCTAGAAAGAGATATGCCTGTTGCCCATTTCTGCGGCAGCAACAAATACCAATTTGCAGGAACCTATTCGGCAGCGGTTCAACAACGATTGCGGCAACAATTTCCCGAGTGGGTTGTGTCCCCGCATCGTATCATCATCCGTGCGCGTGACAAGAATGAGGCACTCCACCTGCACAGCAAGTATGTGGGACACTAAGATTTAAATATTCAGATGTTGTAGAATACATCATGCGCATGAAAACAGGAATTATTCTTTTTCTTTTGGTTGCAAGCACGGTTCTTGCTGCTGATCCTGAACAATACCACTCTATCGCATGTGATGATCTGCCAAGCATGAAGCAGCGTGTTGAATGTAGAATCAACTTTGATAAGGACTATCAAGAGATTCCTGAATTATGCAGAACGATTGGCGGTGGGACTGCAGGGGAATACTGTGTCGATCTTCATCAGCGCCTGGCATCCTGTTTGGTACGTTCTTCTACAGCAACGCAATTGCGCTGCGCGCGTGACTATTTAGCTATGCAGTTCTCCGATACTGAGGAAGCTTTCACTGTTTGCCATGCAGCAGACAATTCTGTGTTTTGCCGTGAACAAGTACGCCATTCTACCCTTGCGCTCATTACCTTTAAGTTTGATATTCTGATTTTTCGTGTTGAACAGCTTTACCGTGCAGGAAAGGTATCAGAATCATTGGCTGTTACAACCATCATTCATCTTGAGGAGCTTAAGCAGGATTTCTATCAGGCACCTACACTTGGAGCGAAACGGATCGTTCTTCAGAAGACGATTGACGCTTGGCATGCATTCCTTGTCTTCGGAGGATTGGCATGAAACTTTTAGTGGTGCTGCTCATCTTTTTATTTGTGCTGGGAGGATGCACTTCTCCCTCCACCGATCAACAAGAAAGAATCCCTACTGCTGCGGGCGTACCTTTAGACGATGCAGATTTGGAAGAATCGCTTGATGCACTCAATACGTTGGAAAAATTTGAGGCTGAAAGGACATCATAAGGTGTCAAAGATTGGTAGCCTGGGAAAAAGAGGTGTTGAGAAAACCAAGCTACCGAATCTTGTGACTGTGAGTTGTGATAAGAGTCCAACGCCCCCTTTCTTTTTTTCTTGAGGCATTGTAAATTTTTAAACTTTATGATTCAGAAATCTTGACTCCTTTGGAGGTAATCTCCTTAAAAAGAAGAGATTTTAATGGTTTCCTGTCGAGAAATGACTTCTTCGGGCACTTATTTCTCACGAAAAATTTATTCGAATGATGAACAGAAAAGATAACATAGACCTCTCGTGAAGAGAGGCCGCTAAGCGCAAAACAACAATGCGATAAATTACTTATCGTCTTCGCGTCCTTGCTGATTTTGCAGCTTTTCTTTTTCTAGCAGCCAACACCTTCACCTCCTGAGTTATTTTGATGATATTATCACGTTGTTCTTCTATTTAAATCATTCTTTTTTGCATGACGTATGCAAATGTTTATAAAAAATTATTCTTTGCTGTATCTATGGACTTGTCCGTCTATGGAACTATTGATCCCCAACCTTTTCATGCTGCACTGCGCCGCATTCAACAGATCATCTCTGTTCCTTCTTCTGTGCAAGTCTATGTGCTGGAGCATCAGCGCTATGGTTATTTAATCTCAAGACAGTTGCCTAAGAAAGCACGACAGCAATTCCACACTGCTTTGCGCAGACATACGTCCTTTTCTTATCATCACCGCAGTCGCGATCTCATTGTTATTCATCTTGAAGCAGAGCAGCACCGCTTTTTGCATGATCAGGAATATCTCACGGGATTGTTGATGCACGAAGTGATGCATAGCATGCAGTTCAAAGCGCGCCTTTATGCACAAATTATTCGGCAGCTTCAGAAATTTTATCTCTCTCGCGTTGATGCCCTTCATATTTCTCAGGCTCAGAAGGAAGCACTGCGCCGCGTTGGTCATGAGGCTTCCTTTTTACTGAAAGATTGGTATGCCAACGCTGAGCTTATTCGGCGGAGACAAATTCTGCCTTTGGTTTATTATTATGCGCGCTCCTTTTCTCCGGGAAATACTTGTAATACTCCCCTTTTTTCAACCGATGCACAACTGCACCGCATGTTGCAGAAGGATCCGGAGTTGCTTGTTTTGCTTTTTTCCTTTATTTTTTCCTTGCTTTCTTTTTTGGTGCCTTTTTCTCAAACGAAATATGCGCCTGCTCTCCGATTACGTGCGCGTATTCGCAGATGCTATGGAAAGAACTTTACCTTACTGGAAGAAGAATGCAGGGAACTGATTGCGCATTACACCCAGCATTTCTCTCTGAGCAAGCGCTTTCAGGAAACATTCTTTGCCCTGCTTTTCACCCAGATGCATCGCTTAGTTCTCTAATCGATGACCTCATCGACTTGCCTGAAGAAATCTATGATTGCCTGTGGCTGTTCTTTCACTTTAATTTTGTAGACTGAGTATTCTTCTGCAAACCCTTCGATTTCATTTGTCGCGCTATAGTTTGTGGATAATAGATTTGCATTTTTTACGTCACTGTAGAGTGCTTTCCAGGCCTGGAGATTATTGGGATTAGGAATGAATACTTTTTGATAGATGATATGTGCGATTTCGTGATAGATGGTACGTATTTCTGTATTGTCTTTGTAGATGTAAATATAATTGTAGAGTGTTGAATAGGAACCGAGAATAACGCCGTTTTCTACCGTCTTCCTGGATTCGTCTCTGAAGTAGATGAATGGGATGCCGAGCTTGTTGTAACTGATGGGATTGTCCTTCACGATTTCCATGAATGGCGCTTGCTTCTCGTAAATATCGACATTGTCATAGAGCACTAAAGTTGCTTCCCATTGGTCGACAATGATTTTTCCTTCTTCCTGGAGCGATGCCTGGACTTCCCGCAAATGTTTAATTTCCTCTTCCTGCTGCTGGGCAATGTCTTCAATTTCTTGGAGTTCAATTTCTTGCTGGGATATGTGTTTTTGTTTCGAAGAAATATCCTGCTCCAACTGAATAACGAGAGTATCGCGGGCAGCTACGGTTACATTCAACATCTCTGCACGCAGAGTTTCTGTTTCTAGCTCTGCCAGAGTTTCGTTGATAAATACATTTTTCTGATGGATTGCTTCTTTTTGGTTGATGGCAAGGATTGCCAACACGAGAACTGTGATTGCCAAGGTTGTCAGAACGACTATTGCTATGATCTCTCTTCTTTTCATATTTGCTTTTTGAAACCCAAATCTATAAAAATCCTTCTCTCTCTTGAATACTCAAGAGGTGATCATGGTCCATCTTTCTGAACGCGAATTGGAACTTCCTGATGCAGTCATTGCTAATCTTTTGAAACTTGCGAGTGAAGACAAGGATGTCATCAGCATTAGTGCTGGGGAACCTAACTTTGATTTGCCTGCATTTCTGCAAGCAGCCTTGAAAAAACTGCCTAAGACCTGCAACCATTATGCGCCTCCTGGCGGAAGAAAAGACCTGAAAGAACTTTTGTTGAAGAAACTGGAAAAAGACAATGGCATTATTGCAGCACCTGAAAACATTATCGTGACTGCAGGAAGCCAGGAAGCGATTTTGCTCGGAGCAATGTGCAGCCTGGATATTGGAGAACAGGTGATCCTTCCTGACCCTGGATTTATGGGGTATCTTCCTTGTTTTGAATTGCTGCATGCAGTTCCTGTTGCTCTTCCCTTGCTAGAATCGGATGGGTTTAGCATTAATCCTGATGTTCTGAGCAATTTAATAGACAAAAAAAGAACAAAGGTTATTATGTTGAATACTCCCAGCAATCCGACAGGGACTGTGCTCAGCAAAAAAATTTTAGAAGAGATTGCGGACATTGTAGTAGAAAATAACGTATATGTTTTCAGCGATGAGGCGTATGAGCATATTGTGTACGACCAGCCGCACATTTCTATCGGAAGCTTGAATGGGATGGAAGACTATACGGTAAGCTTGTATACTTTCAGCAAGAGCTATGCGATGTGCGGATTTCGGGTGGGTTATGCTGTTGGGCCGAAACCGCTGATTGATGCCATGACGAAGGCGCACATCTACACTACCTTATCAGCTCCGAATCCTTCCCAGATGCTTGCGAAAGAAGCGTTGGGCATGCCACGAAAATACATTCAGCAGATGGTGGATGATTACCGGAAGCGTAGGGATTTCCTGGTGCGACGCCTTTGCCAGATGGGGTTACCTACCCTGAATCCTGAAGGGGCGTTCTATACTTTCAGCAACATCCAAGACTACAGTACTCACAGCTTCAAATTTGCAGGAACCTTGTTGAAAAAGGCGCAGGTGGCTGTGGTGCCGGGAAGGGAATTTGGAAGATATGGGGAAGGATACATCAGATGCAGCTATGCTACGAAGATGGAACAGATTGCAGCTGCGATGGAACGGCTTGAGAAGTTTTTACACCACTAAATACGGATTCCTATCTGCTTTTTCGCAATGCCATTGGGAAACCAGACCTGCATGTTGGTCACGTTTCATGGAGGGTCATAGCTTACCTGAATGAAGGGATTCTGCGCCAGCGTCTCCAATCCGCAACCCTTGTTCTGCCAGTACCGCTCACCTTGGAGGTATTGTTGGATCTTCGTACGATAGTCGAAGCCATTACCTGCATCGGTCACGCGCATTAACCGGCCTTCTGAGCCTTCGAATATTTTGACATGCACAGGCAGTCTTGGATTTGCTTGATTACCCCATATTAATGCATTGAACAGGATTTCCTCGATGGGGCGCTTAAATAAATGTTCATGCGTCATGAAGCTTATCATTTCTGTTTCCTGCTGCTCGTCTTCGTCAAGATATTTTCATATACATTTTTCTTCTCGGCATTCGAATCCTGCAAATACGATCCCTGCCAGTTCGTCGACATACCTTGATTTTACTAAAGGATATTTGTTGTCGCTGCCCTGCAATTTTTCCCACTGTATTTTTGCCTTGTCCTGCGGAAAAATCCAATCATCATAGATTTCCCTGTCTAAGTGAAGTGTTCTCCGCATTGTCCTGAAGGGCATATCTGTTAATGTCATGGCTATCCCTCAGCCCCTTTTTCCCTGCTTTATTAGTAAAAAAATAAATTTATAAACTTTGTTTTTCATGTTTTTTTCTATGGAACAGCGCGCAACACTTGATGAAGCATCGGTGTATCATTCCATAGCAAAATTGCCCCTTTTGTCCCATTCTGAGGTTGCTCGACTTACTCTTCAGTATAGAAATGGCGATCGCCGCGCTTTTGAAACCCTTGTTTATTCTAATGTCAAACTGGTCATTTCTATTGCAAAAAAATTGTTTCAACCTACGCGTAGCTATACCCTTGACGATGTCGTAGACATCGGAATTACTGGTTTAATCCGGGCTCTTGATGACTATGATCCCTCTGTTTCCAAATTCAGCACCTATGCGACATATTGGGTCAAACAAAAGATTCGCCGCACTTATCACAATGAGGGAGTCATTCGCATTCCTGCGGATACCCGTTTTCGCTTGCATGCGCTTGAAGAGGAATATACCCTCTTTTGTCAAAGACAAAGAGCTGAAATAAGCCTTCAGTTTTTTATATGCCAGCGCCCTCAATTTGATTTGGAGCAGCGTGCATTAAAAGCCCTTCGCCCATTTTCTCTTGATCAGGAATATTCTAATGGCACAGAACGGACAACGAAACTTTATGAACATATTCCCAATCGTTCTCCTCCTCCCACTGTATCAGGTATTCCTTCATTTGAGGATATGATCAGTCATCTTAGTCCTCGCGAACAGTTTGTTATGTCCAATCTTTTTTATCATGGAGAGAGTGCTCAGACCATTGCTGATCTTTTGGCTTGCCGTGAAGGACGGCAGGTTAGTAGACAAAGAGTTCGTCAAATAGAACTCGGGGCATGCAAGAAATTAAGGAAAACCCTTCGCGCATATCGTGATGCGATTTAGATTATAACTCAAGCAATAACCAGTCCGGATCCTGCAAGGATTCTTTGACTTTGTTCATGAAGCGCGCTGCTTCTGCACCATCAACAATGCGATGGTCAAATGTCAAGAACAAGGGAAGTATTGTTTTCTTGACAATTTTTTCCCCTTCATAGCGTGGAAGTTCCTGCGTCTTTCCTATACCGAGGATGGCACATTCTGGATAATTGATGATGGGGGTTGCAAAGACTCCTCCAAGACTTCCTATATTAGTAATGGTGAAGGTTCCTCCCTTGAGATCTGCAATGTCTATTTTCCTTTCCTTTGTCTTTTCTGCAATGTTTTGAATTTCCCGGGCGAGCGTCAAAATGTTTTTTTGGTCAGCTCCTTTGATGACGGGAACAATCAACCCATCTTCTGTATCTACAGCAATACCCATGTTATAGTATTTTTTCAGAATGATCTCCTCTTCTTCCAGACTTGCATTCAATGCAGGATGCTCTTTCAAGGCCTCAATAAGCGCTTTGATAATGAAGGGCATGTAGGTCAGCTTGATGTCTTTCTTTTCTGCTTTGATTTTTTCTTTTTCTCTGATTTCGACTAGTTCTGTGATGTCCACTTCATCCATATGGGTGACAGGAACCGTATTCTGCCAGGATTCCTGCATTTTTTTGACAATGGATTTCCTGATACCCTTGATAGGGATGTGATCGATGGGGCCGTAGAAATCAAATTTCATCTGTATTTTTACTGCAGGTTCTTTTGATTCTGTAGGCTGTGAACGAGGGGAAGAAAATCTTTTTGTTGCGTTGAGTACATCTTGTCGAGTAATTTGTCCTTGACTGCCTGTGGGTGTGATTGTTGCTAAATCAATACCTTTTTCCTCTGCCAGAGCGCGGACTGCAGGCAGTGCCTTGATGCGCGGTGAAGATGATTGCCTTGTTGTTTCTCTTGTTGGAAGAGGAAGAATTTTGTCAGAAACTTCAAGTTGGCCTACTACTCCAAGAGAATCGTGCTTTTCTTCATTGGCAAGCGGAACAGGATCTCCTTTATTGCCTAAGGTTACCAATACTTGCCCCACTTTAATTACATTACCTGATTTTACATGCAATTTCAGAATAATACCCTCTTGTGGAGAAGGGAGATCGATGAGTGCTTTGTCTGTTTCCACTTTTGCAAGCGCCTGATCTTGCTTTACAGTGTCTCCTTCTTTCACGAGCCATTCTACGAGCTCGCCTTCAGTAATGCCTTCTCCCACATCAGGAAACTTGAATTCTCTGATCATTGCTGCATAACCTCATGGATTTTTCTGATAATTTTTTCCGGAGAGGGCTGGTAGTATTTCTCTAGTTTAGGAAGCGGGACAATAGTGTCATAACCTGTCAATCGCGCGACTGGGGCTTGCAGATCATAGAGTGCCTGTTCGTTGATAATGGCTATGATCTCTGCAGCCATGCCCAGGGTTTTGGGTGCTTCGTGCACGATGAGGCACCTTCCTGTTTTGATGACTGATCTTATTATTGTATTGTGATCTAAAGGACTGAGTGAGCGGAGATCTATTATTTCTAGATTATACTTTTCCTTTACTGATTCTGCTGCCTGCAATGCATCGTGGACCAGGCTTCCATAAGTAATTAGAGTAAGATCTTCTCCTTCTTTGATGATGGATGCTTTGCCGAGAGGAATGGTGTAGGGTTCTTGCGGCACTTCCTGCTTGAATGCGCGGTAAAGTTTTTTCGGCTCGAGAAATATTACAGGATCGGGATCGCGGATGCTTGCGAGCAATAATCCCTTTGCATCATAGGGAGTAGAAGGAATGACACACTTTAATCCAGGGGTATGGACAAAATATGTTTCTGGTGCTTCTGAATGGTGCTCCAAGGCATTGACCCTTCCGCCATACGGCATTCGTACCACTATGGGAACGTGGAATCTTCCGCGTGATCTGTTGCGCATTCTTGAGGCGTGCGAGATTAACTGATCCAATGCAGGATAACTAAATCCTTCGAACTGAATTTCAGCTACTGGCTTCAATCCCGCAATTGCCATACCAATAGATGATCCTACAATACCTGATTCTGCTAGGGGAGTATCAAGAACTCTGTCAGGTCCGAATTCTGCAAGCAAGCCGTCGGTGACTCTGAAGACGCCGCCATCAACACCTACATCTTCTCCAAGAATAATAACTGTGTCATCTGCTTGCATTTCCTGTTGCAAGGCTTGATTGATGGCCTGCACCATGTTAAGCGGAGGCATACATTTTCACCTCTCCAAAGACTTCGCGGAATTGTTCTGCGATAATATTCTTTACTTTTTCTCTTTCTACTTTGTAGCCGAGTATTTCTTCGAAAGAAATGGGACGTACCTGATCAGGAGGAAACCCGCAGGGATTAATGATGTCAAAATATGAGTGATCCTTTTCCACATTGACGCAGAATCCGTGATGCGAAAACCATGTTCCTTGATAGCTTTCCAAGCCGATTCCCTTGGTGCAAAGTGCATAGGGCTTTCCTTCTTTTATGTACCATGTTGCCCGATATGGTTTTTCTGTTGTAGGATTCATCGTATCTTGCCGGTCTACACTTATTCCTAATTTTTTTGAAGAGCGAATCATGATTTCCTCCAATTTTTTCATGAATTGCAATACCCCCCCGTAGGGCATGATGTTTGCAATGACATACCCTATAAGTTGGCTTGGGCCTAAGTATGCAGCCCCGCCTCCGCGTTCTGAATTCACCAATGTGATTCCATTTTCTGCTAATGTTTCTGACGTGAGATGAACTTTATTCCATTCCTTATTTTTTCCTAGACTGATTGTCGGAGGATGCTCTACCAGTAATAAGGTGTCGGGAAGTTTTCCTAGTTTTCTCGCTTCTAGAGTCTGTTGCTGAATTCTCCATGCATCCCCGTACGGAAGAAAACCGAGATCTTGCACATGCACTTCCAAACTCATTCCTCCCCACCTTTGAGTTCTTTCATTTGCTCGCGCAGTTCTGCTGGCACATCTTGATACATATACTTGAAGATGTCTTCAGGATTGGCAGGGGGAATTGATTCATATTTTTTCACTGCTTCTTCCACTTGGGTGATTATTTTTGCTGTTATTTCTTTCTCATAGGGGTCTGTCCAGATCTTTTTGGATTGCATATATTTTTTCAGTCTTGCCAGGGGATCCTTTTTCCTCCAGGTTTCGACGTCGGATTCGGAACGGTATTTATTGTAATCGTCTGCAGTGGTGTGATTGGACATTCGGTAGGTTAGACATTCAATGAAGGAAGGGCCTTTTCCTTTTCTTGCTGTGCTTAATGCTTCTGCCACTGCTTTATAGACTGCGAAAATGTCATTGCCGTCGACCTGTACATATTGTGTGAAGCCGTACGCGATGGCCTTCTGGGCTAACGTTTGCGCTGCGGTCTGCTGCTTTAATGGAACTGAAATTGCCCACTGATTATTCTGACAAATGAACACGATGGGAAGATGCAACGCGCCTGCAAAATTCATAGCCTCGTGGAAATCTCCTTCTGAGGTTGCTCCATCTCCAAAGTAAACGCCGACTGCTGCCTTCTTTTTTTGATATTGTAATGCATATGCGATGCCGACTGCGTGCACCGTTTGCGTTCCGACGGGAATTGCTACCGGGAGCATGTTGATATTGTCAGGAATCTTCATGCCCCGCTCATCTCCACCCCAATACTGAAACAGCATTTCCATTGGATATCCACGCACCAGAAAAACTCCGGATTCTCTGAAACAAGGAACTGCCCAGTCTTGTTGCTGATACGCAAGTGCAGAACCGATAATGGTTGCTTCCTGGCCGAGCATGGGCGCATAAGTTAGCAATCTTCCTTGACGCTGCAAGTTGACTGCCTTCTCGTCAAAGGCGCGTGTCAGAAACATCCATTCATACATCTGCTTGATTTGCTGGGGAGAAAACTTTGGCAATAATTTTTCATCGACTTTGCCTGATGCATCGAGAATTTCTAGTTTCTTCACTTCGAATTTGGCTAGTGTTTTGAGTGTCATGTGCTTAATGCCCACTCCTTCAGTTTTTCGTAACTTGTGGAACCGCAAATCCACTTGCCTGAATTTTCATTGAAGAAAAAAGGAATGCCTCCGCACTTGCCTGCTGCTAACTGCCTTAAGACTTGTGCACTATCTTCGTGATGCCAGACTTCTAAGCGTTCCACCTTGACTTTAAACTCTTGCTCAAGATGCTGGACTAATGGTTCCATCTCGTGACAGTGCGCGCACTCGGTACCCATAAAAAGCAGCAGACGTCCCATGCATCACCTCTTGAGAAAATCCAGCCTAAGTTATTATAAAAAGATATCGCTCAATTTTTCTATTTTCGTGCATAATGTTTATAAAGCATTTTCCTTGGTTTTTCTTGTGGCGAAATACAAAGTGGTGTTTGTAAAGGTGGAATGTATTGGCGCCTTGGCATGTGTTGCTGTCCATTCTCAGCGCTGGATTCCTACGAACGATGGCAAAGTCGATCTTGCAGGTGCAAAAAATGAGAATGGTGAGATTGTTTTATGGATTGACGAGAAAGAGCTGCCGAAAATGAAGGAAGCTGCCGAGGTTTGCCCGGTGAATGTGATCCATATCTTTGATGAAAAGGGGAACAAGATTATTTAGCTTTTGAGTTTTTAATTATCCAGCCCCCATTGAATATCTTCTTTTATTGCGGATTCTCGTTGGGTTATTTTTTTCTTTTTGATCATCGAGTTTTTCATTTTGTGGTTATACATTTCGCAGGCTATTTCAATTTTTCGTTTACTGCTCTTTGTTGTAGAAATCAACGACTACTTTCATAGCCTGCACCGCTCGCTCAGGGAAAGTAAAGCAAGGAATGCCGTGCTCCTCCAGGCTTCTCTTATGCAGTTCAGTAAAGTCCCCTCCAGTAGACACGATAAACAAGGGCTTCTTTTTTTGGTCGTACGCTTCCTTGATTACATCGACAATGTCTGAAGTAATCAATGGAGTTTGATACAGAACAATCAGCAAAATCATATCAATATTCTTGTCTTCTAAGCACGCTTCAAGAGCATCTGCATAGCGTTGCGTGTCTGCATCGCCCACAAGATCTAAAGGATTGTGGATGTTGACGAGGCGAGGAAACTTTTTTTGCAGTGCAGTTCTTGTTCTTGGCTGGAAGGACGCCATTTTCAATTTATTTTTTTCAACAGCATCTGCTGCCAAAATTCCATAGCCTCCTCCATTCGTAATGATCATGACTTTTTCTCCTTTTGGCTTGATGGATTTTTCCAAGACGCGCGCGTAGTCAAACCAGTCTTCCAGGGATTCTGCCCAGAGGATGCCTGATTGCTTGAATGCTGCCTTGTAGATTTCTCCTGAGCCTGCTAGGGAAGCAGTATGGCTTAATGCTGCCTGACTGCCTGCTTGTGTCATGCCTCCTTTCACCGCAACAATGGGCTTTTTCTTAGAAACTTTCTTGCAGACTTCCATGAAGCGCTTGCCTTGCTTGATACCTTCAATGTACAAGCAAATGACCTTGGTTTCCGGGTCTTGTCCTAAGTATTCAATGCAGTCAGTCTCGTTGATGGTTAATGCGTTGCCGTAGCTGATGAACTTGGCGCAGCCGTAGCCCTGCTTGGCAATCAAATCCAAGGTTGCTGATCCGACTGCTCCTGACTGGCAGACAAAGGAAATGCTTCCTGGCTTTGGCCTATTTAAACGGAGACGAGGAAGAAAGAGCGTGTCCAGAGAGGAATGCGCATCATATACTCCTAGCACGTTGGGACCTATTAAATTGATTTTGTATTTTTGGACAATCTTCAGCAGCTTTTGCTCGAGCTCGTGGTTGCCTACTTCTGCAAAACCTGCAGTGACCATGACAATGTTCTTGATGTGATGCTTCCCGCAGTCTTCCACTGCTTGCAAGGACTGCTCTGCAGGAACTGCGATGACTGCTAGCTCTACCTTGTGGGGAAGCGCAGCAACTGCATGATAACATTTCACGTTGAGGAGATAGGAAGCGTTGGGATTGACTGGATAGACCTTGCCTTGGTAGTCTGATTCCAATAAATTTTTCAGGATGACATGGCCCACCTTGTTGGGATTTCTTGAAGCGCCAATGACTGCGATGGACTTGGCTTTGAAGAATGCTTTCACTCGATCACCTCTTGAGAAAATGAGAAGAGCAAGTTTATTTAAAGATTGTTATTCAAATCTGTGCGTAGTTCTGTAGCCTTATCTTCTTTTAGACATTCTAAATACAATTCGATGGCCTCTGTAATATTCCTCAAGGCTTCTTCTACAGTCTTTCCTTGACTTGCTGTGCCTATTTCTACATATTTTGCAACGTACCAATCGTATTCACGTTCAATTACCACAGTAAACATTTTCCTGTTATTTGCAAGTTTCTTATCTTAAAAGTCTTCTGAATTGTTATTTCAACTGTGGATATACTTTCTCTAAAAATTGAACCGCCTTTTCTGCATATCCCGCATCGTAATGTTTTCCATAGTACATAATCCAGTGTCTTGCCTTTCTCATTTGATCTGCAAACTGCACGTCCTGCTCTCTGTACTGTAGCACACGAAGATAAGCAACTGTTGCCTCATGTGCTCCTTCACCCCTTGCATGAAATCCTTTTTGCAACATTTTTGCCCGAATCATGTCCATGAGCAAGTCGTAACTCATTTTGATGATGGTAGTTGCATTTTGTTCGGTAATACCTATTTTTTCAATAATCGATTTCAAAAATTGTAATGTTTGTTCTGCATCTCTTTTTAACGCATTTGCCCGCGAAAAATCAGGAGCTTGCGTTTTCACTATTCCGCTTTTCACATATTCTTCAAATTGCCACATTGGATTCACAGCTCAATACCTCCCACCAAAATAATACCATTGCACAGATTTTCCCGGAATTCTTTGGAAACTTCTTTCAGATTTGCGAGATAATGCATGCTGATGGGTCTTTCTAGCTTTTTTTCATATATCTTCAAATTGAGTTCTTTTTCCTTTGTGCCGATTACTGCAATGTCAATATCAGAGGTTGTCACATCGTCTCCTCGCGAATAACTTCCAAAAAGAATAATTGTTGTGCCTGGATGTTGATCCTCAAGAAAATCTGCAAGGCTGGTTTCGTACATTAGTTTCAGATTTTCTACCCGTTTCAGCTGCATGGTTTTTTGCGTTCTTTTGAGCTTGATCATGTGGAGGTTCATTTTGTTATATCGCTCGCGGCTGACCAGTCCCTCTCTTTCCAATAACGGGAGAGCATTTGCTATTGTTGTGGGGGTAACGCGCAACATTTTGGCAATTGTACGCTGATTCAATGTTTCTCCTGCTTTTATACAAAGCAATCGAAAAATTTCGCTTTGCAGTTGTGTCCATTTTACTTTATACGTATCCATTATATTAGATACGTGTCTAGTTTACTTTATATATCTTTCGGTCCGCTATATTTGATTACTCTTGGTCTTCATATTCCTTTCTGCAAAAACTACGTATTCCTTGCGGAAGTTATGAGAAGATTTTCGATTTTAACAGAATAATCCGGAAAAGTTAGTTAAAGAAGTATTTTGTAATAAATATGTATTACTTCATAATCCGAAACTTTCTGTGAACTGCTTGATTCTTTGGTATTCAGCAATGAACTGCGTCCCTTTTTCTGTCAGCATGTACAGCTTGTTCTGTCCTTCTGCAACTTCCTGGATTAAACCTTTTTCCAGTAATTCTGCAATGTACTTTTTCATGCGCTGATGGGAGAGGTTTGCTTTGTAGAGCAGATGGGTGGGCTTGATCTTGCCTCCTTTCTTTTCCACAGCAGAGAGAATGTCAAAGACGATTTCAATTTTGTCGCGTTTCTCGTTCATTTTTGCAACACCTTAATGAGGCTTGCTAGGAGGATTAAGTAGCCTAGGAGCTGGATGGCAGTGCCGAAGACAAACCACTGCATGTCATAGTAGATGAACGGGAAGGCGAGCTGGGCTACTGCTATGACTATGAAACCAAAAGTAATCCAGCCCTGCACTGGTTTTTTGGATTGGTGATACTGGGAAGCGTAGTAGATGACAATATGCAATAACAATAAGAAGGAAAGAATGGGAAAGACGATGTAGAACTTGTAGCTGGCAACTAATGATACCAAGGCGAAAATTACGAACAAGGAAACTAGCTTGAAATCCTGGATCTTGAAGGTGAGAATGATGAGGATTAAATATGCGGAGATCATGGCCATCAGATAAATGAGAGATAATGCCTTGTAGATGGTGATAACAGGAGTGTTAATGGCAATTTCCACTACGTCCTTTCTTCCGAAGTAGATGCCTGCGTTGATGAAGGTCCTGATTAAGAAACCTAGAGTTAAGAATAAGAAGGCTGTAGAGAAGTAGAGGTAGCGCTTTTCCTTGGTTAATCTATAGATTCTTGCTGCTGCATAGCCAATGGCGAACGTGGCGAATAATGAGATAAGTTCGATGATGGATTCTAAGCCTATTAAGGCGGTGGGTTTAATGAGGACCATTCTTTTTCAAGAATAGCCTGAAGGCTGGGGATTTATAAATGTAGTGGGGAAGGTTTTTGGAGGGGAAGAAAATATTGTAATATTCGTTTGTCATTGAAGCCTGTTTTTGCGAAAAATAATTAAATGTAACTTATTCCCAATTATTTATGGATATTCAAGAATTGCAAGAAAAGATTAAACAATTCTGTAATGATCGTGATTGGGATCAGTATCATAACGCCAAGGAATTAGCTATAGGTATTATTACGGAAGCGGGAGAATTATTAGATCATTTTCGATTTAAATCAGAACAACAGATACAAGAAATGTTTAATAACTCATATAAAAAATCGGAAATTACTAAAGAACTTGCTGATACTTTTTACTTTATCTTACGTTTAGCTGAACGTTATAACATTGATTTACGGACAGCAGTTCTTAATAAACTAGAGGAAAATGCAAAAAAGTACCCTATTGAAAAAGCAAAAGGATCGAATAAGAAATATAATGAGTATTGAATATGCGGCTTTATGAAGGAACAACTCAAACGTTTATCACTGATACTTTGATGAATACTATCGCTACTAAATTAGAGCAATCTTTTGAAAATTATTACAAACGACGAGCTAATCCTGCTGAAGTCCGTGCTTGGCAAAATTCTCTAAATTTTCTTAAAAATATTTTAGAACATAGCCAACTCATTACTAATCATATTATTTTGGAATATGAGTTGCCTTATTCGACACGCAGAATTGATTGTATTCTTTTTGGTAAGGATTTTGAAAATAACGCTAATGTTGTTGTTATTGAACTGAAACAGTGGACGAATGTAGAAGATGATGAGACTGAGGATAATGTCGTTACATTTATTGCTGGAACTAAGCGTTCTGAGGCACATCCTGCATGTCAGGTGCGGGCATATCATTTCTTTTTGAAGGATTTCATCCCGCTCTTTGAAGAAGAAAAGACTTATCTTTTTTCTTGTGCATATTGTCATAATTATAGTCCACAAGGTGAAAACGTTCTGTTTAAGGAAAAATTTAGGGAACTCCTCAAAGAATTTCCCTTATTTACTAAAAATGATTTTGAAAATTTTGGTACTTACTTAAAGAAACGCTTGGAAAAGGGTGAAGGATTAGAAATATTTAATCGTTTTATTACTAGCCCTATTCGTCCTTCTAAAAAGTTATTAGAGCATACTCATCAAATGATTCACAAAAATGAACAAATATTTCATTTAATTGATGAGCAATTAGTTGCTAATAATACCATCATTGATCGAGCAAAGAAGGCAGCACATAGCAATAAAAAATGTGTGATTATTGTGCGCGGCGGTCCTGGTACTGGCAAGTCAGTTATTGCCCTCAATGCATTAGCCACGCTTCTTTCTGAAAATAAGACAGTTTACCACGCAACAGGTTCTGCTGCATTTACCACAATTTTAAGAAAGATACTTGGAAATCGCGTTTCTCACTTATTTAAATATTTCAATAGTTTTACAAGAGCAAAAGAAAATGAGATCGACATCTTGATTTGTGACGAAGCGCATCGTATTAGAAAAACAAGTGCCTCTCGTTATACACGGAAAGAAGACCGATCTGATATCCCTCAAATTGATGAGCTCATTCGCGCTGCTAAGCTCTCTGTCTTTTTTATTGATGATAACCAAGTTGTCCGACCGACAGAAATTGGAAGCTCTGAACTTATTCGTTTAACTGCTCAGAAGTATAATGCTCAGTTAGAAGAATTTGAACTTACCACCCAATTTCGTTGTAGTGGATCAGATAATTATCTCGATTGGCTAGATAATCTTTTCCAAATTCGTAAAACTACTCATGAGCAATTAAGTGCAAAAGATAAAATGGGATTTAAAATATTTGATTCACCTCAAGAACTTTATGAAGTGATTCAGCGAAGGAATCTTCAAAAATCTAATTCCGCGCGTATGGTTGCAGGATTTTGTTGGCCTTGGAGCAATACTAAGCCCGATGGCACTCTTGTTGAAGATGTGGTTATTGGCGATTTTAAAATGACTTGGGAAGCAAAGAATGATTCCCCTCGATTGGCTCCTGGAGTTGTGAAAGCAAATCTTTGGGCGCATGATCCTCAGGGTGTGACTCAAATGGGAAGTGTTTATACTATTCAAGGATTTGAGTTTGATTATGTCGGAGTTGTCTTTGGTAATGACCTTATTTATGATCCTAGTAAGGGAACATGGGTGGGAATAAAAGCTAATTCTGCTGACCCGAATATTAAACGTGCGAAAGCTGACGAATTTACAAAATATCTTAAAAACGTTTATCGCGTGCTTCTTACTCGGGGAATGAAGGGATGTTATGTTTACTTTTTAGATAAATATACAGAAAATTACGTACGGAGCAAACTTGGAATTTAATATTCCTTTATACGTAAACCATTAATTTCTGCTATTTTTGCTGCTTGTTCGGATGCTTTTTCTAATGCTTCTTGTTCATCCTCGGCTTCTATTGTCAATACAGAATCTTGATAATCAACGATTACTAAATATTTTTTCATATATTATGTGAGTATTCAAGGTTTAATAAACGTTTCCCGAAAAAGTACGGAAATCTTCCGAAATCTTAGTAAAAAACTTCCGAAATTTTTTGAAATTTCCGAAAAATATGTAGTAAAAAATGAAATGCAAGAGAATGTTGGCATGTCTAAGCGTTAAGATGAGAAAGAACATTTGCAGGAAGTTTGAAAGAAATCCCGGTTTCTCCCCGAACCGCAGTTCGCCCAACGTTTCTTTACGTATGATGTTCTCCACACGTCAAATAGTTACAAATATTTTCCTTATGCTTGAATCCTGGCTCAGTACATAATTTGATTGATTTTTCTAGAATATCACATGCCTGATTGCTTTCTTTCTCCGTAAGAATATAGGGAGGAACCAGCCTGATGCCTGCAGTGCCACAGCCTAATACTACCAATCCTTGCTGGAGACATGCTGCAATCACATTGTTCCTGAGCTCTTTTGAAGCAAGATCAAAAGCCACCATTAATCCCAGACCGCGGGGATTCCTGATTTCCGGAAGATCATGCACGCATTTCTTCAAGTACAATCCCTGCTTCTTGATATGAGGCAATAGCTTTTCTTTCTTGATGATTTCAATGATCTTGCATCCCAAAGCTAAATCCAATCTATGGCCTCCTCCCCAGGTTGAAGAGATTGCTCCGTCTTCGGGGAAATAACTTTTCTTGGCAACAGTAGCAGCAACCTGCAATGCTTTGGCAGAAGAAAAGACATCAGGAACAATGCCAAAATGCTGGAATGCCCACCATTCTCCTGTCCGTCCCATGCCTGACTGCACCTCATCTGCAATGTAGGGAATATTCTGTTCCTGGCAGACTTTCTTGACAGAGCGGATCATCTGGCCAGAAGGGATGTGGTAGCCTCCTTCGCCCTGCACTGATTCCAAAATAACGAAGCCTACATTCTCGGCACTGCCTTCTCGTGCAATGGTATCTTTGAGTTCGTCTGCTGCTGATGCGTTAAAAGGCAAGCGCTGCATGGGGAAGGTCCAGTAGTTTTTCTTGTGGACAGGTTTTGCATTGGTAGCGGATAATGCTCCGAGAGTTCTTCCGTGAAATGCGTGCTGGAAGGAGATGCCGAACTTTGCAGCTGGCCTTGCGCGCAAGCAAATCTTGATAGCATTTTCCACTGCTTCTGCTCCTGAATTAATCAAAAATGCTGCGTCCAAAGGCTTGGGAGTAATGGAGAGTAATGACTCCAATAATTCGAGATGCTCGGGAATGCCAAAGTCTTGGCCTGCATACTTGATAGGATGGGAAGAAGCATACTGCTTGACGACTTTCAACAATTCTGGATGGTTATAGCCAAGAGGATTGGAAGCTATTTGCGAAGCGAAATCTAAGAACATATTGCCATCAAGATCTTCAAAATAACATCCTCTGCCTTTTCCGGAATGGATGTACGGATACACTGAGGCATTGGAGCCGTTCAACTGGTTCAGCTTATCCAAGATTTTCTTTGACTTCGGTCCGGGCAAGGATGCTTTGATTTTGGCTTGCAGAATAGGTCACCTCTTGATGAAAATGCATAATTTAATTCTTATATAGTTTCTCTTCTTGTGTAATTATTTATTAGTAGTTAAAATAGAAACATTTTTAAAGAATTGTTTTCTCATATTCTTTATGATTCGTAATGAACCTCTTGGAAAGGAATCTATTCTCAATAAAGGTCAGATTCATGCACTTATGGGGCATAATATCGGAGACTGGGTACTCCTCCGCGATCCCCAAAATAATGTTTCTGCTGGAAGAATTCAGGGAGTCAATACTGAGGGAGGATTTGGATTTTTGACTATTGAGCGTCATTTCAGTTATATGCTTACTGAGCAAGGATATCGGCGTAAGCCTCATGTGGTGTTAGAATCTGTTGCTTTGGTGAACATTATTGGATATTCCAGTGTTTCTGAAGAAACTGTAAAAAATTTTGATGCTCTTAATCCTTATGTTGAATATCTTGAACGCGATGTGCGGGTTACTTACGGCACTCAAGACTATATGGGGAGAATTGCTCGTGTATTTCCTGGCACTGTTATTTTGAATCCTTATGTCGATACTTGGAGCTTTCCTGAGACTCCAGAGATTGTGGATGAATATTTTTTTTTGCCTGGCAGAGAATTAAAGGTTCCGCATCCTCTTCGTAAGTCGTTACATGAAATTGTTCAGGAATATAAAACCAAGCTGCAAGAAGCAAAACGGGTACAGCAAAAGAAAAGAACTCTTCGTAAAAGGACGATTCGGAGTATTTGAATCAGAGAAGATTTAACCGTATCCAAACCTTCTTTCATATTCTTTATGAGAAAACCATTCAAGAATGATTCCTAAAATATACTCTTCATTTCGTTCTATAGTGTAGATCAGTCTCCATCCGTTTGGCATATTGTATTTCCATAAATTGTTAATATTGTAAGCAATATACTCTTTTGGCCATAACTTTTTTGTAATTTTGATTCCACTTGCTGGATATTCGTTGATATTCCTTTTTGCATTCTCGATCCATTCATACAATCGTTTTTCTTCGAATTTTCCCTCCTTTAATTTTTTAAATTTTTGTTCGAGTTTACCCGATATAAACTTGGTATCGCCGAGCATAATCTTGTTTATCTCCTTTGCTTCATAATGATTTGGCGAAAAAGTCCGTAAATCCTCCGATTATTTTCATAAGATTTTTTGGATTTTTCTCCGAAAAGTTTAAAAAGAATTACTTATATAAAGCTATATAACAATGAAAGCTATCACTTTACATGCGCCAACACTGACTTCGGTCAAAATGGTTGAAGATCTCATTCGCAAATACAGCCAAGAATACACGAAGTACCAACTTTGGAAAAAGTTACCCAAAAAAATGATGTATCAAACATTTAGTGCTGTTCTTGATTATCTGGAAGAATCTGGAAGGATTATGATTGATCCTCGTGACGGCATTGTTTTCTGGACATGGAATCCTGAACGAGTTCGGCAGTTAATGAAATGCAATAAATTTCGTTAAATCTTTCTTCGTCTTCTTTCTCACTTATTCTTTCACAGTATCAATCTGCGCCTTCTGTAACTTGTTGGAGTAATCAATGTACACGGTCTGTTCTTCTGAAAATTCATTAATTCCTGACCATCCGGCCTCGCGTTCCCAACCTGTGTTTTTTACTCCGCCAAACGGCAAGTGCACTTCTGCCCCGATGGTAGGAGCGTTGACGTAGACAATGCCTGATTCGATTTGATTGATTGCAAGGAATGCCTTGTTGATATCTTTGGTGTAGATGGCTGCCGACAATCCATACTCGATGTTGTTACACACTTGGATTGCTTCTGCAAGATTTTGCACTTCGATGATCGAAACAATCGGGCCAAAGATTTCTTCTTGGGCAATGTGCATGCTGGGATGGACATTAGTAAATAAAGTTGGCTGGAAGAAATATCCTCTGCCTTTGGGAATATATCCGCCACATAGCAATTTTGCGCCTTCTGCCTTACCTATAATAACATAGTGCTGGGATTTTTCCTGTGCTGCCTTGTTGATCAAAGGGCCTATGTCTGTTCTTGTATCGGTGCCCGGACCAAGTCTTAATTTTGCAATGCGTGTTAATAATTTTTCTTCGAGTTCTTTTTTGATTATGCTATGCGCGATGACTCGGGAAGAAGCGGTGCAGCGTTGACCTGTAGTTCCGAAGCCGCCCCAGAGAATGCCGTCGACTGCTAAGTCAATATCTGCGTCGTCCATGACAATGATAGCATTTTTCCCCCCCATTTCTAGTCCTACTTTTTTGATACCTGCTGCCTGCAAGATAGCACGGCCAGTATCGCGGTGGCCTGTGAAGGAAACGACCTGCACCTCTGGATGCTTAACTAGGGGCATGCCTACGTCTTCTCCTGATCCGGTGATGATATTGACTACGCCTTTGGGAATGCCTGCTTCCTGCAGCAGCTCAACAAATTCCAATGCGCACAAAGGAGTATCAGAAGAAGGCTTCCAGACGATGGTGTTTCCGGTGATCAATGCGGGAGCTAGCTTCCATGCGGGAATGGCGATGGGAAAATTCCAGGGGGTGATGAATCCTGCCACACCCAACGGCTTGCGGAGGGTATAACAAAATTTATTTTTCAATTCTGAAGGAGTGGTTCTGCCGAATAACCTTCTGCCTTCGCCTGCCATATACTCAAACATATCAATGGCTTCCTGCACGTCTCCTAAAGATTCCTTCATGACCTTGCCCATTTCTGTTGCCACTAATTTTCCGAGACGTTGTTTATGCTTTTTCAGGAGATCGCGAACAGCAAAGAGTATTTCTGCGCGTTGAGGAGCAGGAGTGTTCTTCCAGGAGGGAAATGCTGATTTGGCTGCCTGCACTGCATGTTCGACATCATTTTTTGTGGATGCCTGAAATCTTCCTAATGGCTTTTCATTTGCAGGATTATCGCTGACGAACGTTTTTCCAGCACTTGACTTGATCCAATTGCCATTGATGTAATTTAGATAGGTATGCACCTCTTTTCACCTATACTTCTTCAAGAACGATTTTATTTAAAGCTTACTCTAAAGATCGAACGGTTTTTCTTTTTCTTTGTAGAGTGCATACACTGCAAAAAACTGCTGTTGCACGCGGTCATACTTGTTTCTGATTCTGCGGGGAACGAGATTATTGTCTTTTAATACTTCTTCCAATATTACGAGTTGACTGCCGTATCTTTGCAGTTCCTGATTTACTTCCAGCAGGCTTATGACATTTTGTTCTCCTTGCAACTGCGTTTCTATATTCTGCAATGCTGTTCCCACTATTCCGAGATTTTTTTGACTCTTGCGATTTAACTGTTCCCTGCTGGCCCTATCGTTTTCATAGAGAAATCTTCCTCCCAGTGCAACGAAGTGTTGCAGATTTTCCCTGCTTATGTCATTCAGACTTATGACCTTTATTGGGTTTGTCATCCTGTATTTTCCTGCGCCATTCTTTTTAAGCATTCCGCACCATAAGGTTTAAGAATGCATTTTTTTCTTGCCTTATATGGACTTGCTGATTGCTGTGGTTATTTATTCTGCACTTCTTGCTTTTACCATCAAGATTGCGGATCTCCTTGATGAGCATGGGCTGTTTTTATTCAGAGGAGCGGCTGTCTTGTTTGGTATTTTGTGGGGGACTGCGTTTGTTTTCCTCATGTGGCTTCATCCTCTGCTTGCAAGCTTCTGGCTGGCCCTGCTGTTGCACTGGATTATTTTCATGAAGTTTGACTTCTTCAACCATGCATTAGCGCTTGCGATTATTCTGCTGGCTATATTATGGAAGCCTCCCTTTGTTGACTGGAATGTATTATTCAGTGCGTTGGTTGTGTATACTGGCATTGCTCTGCTGCATCGGTATCATATGCTTAAGAAAAATCTCTTCTGGAATCTCAATGGACATGTTTTCCTGCTTTTGTTGCTGTTCTTATTTCTTGATCAGCAGTATTCTCTTCTTCTCTTGTCGTATGGCGTGGAGTCTGCTGTTTATCACACTACGAAATATGTTGCTGCCTTGCAGGGATATGCATAATCTTTTTATGTTGTGTTTTCTTTCTTGGAGGCATGATTTCGGCTGCACAAAGATATGCATTCCAAAGAAAAATCTTAGCATGGTACCCACACCATCGACGAAATTTGCCGTGGAGAACAACCACTGATCCTTATGCTATTTTGGTTTCCGAAGTCATGCTCCAGCAAACACAGGTAGAGCGCGTTATTCCTTATTATCAGAATTTTTTACAGCACTATCCTACAATTCAGGCATTAGCACGTGCGAGGAAAAAAGATTTGTTGCGGATTTGGTCGGGGCTAGGGTACAATGGAAGGGTGTTGCGGCTTCAGAAAACTGCACACCTGATTGTTGAACAGCATCAGGGCATTTTTCCAAGAGATTATGAGCAGCTTCTCTGTCTTCCTGGTGTTGGGCCTTATACTGCCCGAGCGGTTTTGGCATTTGCCTTTAATAAAGCAGCTCCTGTAGTGGATACGAACATCCGGCGGGTGCTGCTGCATGCATTTCGATTCCCTGCAAGCACTTCCCTGCGTACTGTAGAACTCCTGGCAGCACAATTGATTCCCGAAGGAAAATCGCGCATTTGGCACAATGCCTTGATGGACTATGGGGCGCTGCATGCCACTGCACGAAAGACAAAAATTACTTCCCTGAGCAGGCAATCCCGATTCGAAGGATCAAAACGACAACTCCGTGGAAAGATTATTCGCTATTTGTTGCAGCATTCCTCATCCTCGTTCCAGGAATTGCAGACTTTTTTCTCCGATCGTCGTCTTCCTTCTATCGTTGCACAGCTGGAAACAGAGGGGTTTTTGCAGATTATTGATGGCTGTGTACGCCTTGCTCCCTAGCATCTTGAGGAACATACATTATATATAGCATGGTGCCTGCTTTGTACTTATGGAATGGGTGTTGATGGTTTTGGCATTATTAGGACTTCTTCTTTCTTGCTATGCCTTGTATGTGGAATGGAAGTTTCATCAAAAGAAAAAATATCATGCGCTGTGTGATATTTCCTCAGCTGTTTCCTGCACTAAAGCATTTTCCAGCCCGTACGGAAGACTTTTCAAATTACCCAATGCATTTTATGGAGTATTGTTCTATGTCAGCGTGTTTCTCTTTGCATTTTACGGATTGCCTACCTTTGTTTTTTACGGAGCGGTGCTGAGCATGCTGGCTACGTTTGTGTTAGCGTATCTGTCCTATGTCAAAATGAAGAATTTATGCTTAGTGTGCAGCAGCATCTATGTTGTCAATATTTTGTTGCTTATTTTTAGTTATCGCGCTGCCTTTTGAGTGCGTTCAAACCCTCCTTGTTTGTAAATTCTCCTTCTTCGCTTCAACTTTTTTTCCTTCTTGGACTTTCTGAATGCTGGAGTTGCATAGTCATTCATATTATCCTTTGAAATGCTTGGTGATGACGTGCTGAAGTGTGAGCTTACCCCTTTCTTCTAGCTGGTACGTTACATTGAGGATGGGCTTGTTTACTTTCACAATGCGCTGCAAGTTCGCTGGCGAACCGTCGATGATTATATCACATTTTGCCTGGTTGAGGGTTTCCTGGAGTTCCTTGATTTGTTGCTTGCTGTAGCCCATGGCAGGAAGTTCTTTCCCTAAATGTTTCCATTTTTGATAGGTTTCTTGAATGCTGCCTACAGCGTAGGGACGGGCATCGATAATGATTCCTTTATGCTTCAGCGCTGCAATAGTGCCTGCGCCATGAGTTAATCCCCCATGCGTCAAGGTTGGGCCGTCCTCAATGACGAGCACCTTCTTTCCTGGAATCTTTTCTGGATGCTGTACGGTCACTACTGAGGCTGCCTTGATGATCATTGCCTTGGGATTCCATTTTCTGATGTTTTGTATGACCAACCTGATGTGCTTGCGCAATGCAGTGTTTATCTTGTTGATCACTACTACATCTGCAGTCAAGAGATTGATCAGTCCTGGATAATAGGAGATTTCATGACCTGCGCGTAGCGGATCCACTACTACAATGTGCAGGTCAGGTTTGTAAAAGGAGAAATCATTATTGCCGCCATCCCAGATAATAATGTCTGCTTCCTTCTGTGCCCGCTCAAGAATCTTTTGATAATCCACACCTGCATAGACAGGAATGTTCATCTTGATCCAGGGCTCGTATTCCTCACGCTCTTCAATGGTAACGTCTGCTTGTGTGAGATCCTTGTACTGAGCAAAGCGCTGCACTTCTTGTTTTTGCAAATCCCCATACGGCATGGGATGGCGGATGGCTACTACATGATAGCCGAGCTCCTGCAAAATACTTGCGACTTTTCTTGCTGTTTGTGATTTTCCTGCACCGGTGCGGACTGCGGTCACGGCAATGACTGGAGCTTCTGTCTTTAGCATCGTGGATGTTCCTAAGAGGCAGAATTTGGCTCCTGTTGCGAGAATTTGAGAAGCCTTTTCCATCACTTCCTGGAAACTGAGGTCTGAGTAGGAAAGATAGACTTCCTGGATGTGATGGCGGGCAATCAACTCTGCAAGCCTGGATTCTGGATAGATGGGAATGTCTTCAGTGTAATGGGGGCCTGCCAGTGCTCTGGGAAAGACGCGGTTTTCAATGCCAGGAATTTGTGTAGCAGTAAATGCTATTACTTTATACTTCTGATTTTGCTTGAATGTGGTTAAGAAATTATGGTAATCCCTCCCTGCTGCTCCCATGATAATGACAGGAATGGGTGGATCACCAATGGGGGGAAGCATTCTTGGCTTTTTGACTGGAGATTTTCCCTTCTTTTTCACCATATTCCCTCTTTTTCCTCTCTTGCAGGAAAAGACTGATTCTTATATATTTTGCTAAAAGGCTAGTTGCCTTGCTTACAGTCAGCAATGAGGATTCTTAGACTTTGCCTGAGCTCTTTCAGATATTTTTCTATTTGTGTCAGTTTTTCCTGGATGGAAAGGTCGTCATTTGCAGCGATCTCTTGCCTGCGCTTTTCTCGTTGGGACTTTATGTCCTCAAGATCGTCAATAAGTTTGCTATACTGAAATACGCATGCTGAAGAAAAGAAATAGGTGTTTGCCTTGTAGAATTCTGCATCTTCTTGATCCTCGTTTATAGGAGTACTGGATTCATTTATCATAACAGAAGAGGGCTCTTCTTGCAGGATTTGCTGGACTTCTTTTGGAATTTCTAAGTCTTTTTTATCACTTTGCATCCAGAACATGAATGCGGCAACAATCAGAATGATTAACAAAAAAATCAGGATGCTGAAAGGAGAAGGGTTCAGCTCTTTTATTCCGAAGATCTGCACATTGCGCCAGCGCATGATTTTTCACTGATTCGCTGTTTTTTATATCTTTCTTAACGAAATCTTTAAGAACACCATTTGTGACTACTCTAGGGGGGAATAATGGATTTATCACATTCAACACCTGTTGCTACCTTGGAAGATGCTGTTCAGTACTTAGATAATGGTATCTCCATTATTAAGCATCGTCTTCGCGAACGCGTTCAGCAGCGGTTCGTTAACTTGCGATCGCGCTATGTGGATTTGGAGGGGTATCTCTTAACCAGCAAGTATCTCCGCGAACGCGGCGCACTCTTGAGCTATGCACTCATGACGAATTTTAAGCCCATTCATCGAAAACTTTATCGTTCCTGTGTTGACGGAGGGCTGATTCATGCTGCTTCGGTCATCCATGATGATGTGGAGGACCGTGCGAAGTTCCGGCGCGGCTATCGGACTCCCAACACGGTTTTGGGCGAGGAGGCTGCGGTCTTCATTGGCGATGAACTTATTGCTGATGAAGTAAGAACCTCTTTTGATTCTGCTGTTAGCAAGATGAAGAAGCTCGCTCGTGGAGGCAAGAAATCTTCCCATTTTTTGGATGCCTACAGTTCCTTGCGTTCCTCTCAAATTCTTTATGTTGCTATGGATTACATGGCAAAGGGGCAGACTGAAGAACGTCTTTTGCATCGCGATCTCCGCGGAAACGTTTTTGGAGAGGCCCCCCTCCCTCCGCGTGCAGTGGAAGAAATCAGCCAACGGCTCATTTCCTTTACCTATAATAAAACAGGGTCGTTAATTCGCGCTTTTTTTGAGCTCGGTGTTTTTTATGGAGGGGTTGACTGGTCAGATAATAAGGAATTTCCCGGGCTCTATGGTGAAGAACCAAAAAAGAGAGTTGCTCGGGAGTTGCTGAAGATTGTGGAAAAGGTGGGATTTGACTTTCAACGCAGGGACGATATTTTGGATGCTGTGGGAGATTTCCAGAAAACAGGGAAAGAACCAGGCATGGATATTCGTAACGGTCTCATCAATACTGTGCATTTAGCTGTTTTTGAATCACCCTCACCTTTGCATGAGCAATTGCAGCTTCCTGTTCCTTCTCAGGAAGAAAAGAATTTGTTGTATGCTATTTTGTGCAAAAAAAGAAAGACTGAGGAACACGTTCTGCAAGCAAATACCATTGCTATTCGTTATGGTGTTCCTGTTATTGAACACCGCCTTGAACAGCGACTGCAGGACTACTCTCAATCGATTGATCAGCTACATACCCTCGGGGTGTGCGAGATTGGCTGTGAGTTGTTTCGCGGACTTGCGCAGGCCATGGTCAAACGCGAGATTTGATTTGTACGCTCAAGATTATCCTGTTCTCTCTAAGCTTCTGCAGTCCAGGCCCCACTGCCTGCATCCTTCGGTTGCCAATAACAAAGCAGCTGCTGCCATAATCACATCCTTGAAGAGCATGGCTTGCATGAACAGGCCGAGCACTGCTCCTGAGATGATAAAGATAATGAACAGAATGGTTGCTCCTGATGCTGCGACGCGCGTCCACAAACCAAGGATCAGCAAAATGCCAATGATAAATTCAAGGATGCCTAACAATAATCCTGAGGTGTTGAGCGGCAAGAATGTCAAGATTTTGTCTAATGGTGGATAGACATACGGCACGAGGTTGAAAAAATGCAGTATCTTCATTGCCCCTGCATAGGCAAATACAATCCCCAGAACGACCCGCAACAAGAAATTTGCAAACTTTCTGTCGAGCTGCATCCCTCTAGGAATCTGTAGCAATATATAAAGGTTACTACTCCTGCGTGCTTTCAAACTTCCTTGCAATAATGGGGGGTATTTTTTAACACTTCTTCCAGTAACTGAATGCAGTACTCAATGTCCTGCGTATGCGCAATGCTGATGGTGGTATGCAAATTCCGTAATGCCACTCCTAATACTGTGGAAGGGATGCCGCCTTTGGAAATGGAAATGGTCAATGCATCAGTTGTACCTTCATCAGAAACGTCGAGTTGCAAGGGAATTTTCTTTCTTTTTGCTGCTGCCTTAATCCAGTCGTCAACGCAGCGATTGGAAAGCATGTCTGCATCTTTGATGGTCAGGCATGGTCCGTTGCCAAGGCTTTTGGTAGGATTTGGCTGTTTGTCATCTGCGTTCGTCACATCTACAACAATGGCATAGTCAGGATCGATACCATAAATGGAGGTCTTTGCGCCGTATAGGCCTACTTCTTCCTGCACAGTAAACACGTAATAGATTTCCTGTTTCACTTTTCTCAGACGGCGCGCGAGCTCTACCAGAATGTAACAACCGACTCTGTCGTCCATAGCTTTGCCACAAATGTACTGGGAAGAGCCTAACGTTACGAAGTAGCGTTCTAAATTCAGGTACTGGCCTGCTTCCACACCTCTTTTTTCCAATTCTTGCTTGGTTAAACCGGTGTCAATGTGAACATCCTTCATGGCAGGTGCTTCTGTAAGCACCTCGTTATTGCTGATATGGGAAGTAGTCACGACGCCCCTGATCTCTCCTTTATTTGTCATTAACGTCACCCGCTCGCCGATCACATTGACAGGTTCAATTCCGCCGATGGGGGAACAGCGGATGTCACCTGAAGGATCAATACCCTTGATCATTAAGCCAATTTCATCGAGATGAGCAGCCAACAGTAATTTCGGGCCTGTGCCTTTTTTGTGGCAGACGAGGTTTCCATATTTGTCCACGAAGATTTCATCGACATAGGGTTTCATGAGCTTCTTGATTAAAGAACGTATTTCTGCCTCGTTTCCTGAAGGTCCGAAGGTTAAACTGAGCTTTTTCATCAGCTCAATATCCATTATCACACCTCTCCATCTTTAACCGCAATGCAAAGGGATTTTTATTCTTTGTGCTTCTGCTCTTCTCCTTCAGAAATTTTAAATAGTTGAAATGCCTTAAGAATGTATGCGTAAATCCTTCCTTTTAGGAATATTGATCAGCTTCGTTCTTGCCAGCATTGTTGTAGAAGGAAATATGTATGGTGGTTATGGAAGTTATGGTATGGGTTATGGCATGATGTATAACTCTTACTGTTGTGGGGGATATGGGCATTATGCATATTTCAGGCCTTATTCCTACGATTACCCGTATTATCGTGTCTATTACCAAGATCCCTATTTCTCCACGTATTCACGCTCGTATTATTATGATTCGTATCCTTATTCCTCACATAGATACAGAAGATCTTCGATGCATTTCTCGTCCTTTCGCTACTAAAGATTTGCTTTTTCTAGAATAAACACTTGACTTGACTTCACCAGACTTTTGAATTTTTCTGCATCCTTGACTGTACCTACAATGCTGTTGTAATGCATCGGAATGGCAATTTTTGGCTTGAACGATTCTACCGCTTGTGCAGCTTCTTCTGGGGTCATGACATAGGTGCCTGAGACGGGAATCAATGCGATATCAATGTTCTTCAAACTTTTCATTTCGGGAATGAAATCAGTATCGCCTGCATGATAGATTCGTTTTCCATTCATTGTAAGGATAAAACCCACTTTACCGTCTTCTTCGGGATGGAAAGGCAAGCCGGGAGAGCGGAATTTGTTTGTGTTATATGCAGGGATGGTTTCTACAATATATCCTTCTCTCTCCTCTTTCTGAAACGGTTCCATCACAAGGACATCAGCGACGCGTGCCACGATCTTGGAAAGCTTGCTTTGACATTCGGGAATAGTTATAATGATTGAAGCAGGCTTGATCACGCGCTCAATATCTTCTGGACTGCAATGATCATAATGCTCGTGTGTGATGCAGATCACGTCTGCATCCTGGAAACTTGTCTTGAGCTGGTAAGGATCAATGTATATCTTCTTGTTTGTAGCATTTATTTTGAAACCGTCATGACCGAGCCACTCGATGTTGAGCTCTCCCATTTGCATATGCTTGTATATGCATGCAGAGTTAAAATACTTTTTGCACTCTACACCAATCCTTGATCTCTTCAAAACGTTAGATTAATAAATGAGCATATACACTTTGTTTTTTAGGTGTTGAGCCATGGTCTTTGGAGAATTTGCCACAAATCTTAGTGATGTCGTATTTATCCTTCTTCATCTTCTTGGACTGATCTTGGCAGTGATCTTTTCTGTGCGCTTGTCGCACCAGATTGTGCCGAAGAGCATTGTTGGAGCCTTCGTATTCTGGGCGCTCCTGGAACTAGTCTACATACTTGGATACATCAAGCTCTTCACCCTGCCCTTTACTTCCCTTCTTGGAGAAGTACTCTTGTTCATTGCTTTTATCCTCGTCTTTGTAGGCAGTTCTGAATAATCTTACCGCACAACGGGCAACAAATTCCTTCAGAGAACTTTCTCCTGCGCTTGAAAGAAACATTTAAATAGCAGTTCTGAAGTTCATGCTGTCATGCGTTGGAATTCCTTTTCCCTTGTGGGGTGTGTACTGCTTGGATTTCTTTTACTTCTTGCTGGATGCAAGAGTGATCCTACTTCAGAAACGTTAGAACTTGCTGCAGAAGAAACACCTTCACCTACGAACGCAGAAAGTCCGCAGTCTTCAGGCTCTGCAAAGAAAGTTTCTGGGGATGTGGATGTTGATATTATTGGTGGCACTTTTGTTCCTGAGACTGTAACGATCTCTGTTGGAGAAACTGTTACTTGGACCAATAAAGATGCGGAGGATCACAGCGTCTCTTTTAGTGAAGAGAGCATTTTAGACACCGTGCTTGATCCTGGCGAGACTGTTGAGAATACCTTTGATACTGCTGGGGCGTACAAATATAAGGACAAGTTCAGCGGCGCCAAGGGCGAAGTGGTTGTTGAATAGTTCTTTTTCATAAGATTTTTAAACTTCTCTTGTTTCTTTCTCATATGACCTATGTGGATGGGTTTGTTTTTGTGATATCTAAGAAAAAAATTTCTGCTTACAAGAAGCTTGCGCAGCAAGCAGGAAAGATCTGGAAAAAGTACGGGGCATTGCGCTATATCGAATGCATGGGTGATGATTTGCATCCAAAATTTGTCAAGCTTACCTTTCCTCAGCTTACTCAGCTGAAACCTGGAGAAACGGTTTGGTATTCTTTTGTGATCTACAAGTCGAAAGCGCATCGTGACCACGTCAATGCCAAAGTGATGAAGGATCCTTTTATGAATGATTCGAAGAACAAAGATATGCCTTTTGATTTGAAGCGCATGGCGTACGGCGGATTTCAGGCTGTTGTTGATCTGTAGATTTTTTCTTTCATAATCCTTATAAATCTCGAGTTTCTGCTTGTTGTTTGTATTGTCCTTTTGTGTATATCACTAGACATACTGGACAAACCCCTTGTGAAACTTTATAAATCAAATTTCATCTTTTCATTATCTTAACAAAATGCAAAATACTATAGAATTTATGGAAAAAGGTTATTCGGAAGAAGAGATTACATCTATTTTGCATCCTTTTGTGAAAGAGTGGTTTTTTAGCAAATTCAAGAATTTCAGTCCGATACAGCTCTATGGTGTCATGGAAGTACATTTGCGGAATAATATTCTCATTTCTGCGCCTACAGGAGGAACCAAAACATTAACGTGTTTTTTAGCAATTATTAACGAGCTTGTGACACTTGCTGACAAAAATGAATTAGAAGATAGAGTATATGCTGTTTATTGTTCCCCCCTTAAGGCATTGAGCAATGACGTTAGTATAAATTTAAAGATGCCTTTAGACGAAATTGAAAAGATTGCAGAACGACATGGGAAGAAACTAAACATTCGGGTTGGGTTGAGAACAGGGGACACGACTGCACACGAAAAAGCTAAAATGTTACGTAAATCGCCGCATGTGCTTGTAACAACTTCAGAAAGTTTAGGATTGATGCTTGCTTCACCGAAATTTTCATTATTATTGCATCAAACTCAGTGGGGCATCATCGACGAATTGCACGCCTTTGGTGAGAACAAGAGGGGGGTCCATTTGAGTTTAAGTCTGGAACGATTGCAACAATTGAGTCCGTATATGACGCGAGTTGGATTATCCGCCACGATTGAACCACTTAAGGAGATGGCACAGTTTCTTGTTGGCAATAATCGTGCATGCAAAATTGCTAATGTGCAATTTTTGAAGAAATTTGATTTAAAAGTCATGAGTCCCTTGCCTGATTTGATTAATGTGAATGAAAAAAAGCTTCAAGAATCTCTATACACGATGTTGGATACTCTGATTCAAACCCATAAGACCACATTAATCTTTACGAATACGCGCGCAGGTACCGAACGAGTGGTGCATCATTTGAAAGAACGATTTCCAAAAAATTACACGGAAAATATTGCAGCACATCATGGGAGCTTGAGTAAAAAGCATCGTTTAGAAATTGAAGATAATTTGCGTCAGGGAAAATTAAAGGTAGTAGTTTGCTCAACGAGTTTGGAGTTAGGTTTGGATATTGGTTACATCGATTTAGTTATTTGCTTAGGAAGTCCGAAAAGTGTAGCGAGACTAGCCCAGCGGTCTGGAAGAAGTGGTCACCAGCTTCATAGTGAAGTAAAAGCGCGACTTGTTGTCATGGATCGTGATGATCTTATCGAATGTAGTGTCATGTTGAAAGCAGCCTTAGAAAAGAAAATTGACAGGATTCATATTCCGACCAATTGTCTGGATGTGCTGGCGCAACAGATTTATGGATTTGCCATTCAGCAGCGCTGGAACATTGACGAGCTTTTTGCGATGATCAAACAGAGCTACTGCTACAAAAATCTAACGCATGCAGACTTCATGCAGGTCATCAGCTATCTTTCTGGAGAATTTGCAAGCCTTGAAGACCGGCATATCTATGCGAAGATCTGGTATGACAAAGAGACAGGAGAGCTTGGAAAGCGAGGGAAAATAGCGCGATTGCTCTACATGACGAATATTGGAACCATTCCTGACGAATCGCATGTGCAAGTCAAAGTAAAAGAGGATGTCATTGGAAGCATCGATGAATCTTTTTTAGAACGGCTGAAAAGAGGAGAGATTTTTGTACTCGGGGGGAACACGTATGAGTTCTTGTTTGCACGTGGCATGGTTGCGCAAGTCCGGCCTGCTCCAGAGAAAAAGCCTACAGTGCCGAGCTGGTTTTCTGAAATGCTGCCGTTAAGCTTTGACTTAGCCATGGAGATTCAGAAATTTAGGAGATATCTGCAGGATTATTTTGAAAACAAGAAAAGCAAACAGGAAATTCTGGATTTTATTCATGCTTATTTGTATGTGGATGGCGTTGCTGCGGAAGCGATCTACAATTATTTTTGGGAACAGTACCATTATCTGGAAATTCCCCATGACCAGAAATTATTGGTGGAACATTATAGCGAGGAGAAAAAGAAGTATGTTATTTTTCATAGCTTGTATGGAAGAAGAGTGAATGATGTGCTTTCCCGGGCTGTGGCATATGCGGTAGGAAAGCTGCAGAACAGGGATGTTGAGCTTGGATTCAATGACAATGGATTTTACATTGCGTCAGACAGGCCTGCGCAGATTATGCGGGCATTTGACTTGCTGAAGGCTGAGCATTTGCGCGCGATCATGGAACGAGCCATTGACAGGAGTGAAGTGTTAAGGAGACGATTCAGGCACTGTGCTGCAAGAAGTCTTATGATTCTGCGGGAATACAAAGGGCAACGCAAAAGAGTGGGTAGGCAACAAGTCAGCAGCATGATCTTACTGCAGGCAGTGAAAAGAATTAGCGAGGATTTTCCCATTCTGAAGGAAGCAAGAAGAGAAGTGCTGGAAGACCTCATGGATATTGCGCATGCCATTGAAGTACTGCAGGCAATCCAAGACAATAAGATTGAGGTCAAAGAGGCAACGACTTCCTTACCCAGCCCGTTTGCATTCAACATTGTGCTGGAAGGCTATACCGACATCATGAAAATGGAAGACAAGCTTGAATTTTTAAGAAGGATGCATCTGATGGTGCTTGCGAAGATTGGAAAGAAGTATCCCTTGGAGTAAACATGGAGATCCACCCTGGCATCGAAATTGTTGATCTAGCATTGCAATATAAAGATATTCTTATTATTGGAGACTTGCAGCTGGGCTATGAGGAATATCTTGCAAAGCATGGCTACTTGGTTCCCCGATTTCAATTTCATGACATTAAGGAACGATTGACGAAGATTCTTTCTTCTGTCTCTGTGAAGAAACTTATTGTCAATGGAGATATCAAGCATGAATTTGGCATCATTTCGGAGCAAGAATGGAGGGATGTTCTTGGCATTATTGATGCGGTACATCCTGAAGTTGAGATTATTTTTGTCAAAGGCAATCATGATATTGCGTTGGGGCCTATTGCACGAAAGCGGGAAGTGCAAGTTGTGCCTTACTATGCTGTAGATAACATCACGATTTTGCATGGTGATAAGATTATTCCCGAACTTACCGACATTTTGATTATTGGGCATGAGCATCCCGCCCTCAGCTTTCCTGAACGGAAGGACGAGAAATTCAAATGCTTCTTAAAAGGAAAATGGAAAGACCATACCTTGCTGGTGATGCCTTCCTTTAATCCCTTGACTGCAGGAACTGACGTGCGCTCGGGAACTTTTTTGAGCCCCTTCCTTGCAGGAGATTTGCATCATTTTTCAGTATGGGTTGTGGAGGACAAAGTCTATTACTTTGGAAAAATAGAAGATATATAGAGAAGATTTACTTCTTTTTGTTGGTGAATATCTTTACCAAGAGCAATGCGCCTATGCCTACCACTAACCATTCCCCATAGGTTTTTATAGAAAGTATTGCGTCGATCCCATTCTGTAGCGTTCCTAAGTACATTCCGAGTTTCGCATGCAACGGAGTTACTGCACTGATGACCATGCCTGTTACTATCACTACAACAAATACTTTTAGTAGTACCATAAGGCCGTCCACTGCTGTTTGATCTTCCACTGCAGCATCCAGAACATCTGCAACTCTGGGCAGAACAACCTTGACAAGAATGATTCCTCCAATAATAGCAAACACTGCGCTGAGAATATTTACTAAGACTGTTTCAACAGCCATCTCTATCACCTCTTCTCTTTTAGGACAACTGCTTCTTTAAAAATTTATTGTTTCTGTTTCTTGACTTGAAACGCGGGCTTCTGTAAAACCAAATGTTTGCATTTTGCTGACGTATCCGCGTATAGTGGAATGTTGTTGTTTCTTAAATCCTCACAGAAGAAATTGTCATCGAATAGCTTACCGTCGGTCCTGAAAGGAATTTTTGTAAAGATATCCCGGTGGATGAGCATGCATCCTAAGCCAGAAGCTGCGGCGCGGATCAAATAATTTCCTTCCACATCTTTTTTTGTGCAGAAATGGAACTTGTCTTTTTGTTGAGGAACGAACAGATAGAGCAATGGTCTGATTTCCTTGCGCTTGATCACTTTATTGTCAAACACGATGTTAAGGGTAAATGGCTTGTAGTAAATACCTGTCACTGCAGGCTTTTGATGGCGCATCAGCCTTTCTATGATAGTCTGGGGAGGGATGACATCCTGCTCGAGCATCAGAAGATAATCATATTCTTTATCAACAGCATACTGGCGGAGTATGTTTCTGCTGGAAACGACTCGTTCCAATGGTTCTTCCTGCCAGGTGTCTTTGAGTACCTTGATGCCCCCTTTTTCTAGTTTCTTTTGATAAATATCTTTCTTTGAATTATCCACAAGTACTACGTCATACTTTTTGTATGTAAGATGTTTTACATGCTTGACATAGGATTCCCTACAATATTCCATACCGTCATAGGTCGGGCATCCCACAAGCACATTAGAAAGATTCATTGGATTCCTCGGTTTTCTTTTCCAATCCCAATGCTTTCTTCATCAATTCAAAATCAAATCCCACATAGACTTTGCTATCCACTACGAGTACAGGAACCTGTTCTTGACCTGAAACTTTTTTTAATTCCTGCTGTGCTTTCTTGTTTATTCCTACTTCTACCATTTCAAAAGGGATCTTGTGATAGGTCAACACATTCCGGATCATTTCGCAGTACGGATTTCCTGCCTTGAAATAGAGTTTGACTGTTGGCATTATTTCATTATTTCATTTTTCTGTTATAAACTTTTGGGCTGGCGTCACGTGAAGCGCAAACCTTTTTAAATCTGCTTGATGCCATAAATGTATGGTTGTTGATCTGACGAACATCACTCCTGAGAAGCTGGAAAAATATTTTACCGTGACGTCTGAAGCACTGCAAAAGGCAAAGAATGCTCCTGAAAATCTCGATCTCAATGACGGGACAAGAAAAGATTTTTTGGACATGGTTGAACGTTATTTGTCTGATGCCCAACATTTTAGAGAAAAAAAGGACTTTGTCCTGGCGTTTGCAGCTCTGAACTACGCTCATGGATGGTTGGATGCGGGAGCGCGGATAGGATTATTTGATGTGCATGACTCCACATTATTCACACAGGATTAAACTGCATGCGCGTTGTCATTCTTGTTAGTGGGACGCCAGGTACTGGCAAAACAGTTGTTGCAAAATTTCTTGCAAAAATCTTACCTGCAACATATATCGATATTAACTCTCTTATTAAAAAACAAAAGATTTATTCTTCTTACGATAAAAAATTGAAAACTTATCTTGTTGATGTTGAACAGTTAATTCCTGTTCTTCGGAAGGTTATTAAAAAGAACAACCGTTCTTTCGTTATTGATGGTCATTTAAGCCATTATTTTCCTAAAACTTACGCTACCTTTTGCATTGTGACGAAGTGTGCCATTCCTGTCCTTCAAAAGAGGCTTCGCCAGAGAGGATATAGCAAGAAAAAGATAGCGGAGAACGTTCAGGCTGAGCTCTTTGATGTCTGTTTGGTTGATGCTGCTACTCGAGGGCATCGTATTCGCATTGTCGATACAACGAAAGGCATAAAACATCTGGATGTGAAGAAATTGCTACGATGATAGATATTGTCTGCTTTCCTGGAACTCCTTTGGACTTGGGCTTTCAACACGTTTACGTGCTGTCTGCATTCAAGGCAGTTGCAGCTCAGAAAGAAGAGTTGCTGAAGAGGGCAGTACAGTCACGGCATGTTGATTTCATTTACAATCTTGAGCAGAATCCCAAAAAAGATAAGACCAACCACCGCGCATCGGGATTGAACCAAGTTTATTGCACGTTCCTGCGCGATACACAGATTGCTGTTGCCTTCAATCTCAACTTGTTATTGCATGCACCTGACCGAACGGTGATTTTAGGGAGAATGATGCAGAATATTCGACTTTGCAGAAAATATAAGGTACGCATGATTCTTGCAAGCTTTGCAACCCATCCTTATGAACAGCGCGCTCCCCAAGATCTGCTTGCCTTTGGCAGATGCATCGGCATGATTGGAAGAGAAGCGAAAGATGCACTACAATTTGCACGGAAAATGCCTGATGTTGCCGAGATTTAACAGCCTGTGATTTCTTCTAATAGCTCTGCAAAGGTTATGATGGATTGCAATGCTGATTTACGTATTTGTTGATCGGAAGTATCGGGAATATTCCATCCCCCTTTTACCAATTGCTTGTAGATCCCTCTTATGATCTGAATCATCTCGTCCTTCACTACATTTTCCGTAATGATCTCTTCTTGCTTATTCTTTCCAGTGATTTCCTGCCTTCTGGTATTTTCGTTGTAAAGAAAAGGAAAGCGCATCCTCCATTGCAAGCCTGCATGTGCTGAATTTTCCATCTCTTCTAAATAGGCATGTGGACCTTGTTCTCTATTTTGCTGCATTTTTTCCACTTTATTTTTCTCAATAAATCCATAGGATACTTCTAGATACCAGAGAGGAATACCCATTTCATTTTCATAGTCCCTGACATCGCACGTGTTATCCATGAAGAATTGCATGACTCGCGTTTTCCCTTTGCTGATGGCATCTACTATGGAAGGATTCCATTGCTGCAATGTTTTCAGATGAATATCAATTTCTTCTTCTAGACTCTTGCTTTTTTCTGTTGCAGGAAAATGCTGTGTGATGGGATGACCTTGCGTGATATTCCCTCGTTCTCTGAGGTACTTTGCAACCTCTTCTGGTGTAGGGTAGGTGAGTCGTTCAAGAATTAGCAGAGGAACTGCGAAATATTCTTCTTGGTCAGCCTGATCATTTTGTTCTTTCTTTCTGAGAATGGAAATTTTTCCCCCCACATACACATGGTCATTAATTCTTGTATATCCCTGCTGCTGAAGGTCAATCGCCACATTTTTTCTCTATTCTTGTTCTATAAAAATGTTCTTCACTCCTTTGGTTTACATAGCCTTGTCTTTACTTCATTTGCACGAAACCTTTATGTAGAATAACTCATTCTTTTTTTCATGAAAACCTTGCTGCCCAGCCTGCGAGAGAGGCAACGCTATCTTGTGTATGAAGTACTGAGTGAAAAAACTTTAACAAGTGGCTTGATTCAGAAGGCGCTGCAGGAGGGACTGCAGCAGTTTCTTGGAGTGCTCGGGATGGCCAAGGCTGGCATTCAGTTCATGGATCAGGTGGGACAGCGGGGGATTTTGCGGACCGACAGTAAGTCCTTGTCGGATGTGCGTGCCGGGTTATTATTCGTAAAGCATATAAACCAGCAGAAAGTTGTGGTAAGAACAGTAGGGGTTTCCGGCTTATACCATAAAGCTTTCGACCTCTGTACCAATGCTTCTGTTCAAAGGAGGAACTAACCATGCAACCTGGAGATATGTCCCATCAAGCCATGGGGTATGACAGAACGAGCGCGATGTTCAGCCCTGATGGCAGATTATTACAAGTAGAATATGCTAAAAAGACGGTGAAGCAGGGGACTACAGCCATTGGTGTGGTATGCAAGGATGGAGCATTGATTCTTGCGGACAAGCGCGTTTCTGAAAAGCTGATTGTGCCTAAATCTGTGGAGAAAGTGTTTCAGATTGATGAGCATATCGGAGCTACAGTCTCTGGCATTGTGAGTGATGGAAGAATTCTTATTGAACGAGCACAAGTATTAGCACAACAGCATCGCGTAACCTTTGACAGCCCCATTGAAACTGACCAGCTGGTCAAGCAGATTGCGAACTTGAAGCAGATGTACACGCAAGTGGGAGGGGCACGGCCGTTTGGGGTTTCCTTGATGTTCATCGGAGAAAATGAAGAGCCACAACTTTTTGTCACTGATCCTACAGGTATTTTCTTTGAGTACTTAGCTACTGCAATTGGTGAAGCAGAAAGTGAAGTCAAGGAGATTCTGAACAAGGAATACCGAGAGAGCATGCTCTTAACCGACGGATTGAAGCTTGCTTTCAGCGCGTTGAAGCGCGTGCTGGGAAAGGATTTCAGCATTGATAGGATTGACGGCGCTTATCTGAAGGATGGGAAATTCCAGCGCTATAGCAGAGAGGAATTCCAGAAGCTCACCAAATAACATGGTAGATGTTGATAGAGCTGTTGTCGCCCGCATGAAAAAAAGCGGAAAGACTTTTGAAATTCTTGTGGATGCAGAGAAAGCTCAGGAGTTCAGAAAAGGAAAGCCTGTGGGCATCTGGGATGTTGTAGCTGTGGAACATGTGTTCACCGACGTAAAAAAAGGATTGAAGGCGAGCGAGCATGAACTGCAGCAGATCTTTGGGACAGCAGACGTGGAGCAGCTGTTTGGTATTATTATTAAGCAGGGAGATGTACCTTTTACTGCAAAACAGCTGGTGCAGGCTCTTGACGAAAAGAAAAAACAGCTGATTGCGCGTATTCACCGCTATGCTGTGGACAGCAGGACAGGGCTGCCGCATCCGCCGCAGAGAATTGAAGCTGCGTGGGAAGAAGCCAAAATCAGGATTGACAAAAACAAAACTGCGGACCAGCAGTTAGATACTGTGGTGAGTCAGCTGCGAAGCATTTTGCCTTTGAAGTTTGAGACACGGCAGATTGAAGTGATTATTCCTGCGCAGTATGCCAGCCAAAGTTTCCATATCCTGAAGCAGCAACGATTGTTACATGAGGAATGGCTGGGGGATGGCAGCTTGAAAGCTCTTGTTGAAATGCCTGCTGGGGTGACTGATGAATTCTTTTCTCTCTTAAATAAAATAGCGCATGGGCAAGTGGAAAGTAGGATTGTGAAGACGTTTTAGAATAAGAAAATTTATAATATTCTGATTCTCTTGAGATATAATGCATCAAAGAAGAATTGACCTCACTGTTGGGGCTTGTATTGTTTATGAACAGAAAATACTTCTCTTATTTCATAAAAAACTTCAGCAATGGTTGTTCCCAGGTGGGCATATAGAGTCTAATGAAACCCCTGATCGAGCAGTACTTCGAGAAGTGAAGGAAGAAACGGGTCTCGACTTTCAATTTTTGCAATGTAGCCCTTTAGAACAATCTCTTGAAGAAATAGAGAAACTTGCAGTTCCTTTCCATGCTAACCTTCATAGCGTGGGAGACCATGATCATTACTGTAGTTATTATCTAGGAACTGCTTCTCATGATCAGTATCAGATTAATAATGAAAGTAAAGCTCTCCGATGGTTTACTCGTTCTCAACTCCAAGACCTTGAAGGGATATTGCCTAGCATTAAAAAGATGGCTTTCTATGCTTTGGAGAAAGCTGAAGAACTCGGTCAAAAATTTATCCAATAATCTGTACAATGGAAGCCCTTAAAAATTCTCCTTACGTAAGGTTATCATGCACTATGATCCCCAAAAAAAGGAGATATTCCTCGATCGATCACTTAATACCTTAGATGAATTCGTTCTTAAATTTATTACTATCCTTGCTCGCTATGTTCCTTATACTATTATTTCAGGTTATGTTTCCATCATTCTTGGAAGAGCACGAGCGACTGAGGATATTGATCTGCTCATTCCAAAAATTACGTTTGATTTGTTTAAGCCACTTTATGAGGATCTTCAACAACAAGGTTTTTGGTGCCTGAATGCAGAAGACGTTCAAGAAGTATTTTCTTATTTTCGTGATGGGTATTCTGTGCGTTTTGCGCTGCGTGATACCACCATTCCTAATTTTGAAGTTAAATTTCCAAGGACTCTTGGTGAAAAAGAGAGTTTTCAAGATACCATTAAAATTCATTTATCCCAGAATGATATTGTTCTTTGCTCCCTTGAAAGTCATGTTGCATTTAAAAAATATTTTTTGCAAAGTGAGAAAGATATTGAGGATGCAGCTTATGTTGAAGAACTTTTCAAAAATCAGTTAGATGAGCATAAAATTAATAAATACCGACAGCTTATTGAGACGAATGGAAAATGACATTCCCTTGCGGCAGTTTATGCAGCCTGGAAAAACCAATTCTGAAGATCGGCTTAATTTTGTACGATTTTGGGCCCAGTATGTAAAGACTCATTCTGATGAGGAATGGAGCAAGCAGCAAAATATTGTTATTGATGCGCAGTATCTTCAATTGCGCAAGGCCTTAGACTCCCTGTCTTAATTATTGAAAAACTCGTTAGTGAATATTTCGTATTTTTACTTTTTTTTCCAAATTTTTTTTAAATTTTTTAATCCTTCTTCATACTCTTCTTTTGTAAAGATCTATTGCCTTTACTGTTTTTTTCATATAGGAAATGAAAACAGCAAACTATTTAAATGGTCTTTTGAAAGGGTATTCTGACGAGAGATGAGGAGAACAACCACACGTGATTTGCTATGGGCGAATTATTAATACAATCTAAAGACATTGCTGTTCCTGGCCAGATGTTGGTAAAGGGCATGGATTTTCTTCCTGCGCAGGATACGTATCGTGATGGAGATTATATCCTTGCTTCTCGTGTAGGATTAGTGCATGTCGATGGTAGGCTTATCAAGCTGGTCCCTCTGAATGGTAAATATATCCCTAAACAAGGAGACCAAGTGATAGGAAAAATTATTGATATGACTTTCAGCAACTGGTTTGTTGACATCAATTACGCGAACGATGCAGTGCTTTCTTCACGCGATACTGCTGAATTTGTTGACCGGGGAGCTGACCTCAGTAAGATTCTTGGTCATGGTGATTATATTGTTGCAGAAGTCAGCAAAGTCACGCGTGGTAGCGTTGATCTCAGCATGCGCGGTCCTGGATTCAGAAAATTGGGCCCTGGAAAAATCATCCAGGTTAATTCTACTAAAGTGCCTCGGCTTATTGGTAAGCAAGGAAGCATGATTACTTTGATTAAGGACAAGTCAGGATGCAGAATTACTGTAGGGCAGAATGGGAGAGTCTGGATTTCTGGAGAGCCTGAACAAGAAATGAAAGCTCTGCGCGCCATTCAGCTTGTGGAAGAGAAGGCGCATATTGAGGGGTTGACTGATACTGTTACGCAATTTCTGGATCGTGCATCATGATGAAGCGTCAAGATGGAAGAAAGGCAGATGAACTCAGGCCTATTGAAGCAAAGACAGGAATTATTGAGCGTGCGGATGGCAGCGCGATGTTCAAAATAGGGAATACGTGTGCTTATGCTGCAGTGTATGGACCGAGAGAACTGCATCCGAAGTTCCTGCAGAATCCTGAGCGAGGGATTTTGCGCTGCAATTACAATATGTTCGCGTTTTCCGGAGCAGGAGAACGTGTCAGACCGGGCGGCAACCGAAGGGCCAAGGAAATTAGTTTAGTGACTCAAAAAGCATTGATGCCTGTGTTAGATCTTTCCCAATATCCCAATGCGGTGGTTGATGTCTTTATTGAACTCATTGAGACTGATGCAGGCACGCGCTGTGCTGGCATTTGCGCTGCTGCTCTTGCGCTTGCAGACGCGGGCATTCAGATGAAGGACTTGGTAAGCGCAGTCTCTGTGGGTGTTGCAGGAAAGGATCTCTTATTGGATATTGATTCGTATGAAGATTGCGATTTGGGTGTGGTGGACATTCCTCTGGCAGTACTGCCGAGAACAGGAGATATTACGCTACTGCAAATGGATGGCATTCTCTCTCCGGAGATGCTTCAGAAGGCATTGGATCTGGGAGTTGCAGCGTGCAGGAAAATTAGTGAGATTCAAGCAGCAGCATTGCGCAAGAGGTATTCTCATGAGCAATAGCACTAAGCTTTTCCGCGACCATTTGATCACGCTGCTGGAGAAAGGCATGCGCGAAGATGGCAGAGGGTTGCTTGATTATAGAAAGCCTGTTACTGTTGAATATGGAGTTTCTCCCAAATCTTCTGAAGGATCTGCGCGCGTGAAGATCGGATCTACTGAAGTGGTTGCCGGAGTAAAAATGGAAATGGGCGAACCTTTTCCTGACACTCCTGATGAAGGCGCGCTGATGGTGGGAGTGGAGCTTATTCCCTTAAGCAATCCTGAATTTGAGGCAGGACCGCCGCAGATCGAGGCGATTGAACTTTCTCGTGTGATTGATCGGGGGATTCGCGAGTCGGGAGTATTGGACATGAAGAAATTATGCATTACCAAGGGAGAGAAAGTCTGGGTGGTCTTCATTGATATTTATCCCTTGAATGATGCGGGGAATCTTTTTGATGCCTGCGCTTTAGCAGCATGCGCAGCACTGAAGGATGTGCGCTTTCCGCATCTGGATGAGAAGACTTTTACTATTGATTACAAAAAGAAGACAGAAAAAAAACTGCCTTTGAAAGAATTGCCTGTCGGAGTTACTGTTTTAAAAATTAAGCACCTGTTCATTGTGGATCCCACCATTGAAGAGTGGGGAACGCTAGATGCGCGTTTGAGTGTGTTTACTTTGCCTGATGGGAAACTCTGTGCGCTGCAGAAAGGGGGAGATGCTGCTTTGACGCAAGAAAATATTTTTCAGATGATTGACATTGCCAGGGAGAAGGCGCAAACCCTGCGGAAGGTGCTGGAATGAAACGCGAAGAATATACTAAATATGAAAAAGCGCGCATTGTGGGCGCGCGAGCATTGCAGATTGCTATGGGTGCTCCGATCTTAGTAGCCATGGATGTAGAGAAATTTAAAGAGCTGGCACATAATCCTGTGAAGATTGCGATTGAAGAGTTCAATGCTGAGATCTTGCCTATCACGATCCGCAGGCCGATGCCGTAGATTACTTGTTACTTTTCAATGTACTTTCGCAACTCGTCAAGATTTTTGATGCCCTTCTGTTTTTTTATTACCGTCTTTTTCAGATATTCAGGATGCAGCCTGATTTCTAAGAAATGCTGCTCGTATTCATTGGTGATCTTATCAATCGCCTCTGACTTGTCCTTCAAGCCATATTTTGCCTTGACCACATTCAGTACCCTGTTGGTTCTTTCCTGAATATTAATCATTGCCTTGACCATATATGTCCCATATATATTCATATATTGCGTGTATATAAGCCTTTTCTGTCGGTTCTTTTTGTTACCCCGAAACAATGATTGTGAAAGTTTTTATAATCATTCCCGGTGTTTATTCTATCCAAATCATTTTGGAAAACCGGAGGTGTTAACATTGGTGAACTTATTATCTGATACCGCTGTTGCGATTGTCTCTCCCTTACAGCAGATCTGGGTGAAGATTGTTGATATTATTCCTAGTTTAATTGCTGCAATTGTCGTTCTCATTGTGGGTGCGTTTGTGGGTGTTATTTTAGGACACGCTGCAAAAGTGCTTTTAGAGAAGCTTAAGATTCATGAGTACATGAGGAAGGCAAAACTCAGCAAGGCTGTGGGGCATGTGCATATTCCCAATATTGTGAGTGAAATTGTCAAATGGTATATTTTTGTGCTGTTCTTGGCTCCTGCGGTGAGTTTGGTGAATTTAGGTGCGCTTTCTGAAGTGCTGATGCGGTTTGCATTGTGGTTACCTCGCCTGATTGGAGGGGTATTAATTTTCCTGTTTGGACTTGCTGGGATCCATTACTTGTATGCCACCATTAACGAGCATACGAGTTTGAAAGGGGTGAGAACAGCCAACAAAGTCCTGAGCTGGATCTTGGGTATTGTTGTAGCGATTGTTTCCCTGCGCCAGATCGGGATTGAAGTGGGCTTCTTAGAGAATACCTTCCTTATTATTGTCGGAGCATTTGCCTTGGGCATTTCGCTTGCCTTGGGCATTGGCTTGGGATTGGGATTGAAGAAGGAAGGGGAAGAATTAGTTCGTGGGATGCGCAGGCATCTCTAAATTCTTTTCTTTTTTATTTTCTGTTACTTTCTGGTGCTTTCATTTATTTGTAATGCGTTTACTACCTCTTGATATTCTTGTTCAGAAATATTCTCGAGGTTGTTGCCAAAGAATGGATCTGCAAATCCTACCCCCTTTGGGAGCTGCTCATTCTGATAGACGATGATGCGTGTATATCTTTTGTTCCGCAGAGATTTTGTTAGTGCTTCCAGTGTCTTATGTAAGTCGGCATGAAAGTCCCCAAAAAATACCCGTGCTTGATGGTTTTCTTCAGTATCATATTCTCGTAATTCAAATTCGTATCTCTTTCCTGTGTACGATTCTTTTTTTGTTTTTTGTGGTGTGAATATTATGTCTTCAAGAATTACCGTGCGACTATAAGGATAAATGAATAAAGTTTTTCTATTGTTTCTTTCGCTATCATCCACCTGTAAATCGTTGGTCACAAACTTTATAAATCATCTTTTTCGTTTTGCTTGCTCTATGGCTGATGAACCGGTGCAAGCAGTTGCTGAACAACCTTCGCAGAATCTTTTAGTGCCGTTAGAAGAATATCTGAAAGCGGGGCTGCATATTGGAACGAAGTTCAGAACCAAGTACATGGAACCCTTTATCTATAAAATCAGGCCTGATGGATTAACGGTCTTGAACGTGCAGAAGATTGACGAGCGCATCGGCATTGCAGCAAAATTCCTGGCGAAATATCCCCCTGATCAGATTCTCGTGATTGGGAGGCGGGAGAACAGCTGGAAAGCTGCCAAGATGTTCAGCAAGGTGACAGGAACGAAAGTATTTGTTGGACGATATCCTCCGGGCATTCTTACGAATTCCAATTTGGATAACTTTATGGAAATCAAGCTTCTTGTTGTTACTGATCCTGGGCCTGAGAAGAACGCAGTGAAAGATGCGGTCTCTGTAGGGGTTCCTGTGGTGGCATTGTGCGATACGAATAATGAAAGCAATTATGTTGACTTGGTCATTCCCTGCAACAACAAAGGAAAGAAAAGCTTAGGATTGGTGTTTTACATTCTGGCAAAGGAATATCTGAAGGCGCGCGG
>CAYIRJ010000003.1:0-12837 GCA_964365915.1 Candidatus Woesearchaeota archaeon
GATTGTGTATCCTGTGCATGAAGGATCACAGTTCAGCTGGTTTGAACTCTCTGCCAAAAACCGAGTTGCTCATTCCACGAGGAAACGCTTATTGCTGGCTGTTGTTGATGTAGAGGATGATGTAACCTATTTAGAACTTAAGTGGACACGACCCTAACTCTCAATTTTTTTCAACCAGTGGATGCTTCTTTAGGATAGAATGGATTACCTATCTTCTTACAGGATTCCAAAAAAGGACAACGGTCACATTTCCACTGCTCAATTGTTGGGGGTATGTCAGGAATAATATTTTGCTCTATTTGCGAACGCAGGACATAGAATTTCGCAAGCGCCGCATTCACCAGTTCTTCATTGTAGTCAATCGCAAACTCCTTGATCTCCTGCGTATTCTTGCATTCATAAATCAGCAACCCTTTCTTCAGATTCATGAAGTGTAAATAGATCTGCACCTGCTGGATATGCTCGGGTTCTGGCTGCTGCAAGGACTTGAACTTGAAGCTGTTCATGCTCTTGAAATCAATAATCCACTGCTCGCCGTGTAGTTCTATGATTGCATCGACACGGCCCCGTACCAAATCGTTATAGGGAAGCGACACTTCAATGTCTTCACCATATACTCCTTTCAACACTTCCTGCTCTTTCAGTACCGTACCAAGACGCTGATGGACAAAGTCTCCGTTGTGCATGACGCGCAGAATGCGGGGATCCTGCTGCTTGCGTGGATATTTCTTAAAATCAAAAAATACTGCACGCGGGCAATTTGCAATGTCGGTAACATAGAATAACGTGCGTTCCCGGACTCTTGATTTTTCCCGGTTTTGATAGAATGCATCGATTTGTTCCTTGAGCATCCCTTTCAGAGGAAAGAATTCCTTATAAACATTCTCAGGGCAAATGTCTAGTAAGGCTTAAAAAATACTGCTGCTTCTTTTCTTTGATGGATAAGGGAGAGGAATTGAAGCTGCGGATTCTTGATATTGTGAAGAGAAGCGGGCCTGTTCTGCCTGCCCAGATTTCAAAGGAAACAGGAAGAGATACATTCTTTGCAGGCGCTGTTTTAAGTGATCTGATGCGTGAAAAAAAGGTCTTTTCTAGTTCTGCCAAGATTGGAGGAAGCTCGGTGTATTATGTTCAGGGTCAGGAAGCGCGCCTTGACGTGCTGTTTTCCTATCTTCCTTTGAAGGAGAAGGAGGCATATGCGCTCTTGAAGCAGCACCAACTCTTACGTGATATTGAACTGGAGCCTTCGATTCGTGTTGCGCTGCGGAACTTGAAGGACTTTGCAGTGCCGGTTACAGTTCAGGTTAACAAGCAGGGAGAACTTTTCTGGAAGTGGCATTTGACTCCTGACAGCGAGGCAGAGCGTATTGTACTGAGCACTTATATCGAGCAACCTCAGGCTGCATCTCCTGCACCTGCGGAATTGCAAAGCAGCTTGCCTGTATCTTTGGAAAAGAAAAAAACATCGGACTCCCTATTTTCCCAGCAGGTCGTTGATTATCTGAAGGAAAGAAAAATACAGATTATTAAGGAAGAATCTGTCAAGAAAAATAAAGATCTTGAACTGATTGTGCAGATTCCGAGCGAGGCAGGCATGTTGACGTATTACCTCGTTGCCAAGAATAAGAAAAAAATTAGCGATGCAGATCTGATGCTGGCTTACAATAAGGCCCATGGAAAAAAGATGCCCCTCTTTTTTATTACTTCTGGAGAGCTGGCGAAGAAGACGCAGCACAATTTGCAGCAGGATCTCAAGGGGATTGTTGTGCACACATTTTCCAGCAAAACTTTATAAATAAGTTCTATCTCTCAGTGGTACCTATGAAACTTATTCCTTATGTCATCATTTTTCTCTTTCTTGTTGCAAGCTGCGATAGCAATAGTCCTACGCAACCCATTACCGGAGCTACTACGATAGAACCTGCAGCAGACATTTCAGAAGAAGAATTCCTCACTTCTGACTGCCGCGTTGCCATTAGCGCTCTGGAAGCAGAGTTGGAAGCACTGAAGGCTGAAAAGGAAACCAAGGAAGAAGAGCTTGGCAAGAAACTGAGGGAAGCACGGGTTACTCAGGATGAATTGAAACTGCAGGCACTGAATGAAGAGATTGATGAGCTTTCTCAGCGCATCAAGGAACTGCGCAAAGGTTTGATTCCTACTCTCGAATCGCAGATTGCGGCCAAGCGCAGGTTTTGCCCATAATTTTATAAGGATTTGATTGCTTTCTCAGAAAATGCAACGTTTTCTCTTTGTTCTAGGAAGGGATCCGCAACTGAGCTTGCTTGAAGTTGCTAGCTTATTTCAGACCTACAAGATTCCTTTTTCTGTGCAGCACTTTACGCAGGATTATGCCTTGATTGAAAGTAAGCACTTTGATGCACAGCATTTTATGCAACGGTTAGGAGGGACGCTGAAGATCGCACAGATTATTGAAGATTTTGAAGGTATCTACAAGGGAAGGAGCAACAAAGTTTCCTATAGTGTGAATGCTTTTACTGATGATATGGAACTTGTTCATGATGTCGAATTTCAGCTGCGGAGTAGCCTTCGCGATCAAGGACTGAGAGTATTTGGAAAAAAACATTTAGAACGGAAGCCAAGCAGGTCTGCTCGGGTTGATGTGGAAGTGATTGTTGCAGGGAAGGATGTGGGAAAAGTTATTGCGATTTCCGAGCCTCGGCTTTACAAGGAGCGCGATGAACAAAGGCCGCATTTTGCAGCTGCACGTGTTATTTCCTTACGATTAGCAAAAATTCTTATTAATCTTAGCCAGGTGAAAGAAGGAGAAACGTTGCTTGATCCCTTTTGTGGGCTGGGAACTGTTTTGCAGGAAGCAAGCTTGATGGGCATTCGGAGTATTGGTGTGGATAACGATGCTTTGATGGTGCAGCACGCGCAGGAAAATTTGCGATGGTTGGGAACTTCTTATCAAGGATTGTGGAAGGTGCTTCGTGGAGATGCAACCCACGTGAGTAGGACTATCAGACAGGCAGACAGTGCTGTTACCGAGCCCTATCTTGGACCTTATGTGAAAACAGTGATGGGATTTGCAGAGGCGCAGCAACTGAAGAAAGAACTGACTGTGTTGTATACCAAGACACTACAGGAATTACGAAGAGTGATTCGAGGAAAAGTGGTATTTATTTTTCCCCGATTTAAGACTAAAGTGAACAAACGTGTGAGCTTGGATATCGATAATATCCTTAAGATGGGTGGATGGAAGATTGCGCAGCCTCTTGATACTGTTTCCTTGCCTATTCCATATTACCATACGAGAAGTGCTATCGAGCGGTTTATTTATGTGCTCCAGTAATTTCTTATTGGCTTTGTTTAAAGTAAGCTACAGTAGGCTTATGAAAAAATAAAATTCCAAGAATACTTAGTTTTATTGTGATTAGTATAAAGAATGCTATGGCTAGAACTTCAGGAGAACCAGAAGTCAATATAGGGTGCATAGGATAAGGATACATAGGATAAAAAAAGAAGACGCTCGTTCCTGAAATAGTAGTGCTTAAAATTGTTAGGGTTATTGTCGTCTGACGTGCCCAATCTTTACCATTCCATAAGTTCGTTGTTATCCATATAATAATTGCACAGAATATTACTGCGGACAATGCAGAAGCGATTAGGACTGCAATACCACTTCCCATTGCAAAAATCATACCAATAAAAAATATTGGTACCATTAATGGAACAAGATCATCTGAAAGGTTTATTGTAGTAAAGTTGCTGAGAAAAGGAAAAATTAAAAATCTAAAAAGAGCGTTTAATGCTACGACGATCGCAATTGCCTTTACCCAGTCAGGAGCCTCTTTTCTTAGCATACTTATTCTTTTTTCAGGCAATCAAACCTTTAAATTTCTTTGCTTTTTAGAAAAGCATAAAAGTCAGCATTCCTTCAGAGCAGTATGCCTAATCTTTTCAAAGACATGCTGAAGGGGGATGAATCCTTATTTCTTGATATTGGGGTTTTAGACCCTGATTTTATTCCTCCTGTTATTGAAGGAAGAGAAAACGAGCAGCAATGGATCGCGAGCTGCATCAAGCCTTTATTTTTGCATCGCCCCGGAAGACACGCGTTCATTACGGGAAGTCCCGGCATAGGAAAAACCTTGGCTGTCCGCTATTTACTGCAGGAACTTGAGCAAGAGACCCAGGAGATTTTTCCTGTGTATATCAACTGCTGGAAAAAAGATTCCCCGCATAAAATCATGCTTGCATTGTGCGAGGCTTTAGGATACACCTTTGTGCAAAACCGCACGGTGGGAGAACTGCTGGAGGAGATTGCCAAGATCATCAACAAAAAATCCGCGGTACTTGTGCTTGATGAAGCAGACAAGATCTTGGATGAGTCTATTTTGTACCATCTGCTTGAATCATTATTACCCATATCCTTGCTGCTGGTTTCTAATGATGCTGAATATTTGAGCGTTTTAGATGACCGCATCATTTCCCGGCTGCATGCTGAGGAAATTGTCTTTGCATCGTATACTTTTGATGAAACGTACCAGATCTTGCAGAAGCGAGCGCATCATGCGTTTGTGCCTCATGTGTTTGAGAAAGATGCCTTTGACTTGCTTGTGCAAAAGGCATTTGCGCTGCGCGATATCCGAGCAGGACTTTTTCTGCTGCGCGAGGCAGGGGAGCAGGCAGAATCCCACTCTTCTCGAAAAATTCAGCTGCGTCATGCAGAATCTGCGTTGACCAAACTTTCTGGATTTAAAATTCGTTCCTCTGCAGGCTTGAATGAGGATGACCAGAAACTGCTACAATTGATTAAAAACCATTCGGGAATCACGATGTCTGAGCTGTATGCGCTTTACAAGAGACACGGGCAAGAGAAAACGTATCGAACCTTCAACCGGAAGATTGATGTCATGGCGAAACAGCGCATAATCACGAAAAAGACTATTTCTGCTTATCCCGGAAGGACTACCAAAGTCTATTACGGCGTTTTACTGCCTTCCTAGGTCACTGGACATACTCGACAAGTGCCCCCCGAATGCTTATAACTTCTTTTTGCCTTTTCACTGTATTCGAGGAGGTGGTAGGGATGGACATGGACTGGTGGAGGACCTTGCTGCAGGAACCGCGGCATTTCAGATGCAATGACCTGCGCATGAAAACCATTGAGGAGCTGACGAGCATGCAGTTATGCAATCTGCCTTTGCATGAGGAGGTGCATCTATGAGGGATTTGGATGTCTCGGATGAGGAACTTTTAGAGCAGCTAGAAGATCTTGATGACGGGGACGTTGTTGGGCTGTGGTTTATGAAGGGGTATCTTGAAGCAGACCCGTCTTCAGATCACTGAAGCGTTCCTCTTTTTTTCTTATATTCCTGCACGATTTTATTGAGCAATTCATGGTTTTCTCGCTCCTTTTCGATACGGTGCTTTTCTGCTATTACTAAATTTTGTACTTCCTTATATGGGATTTTGTTCAACTCGATCCAGGTAATGTCGCGCGCCTGTAACTGATGGCTGGGCTGCTGCTTCCATAATACCCCTATTCCTAATTGCTCCAGATATTCTAAGCTTTTTTCATTCCATTTATTCGGATTTTCTACCACAATCATTTCCCCTTCCGCAAGCTGATCTTTCATATGATGGAATTCTAAGGTGGGGAAGTGCTTGAGTACTTCCTTTTTGGGAGTCTGCGTTACTACTTCCCGCAGCAGGGTGATGTCCTTTTTTAGTGCCTCCAATTCCTTTTGCATGGTTTCTAACTGATTGACTGTTGCCTGCATGTTTCTCTTCTGAATCTCCAGATTCTTCCTGAGCTTGATTTCTACAATGTTGTCAATCTTTGCCTTGCTTTCCATGAACTTTTTTCTGATGCCTTCGTATCTTCTTCTGACTTCTAGCAATTCTTTGCGCAAAGCTTCATTTTCCTCTGCAATGCGAGAAGTTTTGGGAGGAGAACGCACGCGCTTTCTTTTTTTTGGAATGATTTCCTTCTTTTCCAACCGCTGCAATGCGTCATCTACACTCAATCCATGAAGCACATGTATTTTCACTTCATCACTCCAATGTTCCTTTCCTCTTTCCTTGAGCCGCTGATCTACTTTAGAGAACATTTCCTTTACTCTTCCGAATGCCATCAATGCAGAAGCGAGTGCATCACGCTGATGGTCATCCTTCACGCGGAAATTTTCTGTGAGCCTGTCCTTGAATCCTTCTTTCACATCTTCCTGCGGACTGAACAGTTTTGCGCCAAGAATACGGCAGATGCGCTCCACATATTTCGGACTGTGCTTGACGTCGACGCCAATGATGATAATCTTTCCGACATTGCTGACTTCCTGGATTAAACGCTCCACCGAAAGATCGCGCGCACTTTTCAGGCGAATAAGATTTCCCTCAATGTCCAGCACTGCATACCCTATCGTGGTGCCAGGATCGACACCGAGAATAAACAAGGACTTCATTTCTTACTGTTCTGATAACAAAGTATAAAAACTTTCCTTTCACTGGCTTGAGGAATGCGCATCCTTGCATTTACTGACGTCCATGCACACCCTAAAACCTTACGACTGCTTGCACACAAAGCTAAAAATGTTGATTTTTGCATCTGCTGCGGAGACTTTACTTCCTATAGCATGGAGATTGAAGAAGTGATGCACTTTTTCGGAACACAGTTTTCCGTTCCATTGTATCTTATCCATGGTAACCACGAATCTTATCACAGACTTTTACAGTTTTCTCGACAGTATTCCCATCTTATTCCTTTCCATCTCAAGCTGCTTCCTTTGCAGGATAATTTTTCTCTTTTCGGATTTGGCGGTGGAGGGTTTAGTTTTACTGAACCTGTACTGGAAAAGGCGCATCTGCAGTTAAAGAAGAAATTACCGCACAAAGCTAAAATCATTCTCGTGACGCATGCTCCGCCTTACAACACTGCGCTTGACTTTCTTGATGAGGAGCGCGGGCATCGTGGATGCGTCTCGAGCAGAAAATTCATTGATGATTTGCAGCCGGTACTTGCGCTATCAGGGCACTTTCATGAGACCTTTGGCGTGCACGACAAAATTAAATCTTCTTTCCTATTGAATCCCGGTGATGAAGGAGTCATCATCGAGATTGTTCATGGGAAAATAAAATTAAAAAAGAAATAATCTGTGAATTATTTATCTTTTTCGTCTTTTTGTTGAGCGTCGTTTTGCCGATGCTTTTCTTTTTCTTGCTGCCATTTTGATTTTCACCTCACCTTTTTTAATTCAAGGATGATGATTGATGATGTAATTGAGTGCACGTTATTCCTTAAAAACCTTTCTATTTCTCGCGCATCAGCAACATCTTCTGCGCATTCATGAAAATGTTTTTTTCCACTTCATCGCACTCTAATTTTTTTATCTCTGCAATTTTTTTAATTGCATGCATTACATTTTTCGGTTCGTTTCGTTCTTCCTTCACGGGATTCAGGTAAGGAGCATCTGTTTCCGTCAACAATTGATTGATGTTTACTCGACTTGCAACATGCTGGAAATGTTGTGAGGTTATTACCAATGACGGGATTGTGATACACCATCCTGCATCTTCGATCTGCTTCACCAATTTCATATTACCGCAGAAACAATGCATAATCACTTTCTTATAATTTAATGATTGCAACGTTTCCACTGTTTCCTTTTCCGCTTTTCTTGAATGTACAATCACTGGCTTGTGCATTTTCTTTGCCAACTCCACCAGCTGAATGAAACGTTCCCTTTGTAACTGTAATGACTCTATCTCCTGGAGGTCTAGTCCAATCTCTCCCACAGCAACACACTGATTTTTCTGCTTTTTAATCCATTTCAGCTGTAGGTAAAACTGCTCTTCTGCAAGATCTACCGCATGCGTAGGATAGATACCCAATGCAGCTTTCACATTTGCATAGCGTTTGCACAGCTCAAGCACTTGCAGATTGCTTTCGGCATATAGACCGTTCTCTATGATTAGAACATTCTTGTTTCTTTCCATTACTGTATCGCGATCCTGATCAAATGCTGGAAGTGTCAGATGCGTATGCACATCAATTAGCATTTCTGCATGAATGCGCCAATTTATTTAAACTTAACTTATGAGAAACAGCTTTCCAATCCATACAAATAATTTCCAAATGTATGGAAATAGGTTGATGAGAATGAGCAGTAAGCAAAACAAGGTCACTGCGCCAAATATCCTTTTTTGCAGAGATTCTTTCTTCACGATATAGCCTAGCCCTGTGTAGAACATTCTTCCTCCATCGATCGGACCGAGAGGAAGCAAGTTGAATAATCCAATACCTAAGCTCACGATGAAAATCCAGAAGAGTAGCATGTGTATCCATGCAACTGCGTTGGGAATGAAAGCGCCGTACTTTTCCTTTTTTGCCTGCTGAATGTCAGTACGTATCTCGAAATCAGCAATGCCTAAGTATCCTTTGCTTCCATTTTCCGGATGCTCCCGTGCAACCAGTGTGTATGATCCGTTATCTGTCTTGAGCGTCACTTCTTGATGCGGTTGTATGTTTTTTGATGCGTTGAAAAATTCCCCTGCATTCGTTGTTTGCATGCCATTGATGGCTGTGATGACTATGGGGGGCTGCAAACCTGCTACTTCTGCTGGTGTGTGGGGAAGAATGCTATTCACCTGGATGCCTGTAGTTTCATAAAAATTATTATATAATGGACCGGTTCCCCACTGCAACACTAGAATTGTTACCAGTGCAAGTAAAACATTTGAAAATGATCCTGCTGAAAAGATTGCAATTTGACGGAATTTGCTCTGTTTTTTCATCTGCTTTTCGTCTGGCTCTACAAATGCACCCAAAATCGGACCGAACAATGCAAAGCCCGAACTCTTCAATGGTATTTTCCACAACCGCGCATAGATACCATGGGAAAATTCGTGAACCACTGCGACCACAAAGATTGCGAGAATCCAATGCCAGAATCCTAGATCAGGAAGGCCTGGTATTCTCACTCCTGGAAGTACAAAAGCAACTGCAGGAATTGCCTTGGGAATGGTCAGCAGATGGTAAGTGCCAATGACGAGATAATAAAATATGAGTCCCATGCCGAGAAAACCTATCACCACGCTGATGCCTGAACAGATCCGCAGTAGCAGGGGTACTTTCCTTGCAATGATATCCATGGCTCTGACGCCGATTTGTGTTTTGTAGAGTGCAATAATCTTGCCTTGCACTTCCCACTTTTCACGCTTCGCGAAGAAAAACCAAATAATTAGTCCGTAGAATAGGACTGCAAATACTAAGTCCCAATTCATTTATTTCTTTGCCTCTTTTTTGATTGCACGAAATGCCTTGCCGCCGCAGCGCCTGCATAAAATCTGCTTGTTGAGGATGCGCTGCGGTGTTGTCCGCATCTTGGTCTTGCATCTTTTGCAGACAAATACGCCTTTGAACAACCTTGCAGCAGCTTCGGGAAATTTTGCCATATTACTTTGCCGCCTTGATCACTTTCTGGCCAAGCACGACCCAGTAATGGATAGCGCTTCCTTCTTTGATCTGACCTCTTAACTCTTCTGGAATCTTGAGATCAAACGTTTCGTATGTCTCTGAATCCATGACATTGACTTTATCTCCTACAATACTTAATGCCTGCGCATCTCTTTTGGATATCAACGGTACTTCCACACGATCGTGGCCTGGCATGATTTTAATGATTTTTTGGTCGTCAGTTACTGAAATTGCCATGATCCTGCACTTGGCATGCCCGTGCTTTCCTGGCTTTGATTTCTGCACATCCTTGACTACACATGCTTTATCATCAAAAACAACGTAACTGCCTGGCTTGATATCCACGGCATTTACTGACTTGGTATCCTCGGCCATGCCTTCCCACGCCGAAAGAGAATTTAAAAAGATTTGGGTGAATGAAAAAGTTACTTACGCTTCTTTGAGAAGAACGAATTGCTTTTTCTTTGCTTTTGGCCTTGCCTTTTTCACTGCTTTCTTTCTCTTGCTTCTGGTTTTTGCTATTGTCTTTACACTTTTTGCAGCCTGCCGCTGCATCAGACTGTCGCGCAATGCGTTGTCAATATTTGCAATTTCTACTTTCAATTCGAAACATTGCTGGGCAAGATTTGCAACAGCAACCCACAATTGCGCAGCTGCAGGATCGTCAGCATGCAGGTATGCGTTCTTGGCAATAGCAGTTCCGGCAATTTGTGCTTCTATTTGCTGCCGTAATTTTGGATCGATTTTTTCCCGCCACGTCATTGGTTCCCCAGATATATTGACTCGTCAGTAATGACAAGTTATATATAAAACTTTCTTTTTGGTTTTTTACAAACTTTTTCCCACAATCTTTAAAAGGACTTGCCCAAAGACAGCCATATGCTTTTGCAGGAACATGACTTTATCACCCTTGATTTCATTGGAAAAGTCAAGGAGACGGAAGAAATTTTTGATATTACTCAAGAGTCTGATGCCAAGCGATTTCACTTGTATAATCCTGAAAAAAAATATCAGCCTTTGACAATCTGCATTGGGGAACGGCATGTGGTGGAAGGCTTGGACGAATTCTTCAAGGGAAAAGAATTAGGAAAGACCTACACTGTTGTGATTCCTGCTGAAAAGGCCTTTGGCAAACGCAATCCGAAGCTTCTTCGACTGGTTCCGATGCATGCTTTTCATGAGCACAAAATCCGGCCAGAACCTGGACTGCATGTTAATCTGGATGGGATGCTCGCTACGGTGAGAAGTGTTTCTGGAGGGAGGATCATTCTTGACTTTAACCATCCTCTTGCAGGAAAAGACGTAGAATATACCTTCACCATTCATCAACGTATTGATTCTTCAGAAGAAAAACTCAAATGCTTGATTACTTTCCTGATGCCCGGATTGCCATACACTTTCAAAGGGTCTGAATTGCATGTGGATATAGCACTCCCCGAGCAGCTGCAAAGAATATTGACGGAGAAGATTACTACGTTGATTCCTGTCATTACCACAGTTACGTTCAAGAAAGAAGAGCTGAACAAAGAAACTTCTCTAGAAAAGAAAAAAACAATTCCTGCTCCAAAAGTTTAAATAGGGGCATGCCTCTTTTGCATGTGCAACACTAGGTGAAGTCATGGACTCGATTATCCAGAAAGCAAAGATTGTTTCTGATATTTCCTTAAAGCAGCACCTTCCGAATGTGCATAATCCCATTGATGAGGAACTGGAAGCATTGCTTTCTCAGCAAAAAGCCAAGATCAAAGTGGTGGGATGCGGAGGCGCAGGCAACAATACCATTAACCGGATGTTTGAAGTGGGTATCAAGGGATGCGAGACTATTGCTATTAACACTGATGCGCAGGACTTGCTGTATACGAATGCAGATGTGAAAATTCTTGTTGGTCGGGAGATTACCAAAGGCTTAGGGGCAGGTAGCATTCCGCAAATCGGAGAGGAAGCTGCACGTGAATCAGAACATGATATCAAGAAAAAATTGGAAGGGGCGGACATGGTGTTCATCACTTGCGGGTTGGGAGGAGGGACGGGCACGGGAACATCTCCTGTGGTTGCAGAGCAAGCAAAGAAAGTTGGAGCATTAACAATTGGCATTGTAACTATTCCCTTTGAAATGGAAGGACAGCGCAGATATGAAAATGCGATGATGGGTTTGGAAAAACTCGAAAATATTGTGGATACCTTGATTGTGATTCCTAATGATAAATTACTTGCATTAGCTCCTGATTTGCCTTTGCATACTGCATTTAAAGTTGCAGATGAGATTCTGACCAACGCGGTGAAAGGCATTGCAGAATTGATTACGAAAACAGGACTGGTGAACTTGGATTTTGCTGATATCAGGACTGTTATGGGGAAAGGAGGAGTTGCCATGATTGGTGTGGGGGAGAGCGATAGCGAGAACAGGGCAGTGGAAGCAGTGGGCAAAGCAATTAACAATCCTCTCTTGGATGTGGATATTACTGGAGCTACGGGAGCGCTGATTAATGTTGCTGGAGGACCGGATATGACATTGCAAGAGGCGAAAAAGGTAGTGCAGTCTGTCTCTGAAAAGCTTTCCGAGAATGCTCGCATTATCTGGGGAGCGCAAATTTCTGATGACTTAAGCAAGATGCTTCGTACCTTGATTATTGTGACTGGCGTGCAGAGCCCGCAAATATTCGGGCCGAAGAAAAAGCAAGTCCAGCGTGCGAGAAAAGAAATGGAAGAAGAACTGGGAATTCAATTTTTGGAATGAGGGTCAATGGGACATTTTGAGATCATGGCAGTCGTGAATTCTCTTTCTGGATATCATACCTTCTCGTATCAACCGAAACTTCCTGAACGGATGAGAAAAAACTTGAATAAAATTGCTGCATTCGACATTGCTGAGATTGCTACTCGTGTATTTTGCTCTCGCTTTCAATCCTGTCGCTTATCAGTAATCACTTTGCATGATCTTTTTCTTGTGCAAGGTATTCGAACATCTGTGAAGCATGACCTCCTTCTTGAACCCATGGCGGTTTCTGTTCCCCCTATTGGTTTTTATCGACCCGAGGTAGCAGTTGCTTATATTCCTCGTTCTTTCAAAAAAGAAGATCTCTTCAAGGAAATGAATAAAGTTGATTTAACTAGTTACCTTTAAGTTTGTCTTTCTGCTGGAAGTACAAAGTCTTGATCTTTGACATCCTTGGAAATATTTGTTGCCTTTATTTCTATCGTTGATATTTTTTGTTCTCTTTTTATATATTTATTCTTTATGAGCATACAAATAGAATATTTTTTCTCCCAAAACTTTAAAAAGCAATATCCCAGCCTTGACTTTATGTTAGATCGCCTTAAAGCTTTTATGAATGAATGCGTTCGCGTATTCAAAATTACCCAGAAGCCGAGCAAGGATGAACTTAAAGTTATCTTGA
>CAYIRJ010000003.1:12937-52822 GCA_964365915.1 Candidatus Woesearchaeota archaeon
CGCGTATTCAAAATTACCCAGAAGCCGAGCAAGGATGAACTTAAAGTTATCTTGAAAGCTTCTGCCCTAGGCATGGCCCTCATTGGCATTATTGGATTCATTATTCAAATTGCGTGGATTTTGGTGTTTTAAGATGCCTATCTTTACCTTGCGCACCACCGCAAACCGAGAAGACCAGGTGTTTGACTTTTTGAGCTCGAATGCCATCAAGAAAGGTTATCATGTCTATTCTTTAGTGCGCGCCCATGGACTGCGCGGCTACATTTTTGTCGAGGCAGAAAGCAGACAGGCATTGGAAGAGGCGTACCATGGCGTGCCGTATGCACGAGGCATTTTAGGAAGCCCTATTGACTACAAGGAAATCGAGCCCATGCTTGAGCAGACGAAGATGCAAATGAATATCCAGAAGAGCGACATTGTGGAAATCATTGCCGGGCCGTTCAAGCGCGAGCAAGCAAGAGTCACGAGAATAGATCTTGGCAAGGAAGAAGTGGTTGTTGAGCTGCTGGAAGCTGCGGTGCCGATTCCTATTACTGTGAAACTAGATTCTGTTAAAGTGATTCGCAGGGAAACTGAAGAAGAGAAGAAAGACGAAGAGTAACCATGGCGAAGAAGGAAACGATTGAAATGATTGTGGATGGAGGGAAGGCTGCACCGAATGCAGCGATCGCACAAAAATTAGGGCCCATGAAGATTCCTATTCCGAAAGTGATGGAAGAGATCAACAAGAAGACTGCTGAGTTCAAAGGCATGAAGATTCCTGTGAAAGTGCATATTGACACTGCCTCCAAAGAATTCACCATTGATGTGGGAAGCCCATCGATGACTGAGCTGATCAGGAAAGAACTTTCCTTGGAGAAAGGTTCAGGGACTCCTAATCGCGTGAAGGCTGCGAACATGGCCATGGAACAAGTAATTAAAGTTGCGAAAATGAAGCATGATACTCTTCTTTCCAGAAATTTACATTCCTCTGTGAAGCAAGTGATTGGTTCCTGCGGATCGATGGGGGTTTTGGTTGAGGGCAAGGAAGCGCATGATGCTGTTGTTGCCGTGAATGAAGGAGTCTATGATTCGCTTATTCAGAATCCTCAAGAAGCAAGCATGGAAAAATTACAACAACTTCAACAGGATCTTGTTAGGATTAATGACGAACTGAAGAAAGCACTGGAAAAAGCTGCTGCTGAAGCAGCTGCTGCATTACCGACGCCTGTGGTTGCTGAGACTGCTGTTGCTGCTGAGGGCGCTGCTGCACCTGCTGCTGAAGCTGAGAAAGGGAAGGAAGCTGCGAAACCTGGAGTTGGCAAGGAAGCTAAGCCTGGAGCACCTGCTTCTGCTGGAGCAAAACCTGCTGCACCTGCTGCTGAAGAAAAGAAGCCTGCAGAAAAGAAAGGCAAGAAGTAATTTTAAATACCTTTACTCTTTCTTGTATTCATTGGGGCTGTCTGCCAACTTGGTTAAGCTTCGAGCTTTGGGACTTTCTTAAGAAAGCAATGCAGCTCGAGATCTAGGTTCAAATCCTAGCAGCCTCATTAGAAACCTTTAAAAATCGTCTTTTGCCTTTTGTTCTTGTTATTTTCAAGAGTGCATTATGCCACGCAACAAACGAGGTCCTGCAGGAAGATTCGGCGCGCGCTATGGGGCTTCTCTCCGCAGAAAAGTTCAGGAAGTTGAAGAGAAACTGAAGGCACAAAAACAATGCCCAGACTGCAAGAAACTGACATTGAAAAGAATTGCAAGTGGCATTTGGCAATGCAACACCTGTAATCTTAAATTTGCAGGCAATGCATACAGCATTTAACATGGCAACCTACAAATGTTTCCAGTGTGACAAGCAAATTAAGAAGGAATATCTCAAAAAGAAGATCCGCTGCCCCTATTGCGGATCGAAAATTCTTTTCAAGCCCCGCATGATTCCCACTACTTTACCTGCAGAATGAAAATCTCTCCCGAAACCCAACAACAAATGGAACAACTTCAAATACTTGAGCAAACCCTGCAGTCTACTGTAGCACAAAAACAAAATTTCCAGAGTCAGCTGCTTGAAATAGAAAATGCGCTCAACGAAGTGCAGAAAACAAAGGAGCAGGTGTACAAAATTGTTGGTCCTTTAATGGTCGCTGCTTCGCGTGATGATGCGAAAAAAGACCTGGAGAGCAGAAAAGAAATTCTGCAGCTGCGCATGGATAATCTTCAGAAGCAAGAGAAAAAAATAAAAGAACGCTTTGATGCATTACATAAGGAAGTTGTGAAACATTTACAACCGGAGTAACTCATGGATATCAATGAAGTGCTTGTTGTCTTAAGCGAAATTGAGCAGGATGACACGGTTCCGAGAAACATTCGCTCCAAAGTGCGCGAAGCCACTGTCATTTTGCAGGAGCCTACGGTGCGCACGAAACGAGTGAAGGTCGATCACATCATTCAAGAGTTGGATGACCTTGGCAATGATCCGAATCTTCCTGCGCACACACGCACGCAAATCTGGGAAGTCATCAGCAACTTAGAAAGTGTTTAAAAATTATTTTGATAGAAATGTTTATATACTCTTCCTAGCTAGATTTTCGTTTATAGGTGTCACAGCATGGGTTTTATGGCTAATCTTAAGAAACGTCTTGGCTTTGAAGAGCAGAATCAAGACTACCTTTCTGAATATGCTGATGAGTATGTGGAAATTGACACGTCTAAAGATATTGGAAAGAAAACCAAAGTGGTTGTGAAGCCTTATGTTGTGGAAGACTTCAATGATATTAAAGATGTTTTGGATGCATTGCGAGAAGGATACACGATTGCATTGATTAACATCAAGACGTTGAAAGATAGGGACATTGTTGAATTGAAACGCACGGTGAACAAACTGAAGAAAACCTGCGATGCGATTGAAGGGGATATTGCAGGCTTTGGGGAAGACTGGATTGTGGTGACGCCGAGCTTTGCGCAAGTCTATCGAAGCCAGAGTACAGAAGAAGTTGAAGAGTGATTTTTTACTAGACATCTTCCTGCACAAATCTTATAAACTAATTTCTTAATTTATTTCTCATGGATAAAATTGCTGGTGAACGCTGTCCGATGTGCTTGCAAAAGACACTTACATTGACTGAAGATGAAAAGGAAGTTCCCTATTTCGGAAAAGTCTACTTGTTCTCGATGCATTGCACGAATACTGCATGCGATTTTAAGCAAGCAGATGTTGAAGCTGAGAAACCGAAAGATCCTTGCAGAGTTACTTTCACTATTGAAAGTGTGAAAGATCTGCAGGTCCGTGTTGTCAAATCTTCTACTGCAACCATTACTATTCCGCAGCTGAAAATGAGTGTTGTTCCTGGCGCTGTTGCTGACGGATATGTGAGCAATATTGAAGGAGTGTTGCAACGCTTTGAAGAAGTGCTGAAAGAACAAAAAAACAATGATGAAGATGAGTCTGCTCAAAAAACTGCAAAGAACCTTTTGAATAAATTATGGAAAGTGAAGCTTGGAGAGGTTCCCTTGAAGATCATCATTGAAGATCCTTCTGGAAATTCTGCCATCATTTCAGAGAAAGCTGCGGTTGAAGAGCTGAAAGGTAAGAAATGAAACTGATGTTCATTGCTGCGCGCAGCACACATGATCTGGATGTTGTGTTAAAAAAAGTAAAGATTCCTGAGAAGAAGATTGGACTTGTTGCTTCGGTGCAATTTTTGCATCGCCTAAAGGAAGTGCAGAAAAAGATTCCTGGAAGCACTGTTGTTGGACAGGTGCTTGGCTGCAATTTTTATAATGTGGACAAGGCAGGAGCGATGGATGCTTATCTCTATGTTGGATCTGCTCCTTTTCATGCGATCGGAGTGGCTTGGCATACCAAAAAACCTGTGTATATAGCAAATCCTTTTACGAACGAATTTTCGAAACTTGATGAGCAAGAGGTGGAACGGTATGAAAAAGAGAAACGCGGAAAGATTTTAAAATTCTTGCATGCAAAAAAAGTAGGGATTATTGTTTCTGTGAAGCCGCATCAAGGGAACTTCAGGAGAGCTTTAGATTTTCAGGAAAAGCTCGGGGAGAAGAAAGAAAGTTACATCTTTTTCTGCGATAATCTTGACTCTGGACAGCTTGAGAACTTTATTGATATTGAATGCTGGGTGAATACTGCTTGTCCGAGAATTGAGCATCCGCAGATTGTGAATGTGAAAGATGCACTTGAAGTCTTAGAAAAATAAGAGAAGGGATTACTTAACAATCCCACCCATTCTACAGACGGTTGTTCCGCAGGTAGGGCATTTTCCCTTTGCAATCTTGGTTCCTTTTGATGTTTTACTTTCTTTTGGATCCTTAATGGTTACCTTTGCTTTGCATTTTACGCAATATCCTTGGGTTGGCATATTTTCTCCTCCTCCTTTTTGAATACTGTAGCAAATGTCCCGTTTTTACCCTTTTAATATCTTCCGACATCTTTAAAAGAATTGAAACGGTCAGAAAGACATGCGCAATGAGCAATTTTTAACTGATCTTCATGCCTTTATGCAGAATAAAGGATTTGTGTATGGTCCTTTTCCAGAGATCTATAATGGCGTTGCGGGTTTTTATGCCTATGGTCCTTTGGGAAAGCTCTTGAAAAATAAGGTTGAGCAGTCTGTTCGAACGCTTTTCTTTCAACAGGGATTGCGAGAATTAGAATGTCCTACCGTAGTTCCGGATATTGTTTGGAAAGCTTCTGGGCATTTAGATACGTTTGCAGATAAAATCGTTACTTGTAGCAAGTGTGGAAATGTTTTTAGAATAGATAAACTTGTGGAAGAAGTTGCTGATGTTGAACCTATAGGTATGACAGATAAACAATTATTAGATCTCATTCAAAAGCATAAGATCACCTGTTTAAGTTGCAAAGGTGCATTCAGAAATGAAATTAGGATCTATAGTTTACTGATGAAAACTGAAGTTGCAGGAAAGCCTTTTAGCTTACGACCGGAAACTGCTACCGTAACCTACTTGCCTTTCAAACAATTGAAAGATTATTTCAGGAAGATTCCTTTCGGAGTGTTTCAGATCGGGAAAGCCTACAGAAACGAGATCAGCCCGAGACAGCATTTGTTACGTATGAGGGAATTTACCCAGGCAGAAGCGCAATTCTTTGTTGACCCGAAAGAAAAAAATAGCTGGGAGCAGTTTGAAGCTGTAAAAAAAGAAAAACTGCCTTTGTATACCAGCCATCATCAGGAAAGGAAATTAAAAGTTGAACTTATTTCTTTAGAAGATGCAATTAAACATAAGCATATCAAAACCAAAGCGTATGCTTGGTGTTTGTATTTGGCTTATCAGCAATTTTTAGCTTTTGGCATTCCGAGAGAATACATTAGAATTCGACAGCACCTGGAGCAGGAACGGGCATTTTATGCAGAGGACGCATGGGATATTGAAGTCCAATTGAACAGCTTTGGATGGACTGAATGCTGCGGGGTGCATGATCGGACAGATTATGATCTAAAGAAGCATGCGGAATTTTCAAAGCAGAAACTGGAAGCAAGCAGAGAAAGCGGAGAGAAATTTGTTCCGCATATTTTAGAAATTGCTTTTGGCACTGATCGCCCTGTTTTTGCATTGATGGACTTGTTTTATACTAAGAAGAAAGAAGCGGAAGGGAAAAGCATGTTTATAGTTCCTTATCAGATTGCGCCGATTGACGTTGCTGTATTTCCCTTAATGAAAAAGGATAAATTGCCTGAGCTCGCTTTTGAAGTCAAAATATTGCTGGAAAAGGAATTTGTTGTGGACTATGATGAAGCGGGAAGCATTGGCAAACGTTATTTAAGGGCTGCTGAAGCAGGCACGCCGTATGCGATTACAATTGATTATGATAGCTTGAAAAATAATGATGCGACACTGAGAGATCGAGATACTGAAAAACAGATTCGTGTGAAGATTAGCGATTTGAAAGAGGCCTTGCAAAAATTATTGAACAAAGAGATTACTTTTGAAAAAGCGGGAAAACTCTTATAAATAGTCTTCTGAATTTGGTTTCTTATGGGCCGGTAAGTCAATCCGGTAGAGATGATAAGCATGAAGCTTCATCGCTGAAACTGCGCGCATGGCAAGTAGAATTACCTATGTTGCGCGATGCTTCGGGTTCAAATGTGGCAATCACGGAAAGTCCCGACCGGTCCATACTTTTTACGATGATTTTTTAAAAGATTAAATTAAGATTTATTCATGGGCTGATAGCTCAGTTAGCCAGAGCATACCGTTCGCAACGGTAAGGCCGTGGGTGCAATTCCCACTCAGTCCATTCATAATCCTTAAATAATTCTTTCTTATTATTATTTTATGCCTGATTGCGTCTTTTGCAAGATTGTAAAAAAAGAATTACCGAGCTCCACGTTTTATGAAGATGAATATAGCATTGCTTTCTTGGATATTAAACAAGTCAGCGAAGGGCATTCCTTGGTTATTTCCAAAAAACATTATGAAAATTTCTTTGATGTTGATCCTGTAGTTTTACAACACATTATTCTTAGCGTACAGAAAGTTGTTCAACGGCTTACAAAAGCATTGGGCATTGCTGGTATGAACATCAGCACGAATAATGGAAGGCCTGGACAGGAAGTTTTTCATCTCCATTTTCATCTTATTCCGAGACGTGCAGGGGATAATCTAATGATGTGGCCTGCAACTTCTATGAGTCCTGAAGTATTAAAAATAATGGCAGAACGTATTCGAAAATTTTTTTGATCTATACTTTTATAAATGCTTTTTCTAAGGATTTATTATCTGTCGATGTAGCTTAGCCTGGTATAGCACAGACAATGATGGTGCAACTCTCATAAGGCTGGGGTCGCCGGTTCAAATCCGGCCATCGACACTATTGTTTTTTCTCTCGTCTTTGTTGTAGTATTTGGAAGGCAATATCCTCTATTTTTCCATAAGAGATATTTGGTAATATGTTTTCTATTTCTGAATCCAACATTTTCTCTGTTCTTCCTTATGAAAGAATTATTCGGTATTTTAAAAGAAAAATTGAAGAAAAGTACACAGAAAATGATGGATGATACACGAAAGGAACTTCATAGTAAATTGCTTGATTAGTCATCCTATCTTTCCCACAATCTCTTCTGCACAGCTATATTCTGGCATGGAAACAAAGTCTGCTCCTGCCCTGCGCAGCTTCTTTACGTATTCTTTCTTGTCCGCACGCGAGTAGATTTTAATACCAGGATTCAATTCCTTTGCTGTCAAGGTAACGAGAATATTTTTTTCTGTTTCAGGCAACACGGAAATGAGCGCTTCCGCATGCTTGATGCCTGCCTTGAGTAATGTTGCTTCCTCCAATGCATCGCCTTTCAGAATGGTAAATTCCTTTTTCATGAGATTTTCGCTTAGGTCATCATGTTTCTCGATTACTACAAACTTCTTTTTCTGCTTTGTCAACAACTCTGCGATATGCTCGCCTACCCTTCCTCCACCACAGATGATATAATGTTTTTTCATTCTTTTAATGCGTTCCATAATTCTCACTCCTGTAAAATATTTTGTAAATTGCCCTTCGATCATCAAATCGAAAGACGTCCATAATGCAAACCAAAAGATAATGACTCCGAATAAATGAATCAGTATTTGTAATACTCTTGCAGTACCTTGTTCTTTTTGTCCAGAAAAAGTCAATGCTTCTACGGTGCGAATGATTCCTTCTGCCGGCGTAATCTTGTACAGCAATGCATATCCGATAGTCCCCATAAAGAGAATGCCGAGGATCATTCCTCCCAGTATTTTGATTTCTTTGCTGACAAAGAAAAGATCTCTTCCCTGATGATTAATTTCCTATCACCTCTTGTTGACCCTTGTTCATAGATTTATATATCTTTAGATGTAGTACTGCAGCAGCAGATTGGTAACAACATATCCCAAGTAAATAACAATCAACCAACCTGCATTTTGCTTTCGGATGACTTGGTTTTTTTCGATCAATGTAGTAATAACGAACATTCCCAGTACCATGAAGAAACCTACTGAAGCGATGATCCAAGGATTTACTTTAATGGGTTGAATCAATGCAATTGTTCCTACCACTAGGGTTGAATCAATAATGACATTCCCCAAGATGTCTCCTAATGCAATCTCACCATGGCCTTCTTGTACGGCACGTAAACCAAAAATGAATTCTGGCAGTGTTGTGCCCAGTGCCAATAAAATCAAACCAATAAAAATTTCCGGTATTAAAAATGCAATTGCCAATTTTTCTGCATATTCCACTGCATACTGTGCACTGATAAACAAGATTCCAATGCTTAACAGGAAAATGAATACATGCACCACAACATTATTCTTCGTTTGATGGTTGACTTTGTGGAAGTGATATCCCTCCTGAAAGATATGATAGAAGAATATTGCGCTGATAAAGACAAGAATGAATCCCTCCATGCGTGAAAGCATGCCATCCAATGCAAGGATAATGGGAAGTGCTGCTAAGATTAAATAAAAGAAATTGTAACGGATGGCTTTGGTGCTTACCTTGATATTTCCTCCGACCAGCACAATAATTGCTATGATCAAAGTAAGGTCTGCAACATTGCTTCCTAGTACAGTTCCTAAACCGATGTCAGCAACTCCTTCCAATGCTGAGAGAATACCGATAAAGTATTCTGGGAATGTTGAAACGATTCCTACGACAAGAAAACTGATGACAAATTCACTCATGCCCAAAGCATGCCCCATTCGCGCGATGGAACGGACTGCATACTGCGAGCTCTTTACAATCCCCAAGCATGCCAGCAAGAAGATTCCAATGTACTCAATCACCATCTTTTTCCCGATAAACATCCCAGGAAAGAAGATTTAAATGTTTGGTTCTTTTCTTTTTAAAAATATCTCAATTGTAGAAACGCGGACGATCTTGTTTTCTTGGTTGGTGAATTCTTCGCTATTAATTTTGATGTCTTTTATTTCTACCTGGTTTTCCAAGAAGCGCTTGCACGCCACTTCTGCAATGTCCACTGCCCTGCTGATGAATTTTCCCCTGGCTTTAATGCATACTTCCTGCGCAGCTTGCGTAGTAAACTGCATCACGACCCCTGTCACGTAACGCATGTAAGCTTCTGCTTATTTCATGAACGGACGCGAGCCGACGAAGATGGTGTTCAGGTCATTCTTGTAAAGTCTTTGTTCTTCTGTCATTGTTCCCCCTATTTTTTGACAGCTGCAAAATCCCTTATCTTGAGCACTCGCTGCTATATAAACATTTATACTTCTTCCACAGTGTTGCCTGAGGGGATGACGAACCGGATGGCTAAACCTAATTGGAGGAGCGCAGATACTAAGGCCATGTGTTCTTTGCCTGCTCCTGAGCTGATGTTGACTGCAACTTCTGTGTCCTTGATTTTTCCCTTCAGATTTTCCTTCAGCGCATCACGGATTTTCACAATGTCTTGGTCAAAGTCCATCACGAGCATTTCCGTTCCCTTTTTCAGAGAAGTAAACTTTTCCTTTCCAAATTGATTGGTAATCAGATAGATTCCTTTCCAATCCTGCTGGTTCATGACTGCAGTCACTTCCTTCCATGTTCCTTTTCCTGTGGAGAGACATGCCACGAGATATGTCATGTTGCTTGCGGGTGCATATTTAGTTTATAAAATTATCTCCAATAGAAATTATTTCACACATGCTTGCTTCGATACGTAGCTTTAAATAACCTTTTTCTTTCTTTTCTTTATGCAGGCAAGGATTGCGCTTATTCTTGTTGGACTGTTTCTTCTTTACGGCTGTGTTGAACAACCCGATGTGAACAAAGACCTTGATGCCCTCAAGCTTGAAGTGAAGGAGTTACACAGCAAACTTTCTTCTCTAGAAACAAAAACTGCGCAAATGCTTTCTGCAGCAAAAGATCAGATTATCCATAAGAATGAAACTGCTTCTGACACCGTATGTAATGGTGATTACAGCAAAATTAAATCTGATTTTCTGCATGTGCGCGAGCAACTGAAGACGTCCCAGGAAGACTACCTTGATGAGAAGAAGAGTTATGTTCTTGCACAACTTGCTTTTGAAAAAGCAGAGCAGGATCTTGAAGACAGAAAGGGCAATCAATCTCTTGGGGACCTTGAGGATGAGCGTGACCGGAAGGAAGAGGACAGAGATGACAAGAAAAAGAAAGTTGACCGGGTGGAAGACGAGATGAATGGGCTGGAAAATCTTTTTGAGCAGCTCAAAGCAGAATTTTTACTGTTAAGCCAGCAGTGTGAAGGATCGTTTGTATTCGAGGATGAGGCATGCATGGGTGAGCAGGATGATGCGCAGAATACTCTTGAGGATTTTGACCAGAAGATTGAGGATAAGGAAGAAGATATTGATACGAAAGAAGAAGATATTGATGAGGAAAAAAATGCTAGCAAGAAAGAAGACCTTGAGGATGAGCGTGATGATCTTGTTTATGCACGCGACCAGCTGAAGGCAGAACAAGACGTGGCAGAAGAACACTTATCCTTCATTCGCTACCGTTGTGTCCGTTAATTTACATCTGTAGGGCGTTCTGAAAGCATGATTTTAATGTTTTTTCTTGCGATTTCTTCATCTTCCTTTCTTTCGATAGTGATTAGTACTTCTGTGCCTGCTGCTATCCATCCCACTTGGTTTTTCAACTGATTTGCACTCTGCACCTTTTCACCATTGAGCTCCAGGATGATATCCCCTGGCTGGATGCCTGCTTTCTCTGCCGGGCTTCCTTCGAAGACTGCAGTCACATTTGCTCCTTGCATCACCTTTCCATAGCCTTTTTCCTCATTGAACTGGATGACATCTGTGATTCTTACTCCCAAAAATCCCCTGCTGATATTTTTCTGCTCGATCAGTAATGGGATTATATGCTTTGCAAGATTAATGGGAATTGCAAATCCCAGTCCGCTGCTCAGAAGTAAGCGCGATGAGTCTGCCGGATCGGTGTAGGTGGAATAAATGAAGGTGTTGACTCCAATGACTTCCCCTTTTACATTGATTAATGGGCCGCCTGAATTTCCTGGGTTGATGGATGCATCAGTCTGGATAAAATCACGATATACTGTAGGTCCGCGATCTCTATTTTTTGCGGAAATTATTCCTGAAGTTATTGTGGAATCTAAGCCTAAAGGATTTCCGACTGCCAATACCTTTTCCCCCACTTTCAAAGTGTCAGAGTCTCCGAAGGCTATGGTAGGAAGGTACGTTGCGTTAATCTTGATGACTGCGAGATCCGTGGGAGGGTCACTGCCTATGATTGTTGCTGCGTAAATCTCGTTGCTGGGAAGGATTACCCGGAGCTTGGTGGTGTTTACAATGACATGATAATTTGTTAAAATATATCCGTCTTCACGGAAGATCATGCCTGAGCCATACGATGCGGAATTGTTGTCCGCTGCTGTTATGGCAACCACTGCGGGAATCACATGCTCTGCAATGGCAACGTATTCCTCTGCGATATCTGCTTGGAGGCGTTGGCGCTGCTCAGTCAAGCGCATTACTACGAAACCAATAATGACTGCAAGAAACACGATAATCACCAAACGTTCGATTAACAAACGTTGCCGTAGTCTCATTTATTTTTATAATAAGAGAATGTTTAAAAGATTATCTTGCTTTTGCATTTATTGTCACGGCATCTTTGTTTAAATACATTGTTTGAGTATATATTTTGTTTATCCAAAGGTTTTTATAAAATGATTCTTCCCTTTTTTTATGCCGAAGCAAACCGTTGCTAAAGATGTTCCCCTTGCAGAATTAACCTTGCGTAAGTATTCAAAACCCATCGATATGCCTCGACGAGAACTGATTAGAAGACTGTGCTTAAGCCTGGGATTACTGCAGACTGGAGACTCCCGTGACATTGTTGTTGATATTCTTCATGTTTTATTAGATGCTAAGCCTACGAAGGAATTGTTAGATGCTGAACAAGTTCGAGAAAAAGCAATAAGCTTGCGTAAACAGGCAGGATTGCCTTTGCAAGGTGTCGCTTCTTCCAATGTGCGGAGACAGTTGAAACGACTGCGCGATTTATTCCTGGCGGAAAAGATTGTCAACCAGTACCGCATTGCAGAATTTGAATCGCTGCCCTTTTTATTTGAAGAAAAAATCAAAAAATACTATCTGCCTTCGATCCTTACCAGAATCGAGGAATATGTGAAAGCTTTGGAACCATGATTTACGAACCGCGTGAAGATTCCTATCTTCTTCAGAAATTTGTAAGAAAATATGCCCATGGAAGAGTTCTTGATATGGGTGCGGGACAGGGTATCCAGGCAAAAACTGCATTAGAAAAAACCAAGGATGTTCTTGCAGTTGATATCAATTCTGAGGCAGTTGCTTATTGTCAGCAGCAGGGCATTCCCGCAATCCAGTCTGATTTGTTTGAAAAAATTGAAGGGAAATTTGACTTGATCATTTTCAATCCTCCTTATCTGCCTGAGGATAGACAAGAAGATGAGGAGAGCAGGCTTATCACCACAGGAGGAGCAACTGGCAATGAAATTTTTGCGCGCTTTCTGCAGCAGGTGGATCTGCATCTTGTACCTGAAGGAAAAATACTTGTTGTGGTGAGTTCATTGACGCCTGATGTGGAAAAAATTATAGAAAAGAATGGCTTTTGCTTCACCATCCTTGATCAGCAAGCGGAGGCGTTCGAACGCCTTATGGTGTATCTTCTTGAACGACGTTAGGTCTCTTCGTCATCTTCATCTCGGTCATCCTCAGTATCATCGTCGTCATCCAAGTCATCGTCGTCATCTTCATCATCAATTCGCAACAACCACAGGTCTTCATTATCCATAGATCGTTCCCCCTTCTTGGTTTTTTGGATTTCTTCCTTCAATATTGACTGCTTTGGGAGTGATTAGCAGCAATCCGGGATTGAGGGCAATGATATCCCCCTCAAACGTTTTTGCTGCCTGTTTGATTTCACTCAGGCATTTTTTCAGCTGATCCTTGTTACCAAAATAGCCAATATTGAGCATTGCAATGGTTTTTCCCTCAGCGATGGCAGCCTTGACATTCTCCATATCACCTTCATTCATCAACTTAAAGAAACGAACGGTCAGCTTTTCCCTGTTGGCTTCCCTGATGTCCACAAATTCTTCCTGAGGGATTTTTTTCTTCCTTGAGAAAAACATGCTTTTCTTCAAGCACGCTAGGGGTATTAAAACCTTCTGGTTTTCAAGTTTATAGGCTTAGTAGAAAATTGCTGCACAGCGAATTCTTTATATAGGATAGTTCTTTCTCATCTTCCGTGGTGGATCGTAAACAGATTCAGCAGTGGCTCAAAAATAAGACGATTACTTCTGACCAGGCTGCAAAGATGCTTGCGGATTCAAAGTCGCAGCGATCCAACAAACTAGTTACTGTTCTTTCAACGATCGGGGCATTGCTCTTCGGCATGGGCGCACTTCTTTTCATAGCATCAAACTGGCAAGAGATGTCCAATGGCGTAAAAATTTTGCTTCTCCTTGTTGTTACTTTTGGCTCTTATTATCTGGGATATTATTTTCGTTATCAGAAAAAAAATCTTCCTCGAGCCGGGAGCGCACTTCTGTTTTTAGGCGCACTGTTATTTGGCGCATCCATTTTTCTTATCGCGCAGATGTATCATGTTGAGGCATCGTACCATGTGCTCATCCTCATTTGGATTCTCGGAATTCTTCCTTTAGTTTATGTTTTCCTTTCACCATCCATTGCCGCGCTCGCTGCAATTCTTGCTTATGTTTGGCTTGCCTTTTTCCTTTTTCAGGGGAAGTATTTATCAGATCTTGAAAGTGAATTTATTGTTATTCTTATCATTTTCTCCATTTTTAGCATTTTTTTATTTCAAGTGGGGGCTCTTCATTATATGCATCAAAAACTCGGAGCTATTGCTCGTGTTTATCGTCTCGTAGGCCTCAAAGCAGCGATGTTTATTCTATTCTTATTCACCTTTGAATGGCTTTCTGGTGGTTTGGGTGGGCTTGTGAAAGAAGTAGCAAAAGAGACTCATTTTTTTGTCATTTTATTCGTTACTCTTTCTGTTCTTACCATTATCTTAACTGCAATTAATCAATTCTTCAATCCTTCCCAAGACAAGCTTATTGGCATTGAAGGATATGCGAGCGGGGCCATCATTGCTTTGATGATGATCTTTTACTTCTTCCCTTCTGAAACTACTATTTATACAGTCATTTTTAACCTGGTGTTTGCCGGGCTTGCATTGACCTTACTTCTCATTGGATATAATGAGGGAGATATTTTTCTTGTGAACATGGGTATGTTCTGGTTTGCTAGTTTTATTCTAGCAAAGTACTTCGACTTTTTCTGGGATCTCCTTCCTCGATCGATGTTCTTCATGACAGGAGGGTTGATTTTGGTTCTTGGAGGCATTGCCCTGGAGAAAAAACGCAGGCAATTAAAAGCGCAATGGGAAGCATGATGCGGAAGAAACATTTATTCATTGGCATTGGCGTTTTTTGGCTTCTTGTTCTTGTTCTTTTTATAGGAATGAAGGAATTCACCTTACGTACCGGCACAGAAGTAGTGCTCCATACTCTTCCTATAGATCCTTATGATATTTTCCGAGGGGACTATGTTACCTTTAAGTACGAAATCAGCGAACTTGAAATTGTTGGTCCTGCATCTTTTGCTGTTGGGGATACGGTTTATGTTGGCTTAACACTTGATGGCAAGGAAATTGTTGCTATTGGGTCGCCTACTTTAGTCCGACCATCTTCAATATTTATTAAAGGAACAGTGGAAGAAATTTGGGATAACTTCCTTATTATAAGATATGGAATTGAAGATTATTTTGTTCCTGAAGGCAAAGGATACGATATTGAAACCGCTGATGGAGAAATTGATGTATTGGTGGCCATTGATCGTTTTGGCAATGCAGGCATTAAAGAAATCTATGAAGATGGAAATAGGATAAGGTTTTAATTGTTATTTCTTTCGTTACTGGACGACAAAAAACAAGTTTTATAAAGGGTTAAACCTAAAAAGGAAATTACCCGCATGGACTACCTTTGTGGTAGGAGGGCGCACATGGACACAAAACATCTGATTGAAGCATTGCAGTTTTTGAAGACGCATTCTCCTTCCCGGAAATTCGTGCAGAATATTGATTTGATTATCACGCTGAAAAATCTCAATCTCAAAAAGGACACTGACAAGGTGCTGCTGTTTACCGTGCTTCCCCATGACAAAGGAAAAAAGGCTAGGATTGGCGCTTTTGTTGGACAGGAACTGGTGACGAGCGCTAAGGCTGGCTGCGATAAAATCGTTCTCAATACGGAATTTGGAAACTATGACAAGAAAGCGATGAAGAAACTTGCAGGCGAGATTGATTTTTTCATTGCACAAGCTACCTTGATGCCACAGATTGCAGCGACTTTTGGCCGAGTATTAGGACCAAGAGGAAAGATGCCCAACCCCAAGGCAGGATGCATTGTCCCGCCCACTGCAGATCTGAAGCCTGTAGTACAGAGGCTGCACAGGACTGTGAAACTGGAAACAAAAAATGAGCCTGTGCTGCGCGCGGTCATTGGCAACCAGCAGAGCAAGGATGAAGAGGTTGCAGAGAACGCAGTCCATATTTACACTACTGTTCTCCATGTATTGCCGCAGGAAAAAAACAACATTGAACGAGTCATGATCAAGTATACTATGGGACCTGCTGTTGAAATTGGAAATCTTCCTAAGATCCAGGCAGAGACAAAAGAGGTGCAGCAGCATGGAGCATAAGCCGCACATCCATCCCTGGAAACAGCAAGAAATGCAGCGCCTTGAGCAACTCTTCAAATCTTATCCCAATATTGGCCTTGCCAACCTGGAAGGGCTGCCTGCGAGAACGTATCAGATTATCAGAAAACAACTGCGAGGAAAAGTAGAGTTTGTGGTCATGCGCAAGGATTTCATGATCAAAGTGATGGAAAAATTAAAGCCGAAAAATTATGACCAGATCGTTTCTCAGCTTCAGGGTGTGCCTGCGTTATTGTTTACGCGCGAAGATCCTTTCCAGCTTTACAAGCTCATTGACAAAAGCAAGACTGATGCATTTGCAAAGCCTGGGCAAATTGCACCTTACGACATTGGCATTGATGAAGGCCCTACGAAATTCACTCCCGGGCCGATGATTGCTGAATTTGGACAGATGGGACTGAAGACTGAAGTGAAAGAAGGGAAGATTTCTGTCAGGACTGCCAAGATTGTTGTGGAAGCAGGGAAAGTTATTACCGACAAGGTTGCAGCGTTTCTCCAGAAGATGGAAATTAAGCCTATGAAAGTGGGCATGCATATTGCGCTGGTGTATGAGCAGGGAAAGATTTTGCCTCATGCAGTGTTGGCAGTGAGTGAGGAACAGTATACTGCAGCGATTGCCCAGGCAGCACAGGATTCCTTTGGATTGGCAGTGCACATTGGCTATTTCGCTCCTGAGACCATTCTTTTTTTCATTCAGAAAGCCTATGCCGCGGCACGCGGCGTTGCACATGCGGGAAAGATTTTGACTTCTGATACGGTGGGAAACCTACTGGCAGAAGCAGAAGCACAAGCTTCCTCTGTGCAGCATACTGCAGGCATATAAAAATGAAAAGGAAACTTTTAAAAGGGACAAGAAAAGAAAATTACAGAATCCGAATCAATGGGGGTACTCAATCATGGAATTGGTCTACACTGCAATGCTCTTGCATAAAGCGGGAAAAGAAATCAATGAAGCTAATGTGAAGAAAGTGGCAGATGCTGCTGGCTTGAAAGTTGATGATGTGCAAATCAAAGCATTATGCGTTGCTCTGCAGGGTGTTGATATCGAAAAGGCTATCAAAGAAGCTGCAGTTGTTTCTGCTCCGGCTGGGGCTGCACCTGCAGCTGGCGGAGAAGCTAAGAAAGAAGCGCCGAAGGAAGAGAAGAAATCTGCTGAGGAAAGCGCAGCTGGCCTTAGTTCGTTATTCGGCTGATTTGTCTATCTTAGAGAATTAAGGATAGTTAAAAAATCTTTGATAATTTTTCTTTCACAAAGCTTTTAATCCATATTCTCCCTTTTTTCTAGCCATGGATCGTCAGCACGCTTCCCAGCAATTGCACCTGCTCCAGTATGAGTTTGAACCCTTAAGGAAGCAGCTTGCAACCTTGCAGCAGCAGAAGGAAGCGGCATTTGCCCAAAAAGAAGCCTTAAAGCAGAAGGTTCAGGAACTTGGCAATCAGCTCAAGCAGTTCAGAATAAAAAGGAACCAGCAAATAAGTGGAGTCAAGGATGCACGGCATTCCCGCGACGAAGCAAGAAAGCAAGTGCAGATCCTTAAAGAACACCTGAAAGCACTACGACAGCAGAAATCTGCATCGCTCCAGAAGCAGGAATTCAGGGGCAATCCTGAAACTCTTAAACAAAAAATTGAGAAGCTTGAACTCAGCATCGAGACTGAAGGGTATGATTATGACAAAGAGCAAAGGGTGATGGAATATATTAAGAAACTTAAAGCTGCATATCTTCCCTTGGCTGAAATTATTCATCTGAATGAACAGATACAACGCCTTCAATTACAATTAAAGGATGCCTTGGATAAACATACAGTGTTTTCGTCTGTCGTACAACGGTCTCATCTCAGCAAAGAAGAGTATAAGTGGTTCAGACAGCTGCTTTCAGCATTTGAACAGGTAAAGAAAGCGCAGGAAGAGGCATTTGCATATTTCATTGCACAGAAGAATGCATTCAATGCACTGCGCGGTACCTATAAAGAAAAGCACAATCGGTTTATTATCTTGAAAAAACAGCTTGGGCAGGAAATGAAAGAAAGACAAGATCATATCATCCATCATCGCAAGAAAAAAGAGGCAACGCTCATTGCTGAAAAGGCAAAAGCAGTAGAAGAAAAATGGAGAACTGGAAAGAAGCTTACTACCCAGGACCTGATTGCGTTGCAAGGGAAAGTATGAATAATTTTATTTTATTTGGTATTATTTTCAGCGTGTTGCCGTTTTTTGAATTACGTGCAGGTTTGCCCTTACTTTATGCTGGTGGATCCCCCCTTTGGCTAGCGTTCCTTATTTCGTCTGGATTGAGTTTGCTGGCATTTCCTTTTGTGTATTTATTTTTTAATTACTTACATCAGCACTTCATTAAGTTTCGGCACTATGAACTTTGGTTTCACCGGATTGAAGAACGCTATAAACGAAAAGCTGAAAAAAAACTTGGGGGAACGGGATGGGAATACTGGCTTTTTTTTATTTTTGTTATTCTCCCTTTTCCCGGTACTGGAGTTTATTCGGGAGCATTTCTCTCGTGGCTGTTTAACATGAACAAAAAGAAATCCTTTTTGGCTGTTGCCTTAGGAGTGTTTGTTGAAGGCGTTATTGTGAGCCTGATTACCTTGGGGGTGATTACGATGTTTTAGTTCTTGGTGCAAATGAAGATCATAACCAATCTTTTAATTCATCGAGTGAATTGATTCTTGATCCGCTAGATGCTTCTTTTCTTGAAAGATGGAAAGATTGCATTCCTAATAATCTTGGAGTTGTATAATCATGTAGTTCGTTATCTCCTATCATTACACAATGTGATGGTGGGGTTTTTAGATTTTTACATAGATCAAGGTAGATCTGAAAATTTGGTTTTTTAATTCCCGATAAATGAGAAAATAATTCAAAAGAAATGTATCTTCTAACCTCTGAGTTTTCATAGACTTTTTGATATAACGATGTTTGATTTGAAAGAATTGCGATAATATAATCTTTTGCTAGGTTTTCTAATATTGTAGTAACATCATAAAAGATGGATACTGAAGAGATATCTTTTTTTATTAATTCATGCATTTTTTGCACAAGATCCGATGCTTTCTCATCCTCCTTATCTATAACTTTCAAAAAATCATCAATAAATGTATTCTCATCTTTTTGTTGTTTACAGAGATATAATGGTTTAATCTCTTCCCTCCAGGTTTCTGCACTTATTTTAAATTCGTCTCGTAAGAAAGTAAATCCCCTTCCATTTTGTAACTTCTTTTAGGTAGTTATTATACTATATAAATATTATCAATACAAGAGCCATCTGAAATGAAACTGTCCTTGCGTAAATATTGGCATGCCTTTCTCATTGGAATTGGGTTTATTCTATCTCCATTATCTTGGTGGAATGATATTTTTGTGAATGTACCTCTTGCTTATCTTTTTGCAGTTCCATTTAGTTGGATTTATGAAAAATTATTTCTTCCATTTTTTGTTTTGGGTTATATTATTACAAATCTCTTAGGTTTGATTTTAATGCATCATGGAATTAGAAATCTGTTTAATAAGAAAAAGAAACAAAATCTCAAAAAGGATATATTCATTACTCTCATTTATGTGTGTATAATTGTTATCTTAACACTGCTTGGTGTAATTAAACCCCCTAGATCTTATTTTTCTTGAATTGATTCCAATGTTCATCAAGTTGATAATATTCTCTTGGTAAATCATTGGGTTGCATTGTATTCCTGTTTAAGTCTTTGACTGTGAATGTAAAATTGTTCGTATCAAATAGGATAAGATGATGATAAGATCCCATACCCTCTTTTGAATCGGTTGCTTTTGGGATACAAATGGTGACACTTGGTAAATCTTCTAAAGTATATGTGTAGGTATTATCTGCGTGCATATGTCCGTGAATGAATATAATCTTTTTTGTATGTTTAGAAATTTTTTTCAAGTTTTCGTAAAGCTCAGTATAATAATCTTTTTTTGTTGCGGGCAGGGGGGGACAGTGGCTTAAAATAAGAATTTTGTCTGTAGGGATTTCTTTTACTTGTTGATCAGAAATTATACCTGAAGCATAAGGTAAATATAAAACTGCTTGTTTTCCATAATAGGTTAAGGTTATTGACGAAAAGATAAATAGATTTTTACTTATGCTCGGATTATACCATGTGAGATATGCATGATCTGTATTTCCTTGACACATATGAATGATGCTCTGGAAATTGTCTAACTCAATCATTTGTTTTTTCCATCCTCGTTTGTTTAGATTATCAAACCATGTCACATCTTTCTGAGTTACTCCTGCTTTAATTTTTCCTTTTTTATATTTCCAAGTTAAATGATATCTCTCTTGTTGTTGTAAAAATTCTTTTGTATCAACAGCAGCGATATCTCCTAATGAGATTATTTGCGTCTCTGAAAATTGCGATGCGCGTTGCAAGCATTGATGAAACCATGGTGTATTATGTGCATCCGCAAAGATACATAATTGTGCCGTATTTGGGTTTTTCATCTTGTAAATCTTAAAGTTTATTGTTTAAATACATTTTGAGATCTATGCAGATTCATTTTCATTTTTTCATTCTGAAACAGATTTGCCCAAAAACCACTATACACCATAAATAAAATAAGACCATAAGTCTTTTGACCCATGGCGAGAAATTCATAAAGTGTATGATTCCTCAGAGAGAATAAAATAGTATCTCATTAAAAAGGTTTTCGTTTCCCTTCTTTAAGTGTGTAGGACCACGACATATGTCATGACCCAGCACACGTTTCCCTTCTTTAAGAAAGCTTTAATAATCTATTCTTGTTCTTTTGCTCAGGAGGGGTGATATATGTTTCGAAAATATGGATTACTAGGGATTTTGATGATCCTTTTTGCTGAATTGAATTTCCTCCTGAAAATCGAACCGTTTGCACGCTGGTATTTTCCGATCATCTGGATAGGTTACATTCTTGTTATTGATGCACTGGTGTATCGGATCAAGCAACGATCACTCCTAACCCGGCGACTGCATGAATTTCTTGTACTTGCCCTTATTAGCGCTGTCTTCTGGTGGATATTTGAATTCATTAATTTTCAGGTGGGAAACTGGCATTATGTCAATCCGAGCGGATCCACTTCGTTAGCCAACGGTATCATCATGGCCACGCTTTCCTTTGCCACAGTCTTGCCTGCGGTTGTCGAAACCCTGCATCTCTTGGAGGCCATGCATACCTGGAAACGCGTGCACTATCGGAAACATTTGCATATCACCCCTTATCTGCTGCATGGCATGATTCTTTGCGGCATTGTATGCTTTCTTCTTGTTTTTGTCATTCCTACGCTTGCATTTCCCCTTGTCTGGCTTGCGTTCTTTTTGCTGCTTGATCCCCTGAACTACATGCATGGTATCCCCTCTATTATCGGGCATCTGCATCAAGGAAGATGGAGATTTGTCTTGCAACTCGGGCTTGCTGGATTAATTTGTGGATTTTTCTGGGAGTTCTGGAATTACTGGGCCATTGTCAAATGGAATTACACCATTCCGTACGTAGGATTTCTGAAAATTTTTGAGATGCCGATCCTTGGCTACTTGGGCTATCCACCATTTGCCTTGGAATTGTATGCAATGTGGCATTTTGTCAGGAGCCTGCATCTGCCTCTGCCAAAAAAAGGGATAGTTTAATATGCAAAGCGGTTATAACTACTTAGAATAGCCGAAAAAATAAAAACCGAACAAGAGACTAGGTCATTGTTATACTCAAAAAATGCTCAGAGTCAAGAACATCATGGGAAAACTGAAAAATTGGAAAAACCAACATCCGAAATAATGAAAGAAATAGACCGTGAACTTAATGTGGAATTCGTTAGAAAGTAATTCTTATTACGATTCTAGAAAAGGAAGATTAACGCAACCACTTTTTCAAGAGCTTAAAGTCTGTCACTACGGGGACTGCGTTGATTTTGTATTTTTTTATCAAGAAGATCCAGACTACTACGACATAGAGTGACGCGACCATATGCCAGAAGATCAGGTGGATGTTCTGAAAATAATTCTTTCCATATGCTATTAGGATTGTAACTAGCAGCACAATGCGTACTATATTCATTGCGAGAATAAGAATACTTCCCAGCACAAACATTTTCGCGCGCTGCTTCCAAGAGATGTGGGCTGTAGTAAGGATAAGGAATGCCAGTAATAAATAGGCTGACACCGCAACGCATGCGGGCACAAAGTTCAATGTATAATGGTCAATCTTGAGGGCATTGCTGAACAATTCAGGACTGTAGAATAGTTTCAAACCAAGATAAGAGAGATATAGTGTGACAGGAGCAAGAACATTATACAGCACGTTAGGAAAGATTCCGAGAATTATTGCTATGCCATAGCGAAGACTCACCTCTTTGTAATATCGCATGCTGCAATGATAGTTTTTTTCTTTAAATGTCTATGCTCGGTTTCTTTTCTTCCACAAGCTTTATATATTAGTCACAACGGCAGAATAGTAACAAATATGGGGGTCTTGATGCAACCTATCCTTTCCATCCTGTTGGCTGTTGTCTTTCTTACGACTAGCACCTTCGCTGGACAATTAGCAATCTCACCTGCAACTATTCGCACTACTTTAGAACCAGGAGAGCAGGGATCAATGAATTTCACCTTGCAGAATACAGGAACGACCTCTTTGACTTCGTTTACCTTCCGGCATACGATTGATACTCTTGATAATGATGGAGATAGACTGACTTTGCAGTTTTCTGATCCCGGAACCTTGGGGCCTGGGGAATCCAAGCTTATTGCTGTTACGGTTACTGCAGCTAACCATCTGGACTTCAACACGTATCAGGGAACGATCACTGCTGCATCAGGAAGCGAGGAAGCAAGCGTTGCTGCTGCAGTTGAAGTAGCTCCTGTAATTTGTGATTTTGGCATCGCAGGAGATGACCTTGTTTTGGAGATTGAAGAGCCTGATCATGGAGACGATTTTGAACCTGGAGAAACCATTTCCCTTGATGTGAATGTCAAGAACCAGGGAAACAGGGACATTGATATGAAAGTAGAAGCATTTCTTTTTGGAGATGAGGAAGAGATTGTGGGGGCTTCTTCTAAAGTTATGAATGTGGATGACGGGGATGATGAGGATTTTGAACTTTCCCTTAAGATTCCTGTGGATAGCAGAAGAATTGAAAGCGACCAAGATTATCGATTATTTGTCAAAGCTTTTGATGATGATCGGGAACGAGACAACTGTCATCAGCAGAGTATTAGCATTGATATTGAACTGGAAGATGAAAAAGCAATTTTTGACAGAGAAGAAACCCGGTTTGAGCCCTCTGCAGTCACCTGCGGAGGCATTGCCACGGCCATGCTACATGCCATTAATATCGGGGATGAAGACCTGGAAGATGTGTATTTCAGCTTGCGCACTGCTGCATTAAAGATTAACGAGCGCACTGCTTCATTTGACTTGGAGGAATTTGATTCTGATGAGAACAATGCAGCAACCCGCAGGATTCAGTTTATGGTGCCTGAAGATGCGCGTGAAGGCAGGCATGTTTTTGATGCTGTCATTCATTATGATGGGAAAACTGTGAGCATGGGTCTTCCTTTAGAAGTGCTTTCCTGCAAGAAGCCCATCCCTGTCTTTGCAAACGGTGCAAGTTTACAAGTGTCCACTACTGTATTTTCTGCTGCGGCAGGAGACTTCTTGAGCATTCCGGTGGTGATTAGCAATCAGGGAAGCGCAGGCATTTTCTCTGTGGAAGCGCAGAACATTGAGGAGTTTGCCGAATCCTTGAGCACGCCTTTAGTTCAGCTTGAGCACGGACAGCGGACGATGTTTGTGCAACTTGCTTTGCAGGATCCCCTTGATGCAGCACGCTACAGTGGATCCTTGGTTTTGTTGAAAGAAGGAAAGGTTGTTGATAGCAAAGACTTTTTTGTTGATGTAGGAAAAGCTTCTGAGGAAAAGCCTTTACCTCTCTTGGATGCATTCCTTGCAGCGCCGTTATGGTTCCTCATCCTGGTGGGAGGATGCATTCTCGTCCTTCTTTTTGGGTTGGTTATTATCCTTACTCGGCTTTGAGCTTTGATAGAAAACTTTAAATAGGTGTATCCATTGGCGAATGGTTACATATTACTCATACCATAGCAGTAGCAAACGGGGGTTATACTATGAGAAACATTGTTGTACTATTGTTGAGCATCTTGCTCCTTGCATTTAGCGCGGCCGCAGTCAGCGCTGTCACGGTGCAAGAAAGCTTTAATGAAAACAATCCTACCTTGGGTGGGAGAAGCCAGGAAGCAAGCAATCCTGAGCATGATGATGAAGATCAGTTTGATATTTTTGATGACGGTTCTTTTACCTTTTCTCACAATGGATCCACTTCCATTACGATTAGTAAAGTAGAATTCATTCTTGCTTCTGGTTTTACTTCGAAAGATGTTAATCTTAGCGATACCTCTGCTTCTACAGGAAAAACTATTAGTGCTGGCGGAACATTGCCTGTGACGATCCGGGGAAGAATTTCAGAGAAATTAGATGCAGTCAATGTGGACCTGAGAGAAGTTGCGTTCAGGGTTGCCACTGCACGCTTTACCTTTAGCGATGGTTCTACGTTGGATGTTCCTCTCTTTATGCAGCGAGAAAACGTTCTTGAACTGCAGGATGTGGATGTGGAGATCAATGGTCAGAACAAGCAAAGTGTTGATGACAATGATAATATTGATAAATTAAAGCCTGGCGATGTGCTGGACTTTGACGTCAATGTTGAAAATAGAGCAGACAAGGACAGCAACCTTGAAGTCGAGAATACCGAAGTTCGACTGGACTGCAGTGATGAAGAAGATTTAGATATTGATGATGATACTGATGAGCAGGATATCGCTGAGGATAGTGAAGAAAGCTTTACGTTCCAGCTCACCTTTGATGAAGATGCAAAGGATGGCACTACGGGCTGCGACTTAGGATCTGAAGGAAAAGATATTCACGGAGCGAGACACGGAGATGATATTTCCTTTGATCTTGAGATAGAGCGGGAAAGCCACGACATTAGCTTGCGATCTATTTCTGTGGATCCAAGCGAAATCACGTGTCAGGACACTAGCTTCCAAGTCAATGTCGAGTTTGTCAACTTAGGAAAGTCTGATGAGGACGAGACTGCTGTAGAAGTGGAAAGCAGAACGCTCAACTATGCTAAGAAGATCAGTAATATTCAGGTTGACGAGGATGACAGCAGAAGCGAAGTGTTTGACGTTCTTGTACCTGCAGGCCTTTCACCAGGCGCTCATCTAATCCAGGTGAGAACGTTCTATGACAACAACAAGGCAAGCGACAGCGAAGTGGTGCAGGTGAACAATGTTTGTGGAGAGGAAGAGCCTGAAACGCCTTCTACTCCTTCGACACCCACCATTACTTTGTCCAAGACCTCTTTCACTGCAGAAGCAGGAGATCTTGTCAGCATTCAAGTGAGAGTGACGAACACTGCAGCCATGCTGAAGTCGTTTACAGTAAGCTTGCAAGAGGCTGAGGAGTTTGCCGAGCCTGTTTCCAGCAAAGTTCTGACACTCAATGAAGGACAGACCTCAACTGTGTTTTTGAATGTCAAGGTCAAGCCTGAAGCGCAAGAAGGAGATTACAGTGCACTGATTGCTGTGGAAAGTGATGGACAGACTGTTGCCACAGAATCTGTTGTCTATGCAGTCGAGAAAGGAATCCTTCCTTCAGAGGATAGGATCAAGGACTTTGTTGGCAGCACCGTATTTTGGGTGTTGATTGACATCCTGCTGGTTGTGGCAGCGATTGTCATTCTGTGGCTGATCTTTAGAAAGAAGGAATAACCCTTCTTTTTCCCTTTTTGATTTCAATGCCTTGACAACACATCCAGAAGTGAACTCTTATGAAATCTTACTTGAGTATGCCAGGGAACATTGATTTAGAAGAATTAGTAGATTTCTTAGTGAGGGCTAAAAGACAAACTTATGCTGGAGATGGAAAAGAAATAACGCCCCAAAGACCAGGATTCAAAGAGTTAGAATACAGAGAAAATGAATGGGAATATAGGGATAGCTATACAGGGTTTTACGTTGCACCAGGGCAAGAAATAGTACGATTTCAGAGAGACCCCATATGGGTAATGGCCTACAGTGGAGGGATGCATCCTGAACATCATGGAAATAAAAACTTCGCTCAACAAACATTTGCATTCTTAAAAAAGGCATTACTCCAAGTACAGAAGGAAAGGCCATTTAGAGGACCAAAAAAATTATTTGAAGGAGATTATACCTACATAGATACAAGTGAAGGTGATGTCAAAGACTTTAGAGGAACAGAAAGAATATTCTATAAGGGGGAAGAAGTATTTAGTCAAGATTACATGGGAGGATTGGTAATACAAAAATAAATAGACATAGGTTGAATTATTTTAACCTTTTTTTATGCACGGCAAGATATCGCCGTATAAAATATTGTAAAAATCCCTCTTCACTATGAGTAAATGCCTTATAATATGAACTTCTTTTGGCGTATTCAATAATTAGCATAGGGTAACCTGTATGCCATAGTATATAGTTCATTAGTAATCTCCCAATACGGCCATTACCATCTCCAAAGGGATGAATAGATTCAAAAATAAAGTGCGCTCTTCCCGCTAACTCAACAGGGTTCATATTTTTCTGATGAACAAATTTCATAAGATCATTCATTAATCTCTGAATGTCTTGCCAATCTGGAGCGATATATGGTCCGATACGAACCAGATAATCACGAAGTCCTCCCGCAATATCTGGTTTGGTCTCAGAAAAAATATTCTTATGCCATTCTAATAATAGTTTACAGGAGATCTTCTGTTTCTTTTCCAACATCGCAAGAAAAACTTTGCTATGATTTTCTGTTTCTTTGATGTCTCTGAGGGGTCTATTTGGCGCCACCTTATCTTCGATGATCTGCCGCGTCTCTGCTAGAGTAATAGTTGAACCTTCAATAGCATTGGTATTATATGTGAATGCAATAGCAATATTCCTCAATTCTTGCTCTTTCGCACTTGAAGGAATTCTCCTCCATTCAGTCTGAAAATGCCCTTGAATGGACTCAAACTTCTTGTATAAGTTAATATTTATTTCCTTCAACAGCCTCTTCTTTATTTGTTCTAAATTTTTAGGGATGGTCTGACCGAGATAGATTTCTCTTGTATGCACTTTACTTTCTTCTCTTACTGAATGCTGCAAATAATAATAGGATTTTTTCCCCTTTATTCTTGTAATAATTCTCATATTATTATATTACCATTACAAATATATAAATTTTGCGTAAAAATATAGAAATGTAATGGTAAGGCTAGGGAGGGATTTGAACCCTCAAATGACCGCTCTGCAGGCGGTTGCCTTAACCGGATTTGGCTACCTAGCCATAATGCCCATGAAACCATTTTCTTTTTTTAATCCTTTGCTTTTAAGATACTTTTATAAAAACATTTCCTAACATTTTTCACAACGAGCCCGTAGCTCAGCCTGGATAGTAGCACTTGCCTTCTACGGAACGAGGAGAGCAAGGGGTCGCAGGTTCAAATCCTGCCGGGCTCATTTTCTTACAGCAATCTTTAAATAACTTCGCGTAAAAGTATTGGTTATGGACTTCGTGAAGATCGAACAGAAATGGCAAAAGAAATGGAAAGAAGCAAAGATCTTTGAACCCCAGGTTGACAAGAAAAAAAAGAAGTTCTTCCTTACATTTCCTTATCCTTACATGAATGCTTTTCTTCATGTGGGGCATATGTATACCTTATCAAGAGTTGAAGTTTTTGCTCGTTACAAGAGAATGCGAGGGTTTAATGTCTTGTTCCCCCAAGGTTGGCATGTTACTGGTTCTCCTATTGTTAATGCAGCTAAAAGAATAAAGGAGCGCGAGCCGAAACAGCTTGAGATTATGAACTCTTTAGGCTTTTCCGGTATTGAAATAAAAAAGTTTGAAAATCCTGAATATTGGATACAATATTTCCCTCCAGAAGCAAAGAGCGACCTCCAGTCTTTAGGTTTATCTATCGACTGGAGACGTGAATTTTTCACTTCTGAGCTTAATCCTTATTATGATAAGTTTATTCAATGGCAATTTAGAAAACTCAAGGAAAAAAGCTATGTCATAAAAGGAAATTTCCCTGTAGTTTGGTGTAAAAAAGACAATACAATTGTACAGGATCATTCTCGAGTCGAAGGTGAAGGAGAGACGCCGCAAGAATTTTCTTTGATTAAACACAAGTTGGATAAAAAGTTCGTCATTACTGCAACTGTAAGAGAAGATACGATCCTTGGCATTACAAATCTTTACATTAATCCTGATGTGGAATATGTGGAAATTGAGACGAAAGGGGAGAGGTGGATTGTTGGAAGACCCATTATTGAACGATTAAGAGACCAAAATTATGTGATTAGAGAGATTGGAATGATCAAGGGTTCTGTTTTCGTAGGAAAAAAGGTTGAGGTATTTGGAGGAAGGAAAGTTTTGATATTACCTGCCTACTTTTTAGATCCAGAATTTGGAACAGGAATTGTTCATTCTGTACCTTCTGATTCTGCAGACGATCTCATTGCGCTTTACGACCTACAGAAGGATGAGAAGACTTTAAAAAAATATTATCTTGATATTAATGAAGTTCGTTCGATACAACCTATTCCTGTTTTAAATACCCAAGGCATTGAAGGCATTCCTGCTGAATACTTTCTGCAGAAATATAACGTGCATGCACAGGATGAACGGAAAAAACTTGAAGAAATTAAAAAAGAACTGTATAAGTTAAGCTTCTACTCGTCCACCTTTAATTTTCTCTACAAGAAAACCTTCTCAAAAGATCTGGAAGGGGTTAAAGTGGGTGAAGGCAAAGAATTTATCCGCAAAGAATTGATCAAGAAAGGAATTGCGGAAATTTACTATCAGCTTTCAGGCAAGGTAATCTGCAGATGCCTGACGCCTTCGGTGGTGAAAATCGTTGCGGACCAGTGGTTTATTGATTACGGCAATGAAAATTGGAAGGCGTTAACTCATAAATGTTTGAATCAAGTTATGTTGTATCCTGAAAAATCTCGAGATCAATTCAATTATGTCATTGATTGGCTTAAGCCGTGGGCATGTACTCATGAAGAGGGCATTGGAACTCGGCTTCCTTGGGATCGGAAATGGCTTATTGAAAGCCTATCTGATTCTACTATTTATATGGCATATTACACTATTGCGCATTTGATTAAAGATATTCCTCTGGATACGATTGATGATGTCTTCTTTGATTACCTGTTTTTAGACAAGGGAAAAAAACCAGCAATACAAAACATAGAAAAGTTGAAAGAAGAATTTTCCTACTGGTATCCTGTCGATTTCAGAAATTCAGGAAAAGATCTTATTCAGAATCATTTGGTTTTCTTCCTTTTTAATCATGCTGCTATTTTTCCTGAGAGATATTGGCCCAAAAGCATTGGAGTCAATGGGTGGACGATGGTGAATGGGCAAAAAATGTCGAAATCTTCAGGGAATTTTATTACTATTCGGGATGCGGTGAAAAAATATTCCGCGGATGCTTCACGATTTGCCATGCTCAATGGAGGAGAAGATTTGGATGATCCTAATTTTGATGTAGGGTTTGCAGAAATAATCCGAGAAAAATTGTTTACTCTGCTTCAATTTGCAAAGGAACATTATAATACAGGAAATAAAGAAAGAAGAGCTATTGACAATTGGATGGATGCTGAGATAATGAGGATTATCAACGAAGCAACTTCTTTTATGGATGCAACGTTATTTCGTAGTGCTTTGCAAAAGATTTATTTTGATCTCCAGAAAAGCTTGAAGTGGTATCTGAGAAGAAATCCAAATCCTTACAGGGAGGTTTTAAATCGTGTCATAGAGACGCAGGCATTACTTTTAGCGCCTTATACCCCCCATCTCTGCGAAGAAATTTGGCAGTCTCTTGGAAAAAAAACCCTGATCTCATCTGAGCAATGGCCAGCAATTAAAAAAGTAAAAGAATATTCTGGAAATGAAGAGGTTATAAAAAATACCTTAAATGATATCAGGAATGTCTTGCAACTTGTAAAAATACAACCGAAGATGGCATATTTGTATGTCATCCCTCCTGAAAAAGAATTGTTTGATGAGGCTAAAGACTTCTTTTCTCGGGAGTTTAAGATTGATTTTATTATCTATGCAAATAATGACAAAAATCTTTATGATCCAAAATATAAAGCTCCACGAGCAATGAAGGGAAAACCTGCTATTTATCTTGAATAGGGTGATTTTCATAAGGAAAAACAAGCTCAACCAGGTAAGTCTGCAATTCTTATTTTGTAGTAAATAAATCCTTAAATATCTTGTTCCACAGCATTTCCTATGCACAAAGAAGCATTCTATAAAAATGTTGAAGCCAGATTTCTTGAACAGTTACATGGTGCTGATCAGTTAATATCTAAAATGGCAACTCTCGTTGCTGCCTTGAAAGAGCAAATTCCTTATTATTCAGGGTGCGGATTTTATTTTTGCGAAGAGCCTAAGCTGGAAGTGGGACCTTATCAGGGTAGTGTTGTTTGTGCAAAAATTGGATATGAAGGCATTTGCGGGAAGGCTGCCAAGACACAGAAAGCAGTGCTGGTTGCTGATGCGAAAAACTACAAAAAAAGGATTATCTGCGATGAAAAAACCCGATCTGAAATTGCAGTACCTCTTCATGATCCTGAAAAGAGATTAGTGGCTGTTTTTTATGCAGAAAGCCATGCAAAAGAGAGCTTCGATGCTCTTGATGAACAGTTCTTACGTTCTCTTTTTCGACAGCTTTTTTAAGAAGCACCACCTCTTCTAGAGATATCGTTATTCAACAACACGAGGTGAAATTATGGAGACATTAACTTTCAGTTTATGGCCTGTTTTGATAGCGGCAATTGCGTCAATGGTGTTTGGATTTTTGTGGTACTCGCAAGCGCTGTTTGGAAATCTCTGGATGAAGCTTTCTGGAATTACCCAGAAACAAATTCAGGAAGGAAAAAAGAAGGGGATGGCAATGCCTATGCTTGTGGGATTTATAGCGGGCATTGTTACGGCAGTTGTGCTTGACTCTTTAACCACTTGGCTCAATCTTGCTTTGTTTGGAGAAGCGATTTATTTGGGATTCTTTGTTTGGCTAGGATTTTTGGCAACCACTACGATTAATGATGTGATCTGGGGAGGCAAACCTTTCAAACTTTGGATCTTGAACAATGCGCACTTGCTCTTGAACTTGTGGATTATGAGTGCTGTTGTCGTGCTTTGGGCATAAACCATGAACTGACGATACATTTAAAGCCTTTATTTTTTTCTTTTTATTATGAAAATTACTGCTGATGACGAGGGATTGCGGTTTGATAAATTTCTTCGCAGGACTTTGCCTCAGGCTCCTTTGAACTTTATTTTTCAGAGCATTCGCAAAGGCGATGTAAAGGTTAATAGAAAAAAAATGCGGCAAGATTACAGGTTGCATGCACAGGATGAAGTAACATTTTCTTTTCCTATTAATACTTATCTTGCAACTAGCAAACCGCATTCATTGAAACAACGATTTACCATTGTGTATGAGGATGCCGATCTTTTGGTTGTTAATAAGCCTGCAGGATTAGCAAGCCATGGGGGAACAGGGATTGAGGACAGCTTGATTGCTGAAGTGAGAACATATTTGAAGGACACCGAAGGAAGAAGTTCTTTAGCTCATCGGTTAGACCGGGAGACTTCGGGGATTATGCTTGTGGGAAAGAATAAAGCATTTCTTCGTATGCTGAATGCTGCCTTGCAAGAACGCACCGTAACTAAAACTTATCACTCTCTTGTCGCTGGACAGTTTGCTCAGAAAATGGGAACCTTGCTTACTTCTTTGCGACGCGTACAGGAAGATTTCACGACGAAAATTGTTGTTGATGCTGCAGGAAAAGAAGCACGCTTAAGTTATAAGGTATTACATGAATATCCTGACTTTAGCCATGTGCAGATTCTTTTGCATACGGGAAGAATGCATCAGATCCGCGTGCAATTAGCAGAAGTAAAGCATCCTATTCTTGGAGACAAAATATATGGGAATATTTCCTTCAATAAAAAATTAAAAACCCAACGCTTGTACCTGCATGCATTTCAAGTACAATTTACGCATCCCCGCACAGGAAAATTTATGAAATTTACTGCACCCTTGCCTGATGCATTTACTCAGTTCATGAAAAAATATTCGTAATGCTTATAAAGTTCCTTTCTTCTTTTATTTAAAGAAAGAGGTTTCATGGTCTATCGTAATGATCGTCTGGCATTATGGATTGCTCTTCTTATTATTGCTTTTTCCTTGTTTATTAATCTTGGTCTTGCTTCCCTTGTAGGAGAAGTAGTACGTGGGCCTTCAGGAATTTTTCTTGCGAAAGAACCTTTGGAGTTAACACTTGAAGAATTGGCTGAAGGAGTGGTTCTGGTTCGTGGCAATACTCACCTTATTCTTCCTCAAGAACTTGCTGGAGAGATGTATGCAGATGTTTTTGCAACTGTTAAGGGAAATGTGCGTTTTGTTGAGGATGATTATACAAAGACGTTCCGAGCAGGCAAACGTATATGGGTTGCTCATGATAAGAAGCAGATTGTAAAGTATACCCGGGACGGATTTTATACTCCTGTCATTCTTTCTCGCGAGGTAAATGTGCATGTCTTTGGAGCGAGCCATGTGGTTTGGGTGTATACTCCCTCTTTTTGCGAATATTGTCAAGAAATAACGATCACTTCTGAAGAAGCTGCAGTTTTGGCAAGGAATTATTTCCTCTCCCATGAAAATCCTTCTCAGGATTGTAAGGAAAAGGCGCCTACTGCAGAAGGCTCGCAGATTGAAACCGTGACTGCACGAGCGCAATCGGGAGGATATTTAGTTACTTTCCAGATCAAATGTGATGTCTCCTATGGGCTTTATGAGCGCTATGAGTATTTTGTAACGTCTCAAGGCGTTGAAGAAATTTCTCAAGATGAAAACTATTCATAACTGACCTTGTTTTTGATCTGAGGCATTTATTGCAAGTCTTTCAAGAATCGCTTAATTGTATTTACGACATGCTCTGGCTGCGTTTTTAAGATTTGCGCTGCACGTTCCATGAGCTCTTTGTCTGGAAGATTTTCTTTTTCTGTTGTTGTCAGTATTATTTTCGGCTTTCTTTCCGTTCCTAATACTTTTTCTGCTATTTTCTTTCCATCTACCGTAGTCATGTCCATCTCAAATTGTAAATGACCTCTTGTTTCTTTTTCCTTTTTCCTATTTCTCCAAAGCTCGAATAATTCCTTGCACCGTGCTGGAACCTGTTCCTTTGTTCCTTGCAATAATTGCGCTGCTTCTTCGATCATTCTTGATTCTTTGTTCATTTCGCGCAATGCTGCAGCTCCTGCCGTGAATTCGATGCGGACAACCCCATCCTGAATTTTTGATGCCTTCAGCACTTTGATGAGCTCAGCTTCGCTGGTGTTATTCAAGTGCGTGCCTCCACATGCTTCTACATCATAGCCGAGAATGTTGACGATCCTTAATTTCTTACCTGGAGGAACCCCACCTTGATAGATAGTAAAGCCGTACTTCTGCTCCGCTTCGGTGCGATCCATAAAGGTTTTTTCAATGGGCACTTGCTTTCTGATGATATCGTTTGCAACCTTTTCGATTTCCAAGAGTTCTTCCTCGGAAATACTTTGGTAATGCGTAATGTCAATATGGGCCTTTTCCTCTGTTTTTTTTGCTCCTGCCTGGTTGGCATGCTTGCCTAGAACAATTCTTGCCGCTGCGTTGACAATATGGGTAGAAGTATGGTGCTGGGCCAGCTGTTTTCTTCTTTCTGGATTAACTTCTCCTTGCACCTGATCTCCTGGCTTCAATTTTGCAGCAACTTCCAGAACATGAACAATGTGGGGGCCTTGTTTATAGACATTCACCACGGGAATCTTGTTGATCGTTCCCAGATCGTGGAGCTGCCCTCCAGATGTGGGATAGAAAAATGTCTTGTCAAGAACAACCTTTGGGCCGTCTCCTTTTACCACTTTTGCTGTAAATGCGGACGCTTTCCAATCCACATAATACAGTGCTTGAGTTTCTGCAATGTCCCCCAATTTTATTTCTTCTTCATTGTGCTGTGTCTGGTGCTCTTGGACTTGCTTTTCATGACGATCAGCAATTAACGCATAGAAATTTTCAGGAATATTCACTTCTTTTCCTTGTTTCTTAAATTCTTGCTGAATCAGTTCAGGAGCAATGCCCTGACTGTCGTAGAGTTCCAATAATTTGTTCTGATTGATTTCCTTTTCCTGCAGTTTTGCAACAATGCTTGCTGTTTTTTGTCGGGTATTATCGAATTTTATTTTCTCTACATCTAATACTCTTTGTACGATGTCTAGTGATTCGGATAGTTCAGGAAATAATGGCTTGAGATATGCTGCATGCCATGCTGCTATTTCCTGCATGGAGAGTTTCCATTGGTACTGTTCGATAAAGGATTGCGCTCTTCTGAATAACACACGGAGATTATAACCCCCACCCATGTTGGAAGGCAGAGCTGAATCTGAGATTGCTACCAACAATGCGCGCGCATGCTCTGCAATGGAATATACAGCAGCCAAGGGCTGGATTTCAGCTTTTAATTCTTGGACGTCTACTTTCATGGCTTGCGCCACTTTCTTCCAGGCTTTGTTAATATCTCCGACTTCGTCAAGATTTAAATTGGGAGCAAAAGGCAAGAATCTTTTCTGCAGTTCAGTATTTGGTTTAATTCCTGCGATCTCATAGAGCTTTTTACAGACTGGAGGGAATGTAGAATCGTAAATCGTTGATTTTCCTTGGGTAAACCATGCACATCGCTCTTGACCCATCCCCATATCTAACACTTTGATCGGTAATTCTCTACTTCCTGCTGAGGTTTGTTCATACTGCATGTAGACTTGATTACCTATTTCTAATCCTCTAGAAAAGAACTCTAAACTCGAACCATAGTTTTTATTTCCTGCCCATGCATCCTGATGAAAGGTCATTTCATTTTTTGGCAAGCCCAAACCTTTATGGAGCCAAGTATAAATTTCTTTGAGATATCTGTTCGTATCATATTCTTTAGGAGGAACGAAGGCATGTTGTCCAATCATCACAAAACCTACCATGTGCTGTGATAATCCTGTGGAATCGATATCTCCAAATCGCAAACAAAACTGAGGAATAACTAAAGGATTTGCTGGGGGTTTTACTTCACCGGAAACAACAAACGGCTGAAATGCGGCTATTGATGCGATCGTAAAGGGTATCGAAGTATTCCACCTCGCAACCGAAGGAAATCGTTTGATTGGGGTATAATCAAATTTCTTAAACATCTTTGAGAATTCTTTCCAGGCTTCAATATAGCTTAATTTATTTTTTGCCGGTGTTTTCTCTATAAATCTGAAGGAACCAGAGCATTGTGGATCATCGCAGATCTCTCGATTCGTTGTTGTCCAGTAAAATGTTTTACATTTTTTGCATTGCTTTTGTTCGAAGCCCAATTCTTTTAGTGCTTGTACGGGATAATACTTCTCTGGCTCTTTCTGGGCTATTGCCTTGAATTTTGTCTTCATCTCCTTGTCTGAGAGCATCATAGACATTGTTATCCAAATGTTTAAATTCTTTCTCTTTTTGGATTTTCTATGGCCTTTTTAGATAGACGTACTATACCCCTTTCTATTGCATTCTTCACGATAGGCTTGATTGCAATTCTCAGCCCTGAATATAGAGATACCATTATCCTGCTTATTGTTGCAATTCTTGCAATTTTTTACGTCTCTTCTTTGTATAGAGATGTGGAGGATCAGCAGTTAGAAATAGTTAAACTTAATGAAAATATTAAAATATACGAACACATTGCCGATTTGCGGGCATGTAGTGTTCATTTGGAAAAGAGGTCAAGAAAATGAGAAAAGATTCTTCACGACAATTTCTTAATGTTCTTATTACTTTATTAATTTTGTACCTTTTGTATATTCTCTGGAAAGCCGTCTCTTCTCGATTGAGTTAATTTAAATCTGTAATCGTGCAATTCTTTCCCGCAACGCAGCAATCTCAGCATCCATCTTTTGCCTAGATGTGGCAGCAAATTTTTCTGTTTCTTCTTCCCGCTTCTTTACCTCTTTCACTTCAATGGGCTTGACAGGATGGGGAACATCTAAGTCTTTGGGCAAGGGAGGCAACGCCTTCTTTATGCCTAGCACAGAGCGCTTCAACCTGGCAAGGCTTAACCCTATTTCTCTTTTTAGTTCTTCTTTATGATCGCGCATGTCCTTCAACACCTCTTCCTGACGAAGAATTTCTGTTGACTTCACTGCTGCTTCTAGAATTGCCTTGCGGATCTCAATAGGACGTTCAATCATGGTATGAATGTGCTTCATGACCATCAGACTTCAAACAAGCGCTTGTCAATGAACAAGAGCTGCTCCTTAATGGCATCTAAATTGCTGTGCGCCTTCTTCAGTTCCTCTTCTTCTGCAAGCCTAATGGATGACAACTTTTCCAGCAGTTGCTCAGTTTCTTGTAGGGTTCTTTTTAATGCTTCAATATTTCCCATGGCTTCACGATAGTCATCCACTTTAATGAATAAGGGCTTTTCTACTGTGTAATTTTGGGCAGGTTCCGGCTGCTCTACCAGAGGAAGCGAACGCGATTTCATCATCCTTGGAGGAATGTCCAACAATTTTGGAGGCAAAGGCTTCCGTAATGGAATGTTCATATCTGCTTCATCATGCGTTAAGACTGGAGGAGCAGGAACAGCATCCACAGGTTCCTTTGGCAGTTCCTTGATGGTTGTGGCAAATTCTGGCTGATATGCTGCAGGGTTATTCGGATTGAACTTAGGGAATTCGGGAAATTTTGGCAACTCCTGTTTGGCAGCTTCCTTCTTTTTCGAGAACAAACCCATAGGATCACCTCTTCCTCTTGCTTTTCTTTCTTACTTATTAAATGCTTTCTTGTTATTTATGAGTGGGAACATCAAAGTCAATAAAATACCGTTCTTGGCTTGCAGCCACTCTTGCCTGGTCTTTAATATCGATGTGTAGTTCGTTTTTCTGCGCATCATAATCTGCCTGAATTCTCTCGAGCTCTTCTGCAGTGTATTTCTTTTCCTCTCGTTTCTCTTCTTCCTGTATGGGTACTTCGTTGCCTATTAATTCTGCACGTAAGATGTTCAATTCTTGCTTATTGACTTCTAATGTTTCTGTTGCAGGAGCAGCGATGCCGGGAGCGCTGTTTTTATCTCTGGGATTGGTATTGGCCTTGATTTCTTCTCCATCTTTGAAGCCATCCTCGTCGGTATCTGAAAGGAGCGGATCGGTAGTGTAGGTTGCATATTCCTCTTGGTCTGACAAGCCATCCTTGTCGGTGTCCTGTTCTAAGGGATTTGTTCCCAGACGAAGCTCTTCCCCATCAAGAAGGCCATCTGCATCCATATCAGGATTATTCGGATTAAGATTGTAGAACAATTCTTGCTCATCGGAAAGCGTATCTCCATCAGAGTCTATTTCCTGATTTTCACTTGTTACTATGGAGGTGAGGAGGAGGGTGAGCATGAGCAATACAAAGGGGGGGATATGATTGTTCATGTTTTTATGGAAATCTTGCTTCTATATAAACATAAAGGTGAAGGAAAGTTTTTTAAATATCTTCGCTAGAAAATTGTTATGAACCTTTCTGAAGAAGCGTTGTTTGGCATCATTGAAGAAGCGGTGGGGAAAGACTCGCTTCCTTTAGTTGACTTGATTTACAGCAAGGAAAATGTCTCTGAATTCAAGCTTGCTGAAAAATTGAGTATTACTGTTAATCAGGTCCGCAGCATTCTCTACAGGCTTCAAGAGAAAAATTTGGTTGCGTTTACTCGAAAGAAAGACAAGAAAAAAGGATGGTATGTCTATTTCTGGACCTTGGATATGAAAGAGGCGAAATCTTTGTTCTTGAAACGCAGGAAACAGCAGCTTGAGGAACTTCATAAGCAATTGAATTTGGAGAAAAACGGCGCATTGTTCATCTGCAAAAACAAATGCACGCGCATGTCTTTTGAGCAGGCATTGGAATTCCAATTTCGCTGCCCGGAATGCGGTGAAGTGCTGCATCAGGAAAGCACAGCGAAAAATGTGGAGCAGCTCAAGAAGACGATTGAGCGCATCACACAGGAACTTGAATTGTACAGTAGGGTTGAAGTACCTGAGGATGAGCTGAAGAAAGACCTTCGCAAGGCAAAACCAAAAATTGTGAAGAAACTTGTGAAAAAAGTTACGAAAAAATCCAGACCTGCGAAGAAAAAAGTTGTTAAGAAAATGAAGAAGAAAAACATTTCTAAAAGAAAGAAACGACGTTAAATCATTTTATCCTTGTGTCATAGAATTTGTAGGTAATAAGGACAGAATAAGGAACGACGAGCATAAAAAGAAAATCTTCAATCGGCAATCTGAAAATAAATACTCCGACCAAGCCTGATCCTGGATAAATCCAATGGCCTCGAGCAACCGCGTAATAATCCCATAGGATTCCTGCTAAAAATAAACTTATGACAACTATTATTCGTTCTTTTCTTGAATGATATAAACGCAAATTGTATTTGTGCTCGAAGAAAATTGCAATTATGATAATTAGTAATAAAATTGACAGATATTCCATTTTTTCCCCTTTATGTTATCATCTGAAATAATGATCCAAACACCTTTGATCCATCTAATGGCGGAATGGGTAGGAGATTGAAAATGAACAGGAACAGATTGATCTGCTTGGTTAAATATAATAGCGTTGCCTGAGTCCTTGTTAGCTTCGCGTGCTCTAACAATACCCATGCTATCAGGAATAATATCAAATTCATCAATGGGCCTGCAAATGCAATCCAGAAAGTTTCTGCTGTCCCTGGAGTACCAAGAATCTGTACATATCCCGGAGCGAAGAGGACTATAGGGGAATTAATGAATTTGAGAAAGGCTCCTAGAAATAAACCAAACCACCAGATCTTAAATGTTGCTGCTAAGCCATAGGCAATGGCTACAAATTTATGTGCCAATTCGTGCAGAATTACTGCGGGAGCAGAAATTGCAATGGCTTGCCCATAGCCTTTCCAGTCAAACCCAGAAGGATGCTCCCAATCAAATTCGGTTTTTGGCTTGCGGATTGTTCCTGAGAAGATGTAACCCAATACTGCACTGAGAATGATGAAATAAAGAATTTCTTCTAAAGTAATGAGGGCCATTTGCTACATTCGTAAACATGTGATTTTATAAATATTACCAATCCTTTCCTAATCCTTCGAGAAATTGATTGAAATAACTTTTTTCTAAATGTTTGATTAATGACTTCATCTGCATGATAATCGCTTCTGGCGGAATATTTCCAATCTCTATTTTTTGCCGGTATTCTGGATAACCTTCTTCGTTTTCGATCGATTGCACTAAAAATCTAAGTTCCCCGATTATCTTTTTTGATCCGCTCATTTTTTAAGTCCTGCAATGATTTGATCATTTTTTCTCATCTTCTTTGACAGTGAAACTTTACTGTAATCACTAGAGAAAAGTATATAAATATCTTTCTTGCTTCATTTTCTAACAATATATCAAAGGAGGTATTATGATAAGCAAAGAAGGTAGAGTTGCATTGGTTGTGGCGCTTGCTGCTGCATTAGTATTGGCAGTTTTTTTGGTTCAGGCAGCACCCCGGCAATGCAGAGACGGCACTGATAACGATGGGGATGGGCTTACTGATTATCCTTCAGATCCTGGATGTAGCGGTAGAAATGATAACACTGAAACCAGCAGTTCCTTAGTCTGTGATAACGGAAACGATGCATCAAATGATGCGGATACGTTAGCTGATTATCGCCTCAGCGGAGGAGATCCTGGCTGTACTTCAACCACTGACACGAGTGAAATTGATGGCGAATGTGATGACTTGAGTGACAACGATGGTGATGGAAGCGTTGATCTTGCTGATGCAGGATGCTCAGGCACCTCAGATAGTGATGAAAGTAACTGTGGTGACGGAGTCTGTGAAGGAGGAGAAACATCTAGCTCCTGTTCGGCAGACTGCGGATCTTCAGGAACAGTGCCAGGGAACTCCACTGGGAATACAACGAGTAACTTTACTAGTAACTCAACTAGTAACTATACGAGTAACTCCACTGGGAATTCATCGTAGGAAGAGAACTGTTGTGTAGGTCACTACACTTTTTTTCTTTTTTT
>CAYIRJ010000004.1:0-47359 GCA_964365915.1 Candidatus Woesearchaeota archaeon
AGGAACTTTATTAAAGTGCTTGCTCATTTTATCAGATCAATGAAAAAATCAGTGAAGATAGTTTCAATAGATTTTCAGAAAGAATTTGATGAACATATGCCCAGCAAGCTCAATAACAGGCTCCTCTGATGGATACCATATTAAAATGCCTTTAAAAACCTAGATTATTCCCTTCTGGTTAATATCCTGCAGTTTTGCTGTGACTAGGTGATTTATTCTATGGAGTTATTTAAATTCGTTGATTACTAAAAAATTTATTGCCTGCAATAGTTGTATTGATTTTTCAGTATCTATATAAATAAGCTCCCCTTCTCATAGAATTGTGTATGTGGATTGGAAATAGGTAGAATTCTCTTCTGTAGAAAGTTTTATAAATAGTCATTTTCTTTTTTGTTTCATGCTCCTCCTTGCTTCATCTTATTCATTATAATGCAATAGTAAGATGACTGTAAGCAGGCAGCAGACCATGCCCTAGTCGTCTAGTGGTTAGGATACAGCCCTGTCATGGGCATGCAGATCGGTCCAAAGAAAGGCTGTGGCGCGAGTCCGATTCTCGCCTAGGGCGTTGGGCCGGTAGCTCAGCTTGGTAGAGCATTTGCCTTTTATCAAGCAAGCATATCCTGCTTCAAAGCAAGCAAGTGGTCATGGGTTCAAATCCCATCCGGCCCGTTCAACTCGAGAGCAATGGCTGAAGACACCTTCGACATCCGCGAACACACCCTTGTGCCAAAACACGAGCGATTGAGTGAGGAGGCTGCGCAGCAGCTCTTGCAGAGTTATCACATTGAAAGAAAGCATCTGCCAAAGATTTCTGTTAAGGATCCCTCTATCAAACATCTTGAACCCAAAGAAGGAGACATCATTAAAATCACAAGAATAAGCCCGACTGCGGGGAAAATATTTTTTTATCGTGCGGTGATGGAATGAAGAACGATTTATTAATCCAACGCTACTTTGAAGAACACAGTTTAATAGCAAGCAATATCCAGAGCTTTGACCATTTTGTAGAAAAAGGCATGCAGGATATTATCAAGGAACTGCAGGATGTGGTGCCTACTATTATTCCTCAGGACATTGATGATTTCAGGATTCGTTTGGACAAAGTTTGGGTGGAAAAGCCCAACCTTGTGGAAGCTGATGGAAGCAAACGCAACATCTTACCTATTGAAGCGCGGCTCAGGAACTTAACCTATTCTGCTCCTATCTATCTAGAAGTGTCTGCGCATATCAATGGTGTGCAGAAGGAAAGTTTTACCACACAGATTGGAAAGCTTCCTATCATGCTGAAGAGCAAGTACTGCCATCTGCATGGATTGAAACGAGATGATTTAATTAAGAACGGGGAAGATCCGCAGGATCCTGGAGGGTACTTTATTTTGAATGGCAATGAACGCGTGCTCATTACTGTAGAAGACTTGGCGAGCAACAAGCTGTTTGTGGAGCAGCCGAGCAGCGGCACTGCCAAGTTTATTGGAAGAATCTTCTCAGAAAAAGGAAGCTATAGGATTCCACACCTCATCGAGCAGATGAAGGATGGGATCATCACTGTTTCTTTTACGCGATTCACAAGAATTTCCGTGGTTGCGCTGATCAAGGCATTAGGAGTAACCAAGGATGTTGAAATCGTGAACTACATCGGAGAGGGGCATCAGTATGATGATGTGTACATCAATTTGTACGACATGGTGTATTTGAAAACCCAGCGGGATGCGCTTGATTACATTGCCAAGAAGGCGGGCATGGTGAACCAGCAGGAAGAGGATTATGTGAAAGTGCTGGATAACTTAGACAAATACTTGTTGCCGCACATTGGGACCACAGAAAAGGACAGAGTGTATAAAGCGTACAACCTCTGCAAGCTGCTGAAGCGCTTTTTGATTACTACGAAGCAGGACATGGAAAATCAGGACAAAGACCATTACATGAACAAACGGTTGAAACTGTCTGGAGATCTGCTTGCTGATCTTTTTAGGGTGAATATGCGTGCTTTGGTGAATGATATTCTCTACAACTTCCAAAGGCTGGTCAAGCGCGGCAAGTTTAGTAGCATCAAGATTATCATCAGGGATAAATTATTGACGAGTAGGGTGAAAAGTGCGATGGCAACCGGAACATGGGTGGGAGGAAGGAAAGGCATTAGCCAGAACATGGACAGGACGAACTTCCTTGCCACATTAAGCCATCTGCAACGCGTGGTTTCCTTACTGAGTTCAAGTCAGGAAAACTTTAAAGCAAGAAGCTTGCATCCTACGAATTACTCGCGATTGTGTCCGATTGAGACTCCGGAAGGAACGCCCATCGGATTAAGAAAAAATTTAGCCATGCTTGCTTCCATAACGCAGGAAGAATATTCGGAAGAAAAAGTACGCAAGGTCTTGGAAGGCCTGGGACTGCACCATGACTGACGTCTTCATGGATGAGCGCTTTATCGGAACAGTGGACAATGTGCAGAAGTTTACTGAGCAGGTCAAGGAAGAGCGGAAAAGCGGAAAACTTCCCAGTACTCTGAATCTTTATTACAATGATCGGCATGACGAGCTGCATGTTGAGCTTTCCAAAGGAAGAGTGAGAAGGCCGTTGATTGTTGTGAAGAACGGCAAGAGCTTGTTCACTGAAGAGATTTACCAGCAAGTACAAGCAAAAAAGATGGGATGGAAGGAACTGGTGAGCCAGGGTATTATTGAATATCTTGATGCGGCTGAAGAAGAAAATACGTATGTTGCACTCTATGAAGAGGATCTTACTCCCGAGCATACCCATCTTGAAATCTCTCCTACCATCATGTTTGGCATTACTACCAGTTTGGTGCCTTATGCGAATTTTGGTCAGTCTACACGACTCAACAGAGGAAGCAAAACTCAGAAACAATCATTGGGATTGTATGCCTTGAACTATTTATTGCGCATGGACACTGATGTTTCTATCTTGCAGTATCCCCAGCAGCCTATTGTCAGAACGTTCATGCATGAAATTTCTGGGTACAATCATCATCCTGCAGGGCAAAATATTACCATTGCGCTCATGAGCTATGAAGGATATAATATGAGCGATGCGATTATTTTGAACAAGGGCAGTGTGGAGCGAGGATTGGCGCGCAGTTTTTACTTTAGACCGTACAATGCAGAGGAACTGAGATACTCTGGAGGATTGGTGGATGAAATTGGCATTCCTGACAAGGAAACCAAAGGATACCGCAGCGAAAAAGACTATCGATTCCTGGAAGATGATGGCATTATCTACCCTGAGCAGCGCGTGAGACCTGAGGACATTCTGATTGGAAAAACCAGCCCTCCGAGATTCCTAGGAGAGATGGAAGAGTTTAGCATCGCAGCAAGCACACGGAGAGAGAGCTCGGTTGCAGTCAAGCAGGGAGAGGAAGGGGTTGTTGACTTTGTCGTTATTACTGAAAACGAGGAAGGCAACAAGATCATCCAAGTACGATTACGTGAACAACGCATTCCTGAAATTGGAGATAAATTCGCATCACGCTACGGGCAAAAAGGAGTGATTGGCATGATTGTGCCGCAAGCTGACATGCCCTTCTCGGTTTCTGGCATTGTTCCTGATTTGATTTTCTCTCCGCACTCGGTTCCCAGCAGAATGACTGTAAGCCATCTGATTGAAGTAATAGGAGGAAAGATGGGAGCGCTCACCGGGCGGTACATTGATGGTACGACTTTCAATTCTGAGCCTGAAGTTAACATCCGCAGCATGCTAGGAGAGATGGGATTCAGGGAAAACGGTACTGAGCGCATGATTAACGGCATTACAGGAGAGGAATTTGAAGTCACGATCTACACAGGAAATATGTTTTATCTGCGTTTAAAACACATGGTTGCGAACAAGCTGCATGCGCGGGCATCAGGAAGAATCCAGCTCCTGACCCGGCAGCCGGTGGAAGGAAGAAGCAAAGGCGGAGGGTTGCGCTTGGGAGAAATGGAAAAAGACTGCTTTGTCGCGCATGGCGCGAGCTTACTGCTGAAAGAACGCTTTGACTCTGACAAGACCATTGTGCATATCTGCGAAGAATGCGGCATGCTTGCAGTCTATGACAGCTTCAGGAACAGAAAATTCTGTGTGAAAGATGGAAGCAATGTGGAAATTACCCCCATTGAAATCAGTTATGCATTCAAATTGCTGCTCGACGAATTGAAATCCATGGGTATTGCACCGAGGTTGCGCCTGAAAAGCAAATACTAACATGGCAGAGGACTACGTTTACAAATATGTGGACCAGATCCAGTTTGGACTGTTAAGCCCGGAAGAGATCCAGAAAATGAGTGCAGTAAAAGTTGTGACGCCTGAGCTGTATGACAATGAAGGATACCCTGTGGATGGAGGATTGATGGATATTCGCCTGGGGGTGATTGATCCTGGCTTACGATGCAAGACTTGTGGAGGGAAACTCAAGGAATGCATGGGGCACTTTGGCTATATTGACTTGGCACGGCCTGTTATTCATATCAAGTACATCAAGATGCTTCTGGATTGCTTGCGGTCTTCCTGCAGAGAGTGTGGGAAATTATTGCTGCAAGATAAGGACATGGAGAAATGGGGTCATCGCTTAACAAAATCACAGGCAGAAGGGGGAGAAGATGCACGCAGGGATGTGGTGAGTTCAGTCATTACTAGTGTGAAGAATATCAGAAAATGTCCGCACTGTAAGGCGAAACAATATAGTATCAAGATCGAGAAACCCAGCACCTTTATGGAAAATGACAGAAGATTGACTCCTATTGAGATCAGGACAAGGCTAGAACGCATTCCTGATGATGCACTAGTGTATCTGGGATTACAATCGAAATCTGCACGCCCTGAATGGGCAGTGATGAGTATTTTGAATATTCCTCCCGTAACCATGCGGCCGAGTATTACTTTGGAAACAGGAGAACGGAGCGAGGATGATTTGACGCACAAGTTGGGAGATGTGGTCAGGATCAACCAGCGGTTATTTGAGAACATCAATGCAGGCGCTCCTGAAATCATTGTGGAGGACTTGTGGGACTTACTGCAGTACCATGTGACAACCTACTTGGATAATACCATCAGCCAGGTTCCTCCTGCACGGCACAGAAGCGGACAGGCATTGAAAACCTTAACCGAGCGCATCAAGAGCAAGGAAGGAAGATTCCGCCATAATCTCGCAGGGAAGCGCGTTAACTATGCTGCACGCACAGTCATCAGTCCTGATCCGAAAATCAAGTTCAATGAAGTGGGCATCCCCCAGCGGGTAGCAATGGAACTGACGGTTCCTGAGCGAGTGAATGTCTGGAATATTGCATTGCTGAAGGAACTGATTGAGCGCGGTCCTGAAGTGTATCCGGGAGCGAACTATGTCATTAGACATGACGGCAAGAAAAAACAGATTACTGAAGAAACACGAGAAGTGATTCTTGCGGAATTGGGACCGGGCATGATTGTGGAACGGCATCTTGTGGATGGGGACATTGCTTTATTCAACCGGCAACCGAGCTTGCATAGGATGAGCATCATGTGCCATCGCATTCGCGTACTTCCGGGAAAAAGTTTTCGGTTGAATCCGAGCGTGTGCAATGCGTTCAATGCAGACTTTGATGGAGATGAGATGAACTTGCACGTTCCGCAGACTGAGGAAGCGCGTGCAGAAGCAGAAATCCTGATGGAAGTGCAGACCCAGCTCATTACTCCGAAGCATGGCTATAATGTCATGGGATGTGTGGAAGATGCAGTTACCGGACTCTACTTGCTGACGAAGGGGGAGGGCATGCCATTTTCCAAAGAGGAGGCTGTACAACTGTTTGTTAGCATTGGTATTGAAGATCCTAAGATCACCCGACAAAAAGTTAATGGAAAGGAATTGTTCAGCATGCTGCTGCCGAAGGATTTTACCTATGAAGGACTTGCCAAAGGTGTGCCGAAAGATGCGGAATTAAAAAGAGGAGATGATGGCTTGGTTATTATTGAAAACGGGCAACTGGTGAGCGGCGTCATTGATGCCAATGCTGTCGGAGAAGAACGCGGAAAAATGATCATGGAATTTTATCGGCGCTATGGCCCGGTAACCACCATCGAATTTTTAGGGAACATCTTCAGGCTGGGGATTAAGGTCTTGCTGAAGCGCGGGTTTACGATCAGCATTGACGACATCGACATTACTGAGGAAGTGCAAGAGAAAATTACTACATCACTTAGCCAAGGGGATAAGGACGTGGATGAACTGGTCAAAGAATACCATGCAGGCAAGATGGAAACGCTGCCAGGAAGAACCCTTGCAGAAACTTTAGAAATCAAAACCTTAGGAGTCCTGAACAAGATCCGCGACAAAATCGGACAATATGTTGCACAAAACACGCGTCCAAAAAATTCTGCGGTGATCATGGCAAAATCAGGTGCCAAAGGAAAAATTTTGAACCTTGCCCAGATGTCAGGGTGCGTCGGGCAGCAGGCACTGATGGGACACCGCATTACTACGGGATACAAAGGAAGAACTTTGAGCATGTTCAAAAAGCACGATTTGTCTGCAAATGCGCACGGATTTGTGAAGAGCAGCTTCAAAAGAGGATTAAATCCTTACGAGTTTTTCTTCCATGCCATGACCGGAAGAGATGGATTAATGGATACTGCACTGCGCACTCCTAAGTCTGGTTATCTTTATCGAAGGCTGGCAAATGCATTGCAAGACATGAAAGTGGAGTATGACAACAGTATCCGAGATGCCAACAAGAACATCGTGCAGTTTGCCTATGGTGAAGACGGACTTGAAGTCAGCAAAACTTGGGGAGGCAATCTCAACATCAAGCGCATTGTGAAGAGTGTCAAACATGAAAGATAACGCAATTGATTTTGCAGCAGCACTGCCGAAAAAAATTTTGGATGAGTTTGAAGAGCTGGCAGCAGCAGAAAAATTAACGCAGAAACAGAAACAGGAAGCACTGGCACTGCTGCATGAAGAATATCAGAACAGCAAGATCAGCCCTGGGGAGGCGATTGGGATCATCACTGCAGAGAGCTTTGGCGAACCAGGGACTCAAATGTCACTATTTTTTAGTAACAAAATAATTGTGAAAATAAACAACAATAAAATATTTACGGTAAAAATTGGACCGTTTGTTGATATGTTAATGAAGATGAAAGGATCATTTAAACTCAACGATCATTCAGAAATTCTTCCTTTACATGATTTTGAAATTTATGTTCCTAGTTTAAATCAAGAAGAAAAGATAGAATGGAAACGCGTGATTGAATGTAGTAGGCATATCACAAACAAAAAACTTATGAGAATTACTACTGCTTCTGGTAGGTCTGTTACCTGTACTGATAATCACTCTTTTGTAAATCGTATTCATAATAAGATTACTCCAATAAAAGGGACAGAATTGCAAATTGGAAATAGAATTCCCGTTATTAATTCATTTGTGAATCCCTTACCGATGCAAGAATTATCTATCAAAAACCACATCATCGATAATGAAGGAATAGTTGAAGAAAAAGGCGTACTTTCCAAACCAGGAACTAATGCTAAATCTATGAATGGAAGTTTACCATTAAATGAATCTACTGGATGGTTTATTGGTGCATATCTTGCAGAAGGCAATGGAGGAAAATACCACGCTTCTCTTTCCAATGTAAATGATAATTACATCAATAACGGTAAACGCTTCGCTGATTCTCTAGGTATTGAACCTGTCGACAGATTTTATATTGGAGAATATGGTCCAGGTAGATCATTAACATTACATTCTGGATTTTTAGGTAGTTTCATTATAACTCATTGTGGGCAAGGTTCAGATTTCAAAAAAGTCCCTTACTTTGCTTATTCTGCATCTGATGCGTTCATCTCTGGATTGCTGAGAGGCTACTTTGATGGCGATGGGAATTTCCATGTGGATAGAAAGATGATTCGCTGCTCTTCCAATTCCAAAGAATTAATAGATGGCATTGCCTTGCTGTTGTCACGATTCAGAATATTTTCCTTTAAAGTACAAGATAAGAAAGGGCAGCACTGGCTCTTGATTCCCTATAAGTATGCTCCTTTATTCTTGCAGCACATTGGAAGCGATATTGATTACAAACGTGCTAGCCTCGAAACTTTAGCAGAAAAAGCCAAACGCTTCTGGAATTCGAGAAGCCAAGATTATACAGACATGATTTCAGGATTTGGAGAACTTTTCAGGAATACTGCAAAGAAGGTTGGCTATCCTACGCGTTACGTCAATAACTTTACGAACCGCCAAAAAATTGGAAGAACTGCCCTCTTCCGATACATGAAACTCTTTGAACATCTTGCCAAGGAAAAAAACATAGACATTAAGGATGAGCTTGCTATCATGCAGCGCATGTCTTCCTCTGATGTGGTGTGGGATGAGATTGTAAAGATTGAATATGTCGATAATGACAAGCCTGTTTATGACCTCAGCGTGCCAGGATTAGAAACATTCACGACAGCAGATGGCATTATCACCCATAACACTTTGAATGTTTTTCACTTTGCAGGCGTCGCGGAAGTGGCAGTGACCCAAGGATTGCCCAGGCTTATTGAACTGTTTGATGCCAGAAAAGAAATCAAGACTCCTTTAATGGAAATTTATCTGGACAAGGATATTGCCAAGGATCCTGAAAAAGTGAGGAAGATGGCTGCACAAATCAGGGAAACCCGTGTCGAGGAAGTGGTCAGTGATTTTTCCATTGATGTTGCACGGCTGCAGATTGCATTGGTGCTGGACAAACAGAAGATGAGAAACCTTTCCATTACCAACAATCAGCTAATGAAAGCACTGGAACAGGACATTAAAACTGCCTCGATCAAGGATGAAGGAGATAGCATTGTACTGAAAACTAAGGTAAAGGAAAATGAGCTGATGGAAACGTACAAGCTGAAGGAAAAAACAAAAACAGTGTTTGTCCGGGGAGTTGCGGGCATCACCCAAGTATTGCCAGTGAAGGCAGGCAACGAGTTCATTATCCTTGCAGCAGGGTCGAATCTGAAGGAAGTGTTCGCACTGAAAGGAGTGGATGCTGCACGTACGACTACGAACGACATCTTTGAAGTGCAAAAAGTGCTGGGTATTGAGGCAGCACGGCAGACCATCATTAACGAGGCGAAAAAAGTGATTGAGGACCAAGGACTGGAAGTGGATGTCCGTCATATTTTGTTTATTGCAGATGCCATGACTGCAACAGGAGTAGTAAAAGGGATTACTCGATCAGGCATTACTGGAGAGAAGGAAAGCGTGCTTGCCCGGGCCAGCTTTGAAACCCCTATTGAACACTTGGTGGATGCCTCGCTGGTGGGAGAAGTAGACTATTTGAATTCCGTCATTGAAAATGTGATGCTGAACCAGATTGTTCCTTTGGGAACAGGATTGCCTGACCTCAGGGCAGTGACCCAAACTGAGGACAAGGAAAAGAAGGAAGCATGAGTCTGGATGCACTGCGCAAAGCATTGAAGGAAAAAACCTTAGTCTATGGAAGTGATGCTACTTTGCGTAATCTCCGGCTGGGAAAAACGAAAACTATTTTCCTGGCGAAAAACTGCCCTGCTCTGGTGAAAGAAAGCATCCAAAGATACTCGCGGATAGCTGATGTCATGATTTATGCATTGGACGAGCCGAGCGACGAGCTTTCTCTTATCTGCAAGAAGAAATTCAATGTTGCGGTCGTGAGCTATTAAACCATGCAGTATGACCTCCAGTTGATTGGCTATCTCAATACTTTTGAATCCCTAACCCGATCGAAAGTGAAGGATGTGTTCTTTGATGCTACGGAGACCTTGGTGTTTGTGATGCAGCCAGGAGAGATGGGAAAAGCCATTGGCAAGAAAGGCAGCAATGTGAAACGCTTAGGAAACTTGCTGAAGAAGCGCATTCGCGTTATTGAATTTTCTTCTTCTGCCATTGATTTTGTTAAAAATTGCACGCTGCCCTTGATTCCGAAAAAGATGGTGCAGGAAGTGGATACTATCACTATCACCATGGAAAATACGCAACAGAAGGCTATGCTGCTGGGAAGGAACAAAAGCAATTTCTTGAATATGCAGAAGATAGTGCAGAGATATTATCCGGTGCAGCTGAAAGTGTTATAGAAATATATCATCCTCAGCATCGTAGTCCATTCCTAAGGCCTTTGTGAATTTTACTTGGTTTTCCTTGATCTGCAGTTTTTGCAGTGCCTTGTTCCTTATTTGTCGAATTCTTTCTCGTGTCACGTTTCCCTCGATTGTACCTACTTCTTCCAATGTTCTTTTTTCTCCTGTAAGATACAATAATCTTATTATTCTTTTTTCTCTTTCTTTTAAAGAAGTTTTATCAAGTGCTTGAATAATCATTTCTTTATCATAGACTAAAATATTTTCCCTTATCCTTTCTTGGTAATCATGGCAATCTCTTTTTTCCAAATAATCAACTATTTCTTGATCTTGTTGATTGTGCTGAATATTTTCTTTTGCTGGAGTTAAGTCCTGCTTAGCTCTGTCATCTAATGTCAACGTTCGATGAAGATTCTGATCTTTGGGTTCTTGGTAAAGAGTGTTTATTTCTAGATTTACAGGATTCAAAGCCTTGCATATTAATTCAGTTTTTTTATCCGCAATTTCTTCTCCTCTTATTACCTTTTCTGCCCTTAGGAATAAAAAAGAATCTAGATGCACTGCTGCATAGGAATAGTTATGATAATTTTCACTCATTACACCAAAAAAGGCAGCTCTATACACTGCTGTGTATCCTGGATGTTTTTCTGCTTTTCTCACGAAATTAATAATAGATATAGAAGCCCGCTGTATGAGATCTTCCAATGGTGGTGATTCTAAATTCCTTGATTTTCTATAGCGAATAAATGATTTTCCTGCCTGCGTGGCTGTATGCAGAAAATACGTCTCCATAAATCGTTGCATCTCTTGTTCAGAATATCCTGCTTCTTTCAACGCTGGAGCAATATGCCCTCGATAATGATGTACAAATGTTGCATGGTATCTTTGATTTACTTCTTCTTGCGTGGCAGATGGGTGCTGCTGTAAAAATTTGAGAAAGTTCCTTTTTCTTTCATCCCAGACTTTCTCTGACAATTGCCCTTTTCCCCTATTCCAAGCTGATTTTGAAATGCCTACATCTTTTTTTGCATTGTTAATTCTCAACCGGTAGAACTTTTTGAGAATGGATTCTAGTCCTGCTTTCCTTACATCCCTTATGCTCGCTCCTTGATGACTTGCTAAATAGTCATAAAATTCTGTTAATCCTCTTTCCCAATATGCGTAATCCTTCTGTACCTGTTTTTGCTCTGATATAGTAGTCATTTATCTCTTGTCATTCATTTTCTTTTTAAGACTTGTGAACTTTTAGAATTCCATAACGTGAGGAGATTCCTTTATTTCCTCATTAGCAATCAGTGGAGCTGGTTCCCTACGATACACTCTTCCTTTTGCAATCAGTTTCGAAGACTCTTCAGGGTGCACTAAAGGAGGATGTTTATACCGTACTTTGACAGCATCATTTTGATACAGTACTGTTCCCTCTGCTTGTAAAATACATACCAACCCCTCATCAAGTCCTGCTAGTGGAATATGCCATCCTAAATGAGTTTTTACAGAAGCGAACTGGATACTTTGATTGGGATATGTACATACATACCAAAATTTTCCTTCCTCCTCACCCCTTGTTATTCCTCGTGTGATAATGGTCAGAATTTCATTTTTCTTTACTGTCCTTAATACTTCTTCTAATGCAGAAAAGACCCCCATATGTGACTTCATACGTGACTTATTAGGCGTTATGAGTATAAATACTTAATGTCTACCAAATAAAAAATCAGCACAATCTTTATAAATGGCTTTCAGAAATTATTTTCTTATGTCTGGAAAATCCAATGGATTATTTGCTGGAAAGCGCTTGAAGAATCGGAGAAAACAATTTCGGTGGAACTCTAAATGGTTCACTAGGAAAACACTGAATCTTAAGGAGAAAGCAGATCCTCTGGGAGGAGCTTCGCAGGCTAAGGGAATTGTTTTGGAAAAGACACAGCGGGAAGCGAAACAGCCAAATTCAGCGATGAGAAAATGCGTTCGCGTTCAGCTTCAGAAAAATGGAAAGATCATCACTGCATTTGCGCCAAGAGATGGAGCCATTAAGCAGATTGATGAGCATGATGAAGTCATTGTTGAATGCATTGGTGGTACTATGGGAAGGGCGAAAGGAGATTTGCCTGGTGTGAGATGGCAAGTGATCAAGATTAACGATCAAAGCTTGGATGCCTTACTGAAAGGCAAGATTGAAAAGGGACGACGATGAAGCTTTTTGGTAGATGGGATGTTGCTGGAATCCAGGTGGCTGATCCTGGGCTGAAGGAGTACATTAATTTGAGAGCAATGCATGTGCCCCGCATGGCAGGTAGAAATATGAAAGTAAGATTCTGGAAGAACAAGTACACTTTAGTTGAACGCTTCATGAACAAGCTGATGGTGCCTGGGCATAAGGGAAAAAAACATCTCTTGAGTTCGGGAAGATGCGGAGGAAAGGGATTGACTTCTGTTGCTCTCACCTTGAAAACTTTCCAGCTTGTGGAGCAGAAGACCAAGAAAAACCCTATAGAAATTTTTGTGAAGGCTGTTGAGAATGCTGCTCCGCGCGAGGATATTACTACTATTGAATATGGGGGTGCAAAATACCCGCATTCTGTTGACTGTGCACCACAACGCAGGATTGATATTGCCCTTCGCTTCATGATCCAGGGCAGCTACGGAAAAAGCTATGGCAAGAAAATTAAAGCGCATGAGGCTTTGGCAGATGAAATTATCAGAGCATATCAGAGTGATGGAAGGAGCTTTGCCATCTCCAAGAAACTGGAATTGGAACGGCAAGCTGATGCTGCGCGATAATTACTCTTCTTCGATCCGTTTTTTCTCTACTCTATATCCAGCATATCGAAAAATAGACTGATACTCTTTTTTACATACACTGCGTCGTGGTGATTGTTCGGGTTTTGGTTGATGGAGAAGTTCGTCAAGACTCTTGAGATTATAGTCCCATAATTTACTTATTCTTCCTTGCGCAGCAAGTTCATTAAAAATTATTTTTATATTCTCTTCAGCATATACTCTCTTGTATCTTTCCCCTATACGTCCCAACATTTTTGCAATTTTTTCGTCTAGATACTGTACATAGGGAGCAAGTCTCCTTTCTAATCCTCCCCTTCTGCATCCTAATTGGAGTGCCATAGCTTTTACTTCTGGAAGGACATAGACCAACGTTTTCCCTTCCTGCGCTAATTGTTCTCGATACTGACGTAAACTTTCTGTCATATGTTACCATTATTAAGAGACTCTTTTTAAACATTATGCATCAGGAAACGTTTCCTTTCAGTGTTGAAAAGGTTTTTAAATCATTTTCTTGATCTTCTTGAGTCATGGGGAAAGCTACCACTATTGAAGATCTTAAGGCGTTGATGAAGAAGCCTGATAATATCAGGAATATCTGTACTTCAGCACACATCCATCACGGCAAAACGGCATTAACAGACAACCTTTTAGCAGCTGCTGGACTGATGAGTGAAAAGGCAGCAGGCAGTCTAGAAGAAGGCATGGCTACTTGGCAGCACAAGGATGAGCAAGAACGATTAATGACTGTGGATGCTGCGAACGTGAGCATGAGCCATGAGTATGAGGGGCAATCGTATTTGATTAATCTCATTGATACTCCTGGACACGTTGACTTTGGGGGCAATGTAACAAGGGCCATGCGCGCCATTGATGGTACGATTGTTTTGATTTGTGGGGTGGAAGGGATCATGCCCCAAACCGAGACTGTAATGAAGCAGGCCATCCGCGAACGGGTCAAACCAGTGTTGTTCATCAACAAAGTAGACAGGATGATCAATGAATTGAAATTGACTCCTGAGCAGATGCAGGAGCGATTCGTGAAACTGGTACTTGATTTCAACAAGTTAGTGGAAAATATTACAGAAGATGAATTCAAAGAAACATGGAAAGTTAACATTTTGGATGGTAGCGTGGCATTTGGATCTGCACGGGAAAACTGGGGATTGAGCATTCCCAACATGAAGAAAAAAGGCATCACCTTCAAACACATCATTGAGCAATACACTTCAGGAAAACCCAAAGAGGAGATTACTGACTGGTTCTGGAAGAACGCTCCTCTTTATGAAGTCATACTCGACATGGTGATTAAACATTTGCCGAATCCTCTGATTGCACAGCAATATAGAATTCCGCACATCTGGAAAGGAGATATTCAAAGCCGTTTTGGGCAGGATCTGGTGCACTGCAATTCTGAGGGAAAAATTGCCTTTGTCATTACAAGAATTGTGATTGATCCGAAATTCAGCAGGGAGATGGCTGCAGGAAGGTTATTTTCTGGAACCATTAAAGATGGCATGCAGGTCTGGCTGAACAACGCCAAGCTGCACCAACGGGTAGGCCAAGTATTTCTCTATAAAGGAACAAGGCCTGAGCAGATTGGAGAAGCTGTTGCGGGGAATGTGATTGCCTTGGGAGGGGTTTCTGGATTTGCAGGAGAGACGATTACTTTAGAACAGGAGCAGCCGTTTGAGGATATGAAACACATCTTTGAACCTGTCATTACCAAGAGCATTGAACCTATGAAACCTCAAGATCTGCCGAAACTCGTAGAGATCCTGAAAAAAGTGAGCAAGGAAGATCCTTCCTTGAAAGTCACGATTAACCTGGAAACGGGAGAGAATTTAATTCACGGTATGGGAGAGTTGCATTTAGAGATTATTGAAAATAGGATCAAGGATGAGCGCGGTTTCCAGGTGAAGACAGGAGAGCCTATTGTTGTGTATCGAGAGACTGTGCAAAAGCCTTCTGTGGAAATGGAAGGGAAATCTCCGAACAAGCATAATAAATTCTACATTACTGTTGAACCTCTGAGCAAGGAATGGTACACATTAATAAAAGAAGACGTGCTCACAGGAGGAAAAATGAAGAAAGGCGATGCCGAGGCCTACTTGAAACTGGAAAAGGCAGGTATTCCTGTAAAGGAAGCAAAGAAAATCAGAGATGTCTACAATGAAAACGTGCTGATTGATGACACGAAAGGAATTGTGGCTATAGGAGAAGTGCAGGAACTGATTAATGAAGGATTTGAACAAGTGATGCGCGAGGGTCCCATTGCTCGAGAGCCGTGCGTAAAATTAAAGGTATTTATCAAAGATTGCAAGCTGCATGAGGATGCAATCCATCGAGGGCCTGCTCAAGTGCTGCCTGCGATCAGAGAAGGTATCAAAGCTGCGATGGTGGATGCGAAGGCACTGCTCTACGAGCCGTACCAAGTTATTCTGATTGAGTGTCCCAGTGATTTCATGGGAGAAATCAACAAATTGGTTTCGAACAAGCGGGGTCAATTATTCGATATTGAGCATAAGGGCACAGAGATCTTAGTAAAATGCAGGATGCCGGTGGCTGAGATGATTGGGTTAGCTTCTGATCTGAGAAGCGCAACTGAAGGGAGAGGTACCTATTTCATGGTGGATCAGGAATTTGACAAGGTTCCTGGGGACTTGCAGGAAAAAGTGGCACGAAAGATTAGGGAAAGAAAAGGTTTGAATCCTGATCAAATGAACCTGAGCTAGAACTGAAAAACGAAATATTAATAAAGGGATTTTCTTTCATTTTTATATCTTTATTCCTGTACGATTGGGTTTTCTTTTTCCCGCAGGAAAGGAGATTTTCTCCTCATCGTTTTCTTAGAGGGTTTTTGCTCTTTTTTACTCTTTAGTAGTTACAAAACGAAAACTTTAAATATGCAAAGGATTTATTTCTCTTCATAACTTAATGAGGTGTTGACGAATGAAACTGATTACAGCAACGGAAAAAGTTGAAAGAATTCTTAATAAAGAAATTAGTGAATATAGAGTTGGGCATAGCTCTTATCAATCTGATTTTGCACGTGCCCTCCATCTTCGCGAACAGCTCTTCTCTTGTGTTGATCGCATTCTTGATGGGGACACAGAAATCCCACAGATTGTTGGCGTTATTCAACGTGCTTTAAATTATGGACCTGAGGTAGAAAATCTTGTTTTACAACTTGGTGCTCAGAGGAATACTACTGTTAGTACTGTCTTACCTGCACCTATTGCAGAAGCAGTTTTTCACTATCGACGGAAGAGGTGATAATCATGAAGGAAAACGGTGCTGTTGCTGTTCTTGATCAATTTCCTTTTCATTTTGATGATGAGAGATATGTTTCTAGTGTTGGAGGCACTTATTGTGTTCCTTTACACACTTCGACGCTACGATGTTTCAGTAAGAAGGAAAGGATCTCCCTCCTTCGAGATAGAGAGGAAAGTCTTCAAGCAAGTCTTTTAGATGCGCGCCACGCATTCGCCAATGATGTTTTAGAACGATGGGTATGCAGAACTTATATTGCCCGACCGGAAGGAGGATCAGAACCATCTCTGGAAGATGCGGGCGACACTCGTTTATTGTGGTATATTATCGAGGAAAACACGGAACTCCAGTCACGCCTTGAAGATTTCAGAGAACTGAAAGAGGGTCCTGTGAATCGTGATAACCTTCTGCAAAGACTTTCCGGCTATATAAGGGGGAACTACGACTCGCTCGTTAATGAAGTTTTGGATACTCTCGCAGAAAAAAACAGACTTACTGTTTAAATTTATCCTTTTCTTTTTTATTCATGCTAAAAGGATTGAAAAATTCTTTTATGGGGTTAAGATCACAAGTTTTAAATATCCCCTAATTCTGGCAATTTCCCCACGAGGTTTTATGGTTTATCTTTTCAAGAACGATCGAGGAAGATTTACCTACAAGTTTCATACTCTTCTTGAAGGCAGGCCTCTGCGTGTGGGTGATATTTATCAGGAACTTACCGCTATTCAGGAATGCCTTGGTCAGCCCTGGCATGAGCACCCTGTTGCGCGACGCAGGATGGGAAAAGGTGAGATTACGCTTCCGGTATGGAACCTTGTCTCTTGTCATCCTCCGTTATGAACGGAACAAAACTCTTGTTGATGCCACTTTGAAAGCAGAAAAGTTTCTATCGCTTGACACTCCCGCGCTTCTTGCTCTTGAAGATTATTTCTTATCTTATCAGCACAAAGGAAAAGTCCTCCAACTTCTTCGAGAAAAACCTGTATCTGCGTTTTCTGCGCTTTAGAATTCTTTCCTTTCCCTGAGATGCTTTATCAGTCCTGGAGGAAGCAAGGGCTTTCCCTTCCTGAGAACGTAAGTGAACGGCAGCTCTACAGATTCTGTTGTGTTCAAGTGAATTTCAATACCGTCTCGGAATTGAAGATCGTTCAGCTTCTTTCCCTGCATAATCTTTCTTGCCACATAGACTGCAGTGTCTGTAGAGAACTGTTTCTTTCCTAGGTTTCTTGTGGGATAGGGGAGCTTTAAGGAAAGCTCTTTTTTGGTTCTTGCACGCGGAGGATGATCACCTAAAATGCCCCCTAAAATCAGCGTATCAAACCTGTCCTGCGGGGATAATGTTTTTTGAGCAGACGGATCTAACACATATGCATTTGGGAACTTCAGCTGGAGAATTGATTTTTTATATACTGTCCCCCACTTTTGGAGTTCCCTTTTTCCCTTCTTGATATTGGTGAAGATAACATTTTCCTTTCCCGCAATCTTGGAAATGTGCTTGTATTCTATCAGGCACCAGGGAAATAATTCAGGTTCACGATGCTCGACGATGAACTTCATGGTTGCTCTTCAATAAAAATAAGCAAGCAAAGGCAAGGTTTATAACAATATTTATCTTGTTCATTTAACTTAACAGTAATGAAATCTCAAGAAATAGAAACGCTTATAAATCATCATCTCCGCATCTCCACACATCTTTATCCTAATAAACATGAGGTAACCACTATGGCACGAACAAAACCCCATTTGAACGTTGTCTTTGTCGGACACGTTGACCATGGAAAAAGCACTACGATAGGAAGATTGCTCTATGATTCTGGGAACATTGATGAAACTGCTATGCGCAAGCTGAAGGAAACTGCGCAGCAAGTAGGAAAAGTAGGATTTGAATTTGCATTTGTCATGGATAACCTCAAGGAAGAGCGCGAGCGGGGAGTGACCATTGACCTTTCGTACAAGAAATTCATCACGCAAAAGTTTGAAATTACCATTATTGATGCGCCGGGGCACAAGGATTTTATCAAGAACATGATTACTGGCACAAGTCAGGCAGATGCGGCATTTTTAGTGGTTGCTGCGCCTGAAGGTGCTATGGCCCAGACCAAGGAGCACTTATGGCTGCTCAAGACATTGGGAGTGCAGCAGCTTGCAGTGCTTATTAATAAAATGGATGTTTCTAAGTATGACCAGAAGCGCTTTGAAGAAGTGAAGAATGAATTAAGCAAGCTCATTCAAAGCGTTGGGTACAAGCTAGAGAAGGTACAGTTCATCCCCACTGCTGGATTCCCTGGGGACAATGTAGCAAAGAAATCCCAGAACATGTCCTGGTATACGGGGCCTACGTTACTAGAACAGCTGGACAAGTTTGACACTCCCGAAAAGCCGACGCAACTACCTTTACGCCTGCCTATCCAGGATGTGTACAACATCACGGGAATTGGTGTGGTCCCTGTAGGCAGAGTAGAAACTGGAATCATGAAAGTCAATGACAAAGTTATTATTGTTCCTGGGAGAGATGGAAAAGGAGTGAAAGGAGAAGTCAAGACCATTGAAATGCACCATGAACAGATTCCTGAAGCATTGCCTGGAGACAATGTCGGATTTTCCATTAAAAACATTGGGAAGAAGGACATTGAACGGGGAGATGTGTTAGGGCATGAGAACAATGTGCCTACAGTGGTGAGCGAGTTTACTGCGCAGATTGCAGTGATCAACCATCCTACAGTCATTACTGTAGGCTATACTCCCGTGTTCCATATCCATACTGCACAAGTGGCATGCCAATTTGCAGAATTAATGTACAAGGTGGATCCTCGCACAGGACAGAAGATGGAAGGCAAAGTGGACTTCCTCAAGAATGGGGATGTGGCTGTAGTGAAGATCAAGCCTACCAAGCCTGTAGTGCTGGAGAAGCAAAAAGACATTCCGCACATGGCACGATTTGCTATTCGAGATGCAGGCGCTACGGTTGCCGCAGGCATGTGCATTGACTACGTGAAGAAGACGCTGTAACAGCGGTTCTTTTCTTATTTTAATCTCTTGTTTTTTAATTCTGCTTCTGTTAACATCATGTTAATTTATGAAGACTTAGTGATTGTAACATAGTTGCCCAGCTTTGCACATAAATCTATTTAAATCAGTTTGTCTAAAGAATATGGAAGGAATATGGATAAAATGCATGATTCATATGAACCGCAGGATATTGATATTATATAACCAAAATGGTAAAATTATTTTTAGTGCGCCACGGGGAAGCAATTGAAGCAGAGCCTGAGCCTATGCTTTCGAAAAAAGGTAAACAACAAGCAAAGGCTGTTGCAAAAAGGCTTGTACAATTTCGAATAACGAAAGTATATACGAGTAGCGCACGGCGAGCTTTGGAAACTTATGAGCTATACAAAAAATTGAAACCTGATATTCCGGTTATAGTTTCTGATAAGTTAAAAGAAGTATATCGTACATTAGTTGGTGGTCCTGAACGTGAAGGTACATCTCTCGATCGTGCAAAGAAAGATATGCAACGTGCAGATACTATCTTAAAAGAGATCCTTGATGATACTAAAGAAGATGATATTGTTCTTTTGTTTATTCATGGAAATTTAATTCGATATATTCTTGCTCACTTTTTACAAATAAGTAAAGTGAACTTATGGGAAGAGTTAGAGATTCATGATGCTTCAATCTCATTAATCGAAATTGTTAACAACAAACCACAAATCCGCTTGGTTAATTCCATCGAACATTTAGATAAAAAAGAAGTTGATGAATTCTACAATTGCTATGCAAAAACAGAATATCTTTCTTAGGAAAGAAGTGTAACTAAAGATTTTGAAGGGCTATCATTAAATTGGTTAATTCCTCGTATTCGTCCTTGCCTTCCCATTGTTGCTCGTAATTCTGAAAAATTGTATAGTTCAATCGTTTTTGCCTCTAATGCTCCTCTTGATTTTGGATTGATAAGATAACCTGTTGTTCCGTTAACTATTGCTTCAACAACTCCTCCACTGTTTCCTCCTATAACTGGTATTTGATGCATGCCAGCTTCAAGAAAGACAATTCCAAAACCCTCTACATCATTAGGTGGAATAAATTCTGTTGGTAAAACAAAAATATCAGCAGCACCATAGTGCGTTGCTAAACCCACGTTATCAACTTGATCATGAATGTGCACTCTTTCTTCGAGATTATGAAGATTTATGGTTTCTTGAATATGTGCTTTATTTGGACCATCACCTACGATGGCATAATGGATGTTAGGTATAGCTGTTCGCAGATTAGGAAATATCTCAACAAAGCTATACTGACCTTTTCTGTCTATGAGACGCCCTACAGAGAGCACAACAAAATCATCTGGAGTATAACCAAGTGCTATTTTACAATTTGCTTTATCTTGTAATGTTGGCGTGCTTAAAGAAGGCGGAAGTAAATGGAATCTTGCATGAATACCTTGATGTACCAATAAATTTTGCGTGAATTTGCTAATACAAAAAACACGATCTGCATCTTGTAATACAGTTTTGTAAAATAGAGCTTCATCTTGTGTGTATCCTTGATGTGCCCCTGTCGAAGAGCGGTTTTCATTAACAATAGCATTATCAATGAATACTTCTTTTGCATGGGTAATAATTCCTGTTCGTACAGAAGGTTTATATATTTTATAATCTCGACCAGCTTCTGGATGTGAGCGGAGATAACCAAAAAGTGCTATATCTGTGTTTGTTTGTCTTAAGATGTCAACAATAGTACGATTCGTTTGTCTTCTGGGAGGAGTTTCATGTTCAAAGGGAAAAAAATCGGTCCTATACACATCAAATGGTAGACTTTGATAATCTGTAACTTGGCCAATATTATTAGGAACAATAACTTGAAAACGCTCACTTGCAAAATACTTTCTATAAATTTGCATTAAGTAAGTTGCTATGCCTCCCTTCATAGGATGGAAATCTTGTGTGATCAGTGTAACACTTTTTACCATAGGATTATTTGAATACCTCTCGGAATTGTCTTAAAGATGTTTTCGCCTCCCTTGGATGTCCCCATCGATGACGATCATATGCCTGAATTAAAAAGAAAATACCTCTGCCGAAGCGTAATTCTTCTTGACTTAAGTGAGATTTTCCTTGAAAATATTGATCAAGGTAAGTTGCTTGTTCTGTTCCATTACGACAAACTCGAAGAAGAGGTCTTGCTAAATCGAAGGCGACAGGTCCATCTAATACATGTTCTAAATCAATAGCAACGAGCCTTTGTTTTGTTTTAACAATATTGCTCAGCGAATAGTCTCCATGAATCAACCCATAAGTAGAAAATTGAGGTGTAGGCAATTCATTTTTTCTTACTAACTGATGCTGTAAAAGATAGGTGTAAACACGATCAAGTTTTTCAGCCCAACCATCTAAATTATAATTATCTACCTGGTGGAATGCTGCTTGAAGCTGTGCGACAGCAAAAATATCTAGGGTAGGTAAGGTCTCTAACACCTCTCCATCGATAAATGTAGTTACAAATCCTCGTTCAAGTATTCCTACAATAGGTGAAGAAATTATTCTTGATCTATTTTTCTCATCGAGTCTTTGTTTATATTGTGTTATATTTGACGTTCTATCTGTAGGATGATAAATAAACGTTCCATTTGCTGTTGTAAATAATAATGGGCTTTGTCTTGTTCCTGCTTTCCATCCCGTATTAATAACTTGGTGATGAGTGATTTCTCCAAAATTTCTTGATAATGTAGACATTACTTCTCTTACATTATTTATACTCATTTGAATAATCCTCGGTATGTTTGGAAGATAATATTCCAATCAAATAATGTTTCTGCTCGTATTCTTCCCTTTACTCCCATAGCACGTCGTGTTGTAGGGTTTTGGATAAGCTCAACAAGCCTATTGGCTGCTGTTTCATAATCTCTTTCAGATACTAAGAACCCCGTTTCACCATCTTGCACTATTTCAGGGACGCCTCCTACTCGAGAAGCGATGATGGGTAGACCTGAAGCAGACGCTTCACAAAGACATCTTCCCATAGTTTCCGTGTGAACATAAGATGAGCCTCGTTCATGCTTTTCTAAGTGGATAGGCATATGTAAAAAAATATCTGCTGTCCTGAAATATGCAGGCATATCTTCTATTCTTCGTGCACCAAGTAAATGCACATTATTCAATCCACGATCAACCACTATCTTTTCGATAGTTTCTCGTTCTGGACCATCACCTAAAATATGATATTGAAAATGGACATCTTGCCTTGTTGCTTGTTCTATTGCTCGAAGTGAATATTCCCAACCTTTAAAATCAACAAGTCGTGCAGCAGTTAGTATGTTAACAGTTTCTCTTGAGGATGATGTAGTGGGATAAAAAGTATTACAGTCAACACCACCAGTAACTTTAACAAGTTTGTCAGAATTCACGCCGACCGATATTGTTCTATGATAAGAGTATTGACTATTGACTATGAATCTGTCTACGTATTTATTTACTAAGTTTACAACTCTTGCTCGTGAAGCCTCTAAGCTTCTTGTAGTGTCTGTTTCATCTCCAATCCATCCAGCCACAATATCATTTCCACCTGATCGAACAATAACTTGTGTTTGTGGATATGTTTGCTTGATAATTGCAAGCGAAGGTAGCCATGTTGGACTATTTAAGTAGAAAATAGTGTTGTTAGGATCTTGATTTGCAAGGAGTATTACTGCATCTTTCTCAAAGTTGCCAGTTAATGATTTGTTTACCAATACTTCTAAATCTTTATTTGCAAGTGCTTGTGCTGGTCCATGTGAACTGTCGCCTGGAGCTGGAACGCCGTCAGTGACTAAATCTTTAACAAATATCTTACTTATAGGAAATTCTTGATGCCCAGCAAATGCACGAGCGAATTCATACGCATGTGTTTCCATACCACCGATATGGCTAGAGAATTTTGGTGAGATAAAGCAAATTTGCTTAACCATTAAAACTCACCTCGTTCACGAAGAATATCGTCAACAGGTACGCCCTTTTTAATATCTTCTTTTATCTTTTGTTCTAAATCGGCAACTGCAACACATTGTGTGAGAACTTCACTTTCAATTGTTTGAGGAATAACAGCGACCGCATCATAATCACCAAATAATAAATCTCCTGGCTTGATAGTACATTCTCCAATAATGACTGATATATCTAATTTATCAACAATACCTCTCTTTTTAATATCTCGAGCATAGTTGGTTCGCGCAAAGACAGGATAACACATATTTATGGTTTCAATAGTATCTCTTGTACAACCATCAATAATTGTTCCATCAACACCCCGATATTGAGCTAATGTTGCCATGAGTTCCCCAAAAAATGCCATTTCTTTGAAACCATTTCCAACAACAAGAACATCTCCCTTATTTAATTGCTCAAGAAAATGGGGTCCTCTATAAACCTCTCGGTGGTCTTCACCATTAGTAATCGGTTTAAGAGACATTGGTCTTGCTCGCCCAAATAAACGTGCTTTAACAAAGTTAGGTTTAATGTCTGAAGGAAGTAATTGGTGTGTATACCCCATTTCGTCTAAAACATCAGAGATTATTGCTGAAGAGAGACGTGTTTTATAATCAATCATGGTTATTCACCCTTTTAAGCCCACGCATGACTGTTTCTGCAAATGCAAAATCTTCTTCAGTATTGATGTCAATACTTTCTATTAATTGGATTGGAAGAATATGCGGGGTTTTTCCAATGCGGGATTTACCACTGAGAAGCGCAGCTCTTCTGATAGCATATAAACTCATAGTTTCAATAATGGTTGCGGGAAGGTCAACACTGTTAGGAATATGGATTGGATCATAGTTTCTTGGTGTACCATCTGCATTCCAAAGATATATCTTTTCTCTTCGTGCAGCAAAGACACTATCATGTTCTTTTCTTACTGTCAGACGAAATACTGCTTCATCAATAGTACTTCGTAAGAGAAATGGCGCTGTAGGAAGTACCTGCACATATATATCAGCATCTGGAACTCGTCCTGCCTCGTACAAAAGCAGTTGATTACCGTCAGTGCTATTAGAGGCAAGGCTCTCTGGTCGACGTAATTCTTTATGTCCTCGTCCACTTGCAATATCAAATACGATTTGTGATTCACTATCTAAGTAAACGTCTTGAATAGTGTGGCAAGTGAGTAAGGTATCTAAGACATGAAGGAGTAATGGTTTATCACCGAGCTGTCTAATATTTTTACTTGTAACTCGAGTGCTTGTTCCTTTTGCAGGCACAAATGCTACAACATGATATTTTTGCGCAATTTTTCCTAATAAATCTTCTTGTACAAATACATCTAATGAACTTGTTGCATCGTTGACAATACGTCGTCCTGCTTGTTCAAATTGTCGTTGCGCTTCTTGCATATAACTTATAATGAGTGCACGATATTCAGGATGCCCAGGTAAACCTTTTTGGATAATGTGACTTTGTGTTCTTGGAAATATTAAATTTGGGAAGTCAGTATTTCGATGAATTTCATAAGCGTGACCATCTTTTCCCCAATCGTGGTTTGTGCTCAGATCCATGCCTATAATATTTACTCTATTAAATCCAAGGAAGTATGCAAGTTGTAATGCGTCATAGGCTACTGTTTTTCCTCGCCAAAACCCCTCTTGTAAAGGATTTTGTGCAAAACGAACAACTCCCTGCGGATGACATTGCGGTACAAAGTAGGTTCGCTCATCTGCTAATTCTTGAGGAAATGTTTTGCAGGCTCCAGCAGCAATAATCTTTATAGTTGGTGTGCCTCTCAATACTCGTTCATACACATCTCTGAACTGGGGAATAACATCTTTGTCAGCAACAATGTTAAATGTAGGAGTTACACCTGATTGCCTTAAGATAAGTGGGCTGAGGTTAAGACCAATGGTTACTTCATTTCTCAGCGCTGAGAGGTCCCTATAGGCTAAACTTGGGCCCGTTCCTGCAATAAACCCATGCTTTCCTCTGAACTTATTTTCCAAGCTAAGAAGGGCTTCAAGACTATTTGTAACCATTATTGGATAGTGGTTTTAATATTATATAAACCATTTGTTTTTCTAACATTTGTGGTAGGTTTCTTTATCAATCACATGCATTCGACTTAAGAATCATCACCCGTTATTGCGACAGAGAGGCTCACACAAAGTTTTATAAATCACTTTTTAGAAGATATTCTTATGCCTCAAGCAAGAATCAACTTATCATCCTTAGACATTGGAAAATTGAATGAGATCTGTACCAGCATTGTCGACATTGCAGATAAAACGAAGACCCAAATTTCCGGACCGATTCCTCTGCCGACGAAGCGATTGCGCCATACGGTGAGAAAAAGCCCGTGTGGAAATGGAAAAGCTTCCTTTGATAATTTTGAGATGCGCATCCATAAGCGCTTGATCTACATGGGCATTGATGATCGAGCATTGCGATTAGTCATGAGAGTTCCTATTCCTGAAGGGGTCCAAATCAGTATTGCAAGCGTTGAGTAAATTAATGCTGTAGTGCTCTTAATTCTTCCTTTATTCCCAGCTGGGTTTAATACCCCGCAGCTCTGCTGCGGTACTATTATAACTTCAGCAGACATTCCAGTTTAATGGATGTTCAGCATGCGTGCCATTGTTCATATAGGATTCGCTATCACATGGTGTTTGTGCTCAAGTATAGGAAAAATCTCATCAGCGATGAGATATTTGAATTTCTGAAAGAAATTTGCAAAGGGATTGAACAGCGTTACTTCATCAAGTTCGATGCTCTTGGCAGCGATGGAGATCATCTGCATTTGGTGATTGAAGCTGCTCCTCGCTATGCTCCATCAAATGTTATGCAGATCTGCAAGAGCATTCTTGCAAAGCAAGTCTTCAAGCAATTTCCTGAAGTGCGTGAAGAGCTGTGGAATGGAGAGTTCTGGAGTGATGGAGGACACATTGATACTGTTGGAGATGGCAGAGGACTGGATGCAGTCAGGCAATATGTAGAAAAGCAAGGTAAGAAATCAGATCAGCTCACACTCTACTCGTTCGTCTGATACCCCGCAGCTCTGCTGCGGTTGGGTAGTTCATTTGAGCAAATTCATTCCCGGATAGATCTTTGAGAAGAATATAATTTCCGGAAGGATCTCTTGCAAATAGTTGATACGTCGGAAGCTGTTGCGAATCTTTGATAATAAAACTTGTGGAGCCTATTGTCTGGTTTATCCTGATTTCCAAGGGGATTCCCAAACCGTAAATAATATACGAAAGCGCCGATGCAACCCCGAAATCGGATGGTCTTGCAGCAATTTCTATCCTTCTTTCAAAGTCTAAGGCATACACCCCTTTCTTAAGCATCCAAGTCTCTCCCTCTTTCTTTTTCATTTCTTCTGCAGATGTGATGCGCTCGCGCTCAAGAAAATCCAAGATATCTTTGCTGATTAGTTTTCGCAATTGAGAAGTTATCATATTCTTTTCTTCTTTTCTTTCTTTTAAGACTTATGAACCACTGCAGCACTCTATGAACCTGGAACTACTCTTTAATACGGAATCTTTAAAAAAGAACTTTCTTGTTTTATTTCATTGCCGCAGTCGCATAACCTGGTATTGCACAAATCAAGTTTTGAGTGTAGGCCTGGAAACTTCCAGAATTACTAGGGAGCTTGACCTGAAAGGGTATCACGGTTCAAATCCGTGCTGCGGCGTACTTAATAACTAGAATATTTAAGAAAGAAAATTGTTGAAATCAATTAACCTTCTTTTCTAATTTATTCTGCTCTTCTAATTTCTTCTGCTCTGCTTCCAAATCCACGCCTAAGTCTTTCAATGCATTCAGATGCGCTTGAATCAATTGCTCAGTAATTGCAACCATTCTCAATAATTCCTGGCGCTCTTTTGCCAAGGTTGTTAATGATCCTTTATGGAAACCCACTTGTTCTGCTTTGTCCATGAAAAAAAGCAGGACAGAAACTATTTAAGGCTTCTTTTTTATTATCCTCTCATGCACCTTATGGAATCTTATCCTGTAACGATTACTGCTTCCCTTGATGAAGAGCTACAGCATACAACAACTGCAAGCTTTGCAGGCTATCAACCTGATAATATTGAACGTGATGAGGATGGATTCTTACGGGTATTTCTGAACAGTTATCAAATAGGAGACACGGAAACGTTAGGATTTATGAACTGGTATTCTCCTGAAAAAGTTGTCTTCATTAATGCAGATAAAGTAAGAACGCAGCCCGCGCTTGAATGGATTGTGTTGCATGAAAAAGGGCATACTTTGCATACGAATGAATTAACAAACAGAAGACACACCTATACTTACAATAACTATGCCATGCGTTCTCCTGAATTGATTCTTTCGGGAACGTACTAAGGCCTTCTGAAAAAGATCAGCATGAGAATAAAAATAATTATTGCAAGTATCCAGAGTACGAAAAATATTTTTTTGTTGCCAAAACCAAACAACGGAATCGGGCCGAGAAAGATTCCTCCGGAAGCCTGCACATTATTTTTATTTTGCTGCAAAGATCCCACAATAATAAGAAGGAGAGCAATGAACAATAAGATTATTCCGATATTGAACAAATTTGTCATGTCTTTTTCGCGGATAAATAACCATATAAACTTTTAGAAAAAAATTACTCAGGATTAGGCATTAAGTCTGCAGGTGATGTGTGACCAATATTAATGAGCAGATCCACGCTTTTCAGATAAGCAGGATAGTCGCAGGAACCCCAATTCGTGTCTAGCCAGATGACTATCTTTGCTTTTGTTTTCTTTCCTAGATAATCAGCAATAGCAGTGGCATAGGGCTTCAACCCATCTGCCAACTGGATACAGACTGTTCTCGCTTTCTCTTTTTTGATGCGCGCAATGATTTCCGGCCATTCCAAATCATATCCCTTGATGTGAGGTTGCATATTTCCTTCAAGCAGTGAGCGCTTTTATTTGTATCGGAATCCTTTTATATAAATTCCTACAAGAAATATATATGCAGCGCAAGGTTGCCAAGATTGGGCCAAGCACGTTGATGGTCAGCCTGCCCACGCAATGGGTAAAAAAGCACGGCATCAACAAAGGAGATGTGGTGAATGTGCTGGAGGATGGCGATAAATTAACCATCAATCTCGGAACGCATACCCCTACAGAAAAGAGCGCAACACTTTCTGTCGAAGGACTTGATGTCATGCTGAGCAGGGCTATTGCTGGATATTATAAAAAAGGCTACTCTGAAATCAAGATTGTTTGCGATTCCCACAAAAAGCTTGCTGATGTCTATCAAGCATTAAATGTGCACTGGACAGGCATGGAAATTGTGGAACAAGGAGCTTCTCACATTTTGCTCCGTCAGGTTAGCGAGGTTACTAAGGAAAGTTTTCCTGCCATGCTTAACCGCGCCTTCCTTTTTTTGATTGCGACGAGTGATGCGTCCTGCCATGCGCTTACGTCTGGGAATAAAGAATCCTTACGGATGGTGGTTGCACGCGATCCTACACAAAATAAGTACTGTGATTTCTGCAGGAGAGTGCTGAACAAAGAATCGATCACCGGAGCACCCATGATTTACTACATTGTGGAACAGCTTGAGCGGATGGGGGATTTGTATCGCGATCTTTGCAAGCATTTTCTGGAACATCCCGCGAAGCTGAAAAAACATACTGCACTCTTCCAAGAGGCGCATGCATTGCTGCAACAGTTCTATACTCTTTATTACCGGTTTACTCTGGAACGCTATGAAACTCTGGGAACTTCCTTTAAAACATTGCAGAAGAGGATTGAAGATGCTCTTTCCCCTGCGGATAAACAAGATGTTTTCTTTCTGATGTATCTGCACCAGATTGCAGAAGCCATTTTTGATATCAATGGTGCTGCACTGGTTCTTAACCTAGAAACACGGAAGGATTGATACTTTCTTCAAATGATTTATTTAATTCTGGATATGTTTCAGCAATTGCACGCTTGGTTCCTACATAGATACGCTCTATTCTTTCTTTATCTTCAGGCTTGCGGCGCTCTGACAGTGCAGCAAGCTGACACAACGAGTTTTGAATGGTAATATTCTTCCACGTATCTATCCAAAGCTGATAATCGCGAGCAGGAAAATATTTTTTCCATTCGTTCCATGCATGCTGCAAGAGTTCATTACGCTGACCTGGACGGGCAGCCATGAATGCAGCAATGTCGTGCAAAGAATCGGAACGTCCACCGGTCTCCCAGTCAATGACATATCCCCCTTCCAAAACGTTTGATTCTGCAGCATCACGATGCGCAAGCACTTCAATCCCTAACAGATTACGAAGCTTCGCAAGATTTTCCAATTTTCTTTCGTACTGGTCCAAAAATTCCTGCTGCCTTGAATGCTGCAACCTTCTCCTGCACCTTCTCTTAAATTCATCTTGATAATCATGCACCGGCTCATCAGGAAAATGCTCTTGGTACGGGCCTGTTCCTGCTGCCATCAACTTGATGAGATGGGTAATGCCTTGCTTGAAATCATTTAAGTTATTTTCTGCACATTGGTTCAAAGTTTTTTTGTTTACTCGACGCGTTACAAGAATATACTCCTCCCCATATGGAAAACTGCTCAACGGATCTTCGCATGGCACCTGTTCAATATTCAGTACACCATAGCGTTGTATATATGCATCTCGCTGCAAACTGGCTATTGCTTCCTCTCGCTTCAATGCTTTTGGATCAATACTACGCTTGAAGAAATAACTATCTTTAGTGAAAAGATTCTCTTTGCATTCTAACAATACATGTGTCTTGCGGGATTGTGTAACTTTAGCTAATCGTGCAGGATTCTCTAAGATCTTTTCCAATGAAGAACGAAAATGCTGCTGTGCACGTTTGTATTCTCCCAGAGAACGACAAAAAATTCCTGCCAATAATTCAAGATTTACCGTGTTCTCAGGATATTTCTTAGGAAGCGACTCGACTATTCGATGTGCAAGGTAATACCAACCCGATCTTTGATACATATCAAACCGCATAATATCCTTTCTTAATGTCCCACGGAAAGGAAATCCCAACCATCCCAACAACGGCAGCATATATTCTGCAAATGTTTTAATATTATCATATTTTTTTTGGTTTTGGATCTTTTGTGCAGTATACAAAAAATATTGATCATATCTCTGATTGAGGAACGCTTCCTTTGCACATAGGTCCAAATAAATAGTTGGATTATTTGTTTGTTCTTTTATTGTATCGATTTTTTCAAGGATTTTCTTTTTTTTCCCAAAAACAGTTTTCGCAAGAGGGAGTATTCCCGTTTTTGGTTCTGCACTTGTTAAGAAGCAAGATGTCATGAACGTCCCACCAAAAAAGCCCAAAAAAAACAAACGAAGATGATCTTCAATAGGTAGATCTATGTCTGATAACCAATATCGTATTCCTCCATAGATAACTGCGCCCCCTCCTATGGAAAGACCATTCATTTCTTTTACCCATTTTTGATGCTTTCGTAATCTCTCCTCAAGCGTTTGTTCCTGATACATCAACTTTTTCTCGTTTTTGAAATTCAAAAATTTTTCGCCAAAAAGCTTATATAAACCCTTTTTAACTGACTTGATTATGGCGAAGAAAACACCTGACGCACCTTCTTCTCAACCTGATTTGGCTTCCAAGCTTCCAGAACTGCCTGATGCAGTGAAACAGCGCTTTGAAGAAGTCAAGAAAAAACTAGAAACTTTTAAAGATAAGACCTTAGAAAAATTTGACAAATATATTCTGGGCATTTCATTATTGCCGCCAGAGAAACAGCCTTTTGAAGGTCCCCCTCCTGCGGCTGCAACACCTCCTCCCGGACCTGAACAGAAAAGTGATGAACTGAACATTCTTGTCTTGATAAATGATAGTGACAGTGAGAAAATGAGCAAGTTTGAGCTGCGGGAAAAAATGTTTACTGTTCTTGACAAGATTGCTGCGGACATTGACAAAAGCTTCAAGCCTGAAGTGATGCTGCTGACAGAACTGCGCGAAAGTTTGTATGACGCGAAATATGAAATTTTGCGACTTATCGGCATGAGCGCTCCTATTTACGATCCCAAGGATCTGCTTGCTGCACTCAGGATCAGCGAAGTGCACAAAAGCATGGTCATCAAGAAATTTGAGAAATATGTGGTGAGCTATGTTGCTGTGGGAAGCTTGTTTAGAGGAGATGCAAAGAGCAATGACATTGACGTTGCGGTGATCATTGATGATACTGATGTGAAAAAGATGAGCAGGGCAGAGCTGAGAGACAAGCTTGGAGCAATCATCAGAAGCATGGGATACGAGGCTTCTTCCATTACTGGAGTGAAAAAGAGCTTTCACATTCAAGTATACATCTTAACTGACTATTGGGAAAGCATCAAGGAAGCGAATCCCGTAATCTTTACGTTCTTGAGAGATGGCGTGCCGCTCTATGACCGAGGGACGTTCATGCCCTGGAAACTGCTGTTGGAACAGGGAAGAATTCGACCCAGCCCGGAAGCCATTGACTTGTTCATGGACATGGGAAAACGGCTGATTGAGAGGGCAAAAGGAAGGATGATTGGTATTGTTGCAGAAGATATTTACTATGCAGCCTTGAATCCGAGTCAGGCTGCGTTGATGCTGTATGGCATTCCTCCTCCTACGCCGAAGGAAACGGTGAAACTGCTGGAGGATATTTTTGTGAAGAAAGAAAAATTACTGGAAATGAAGTATGTCAACACGCTTGAAAAGATCAGGAAGTGCTACAAGGACATTGAGCATGGCACGATCAAGGACATTACGGGAAAAGAAATTGACCAGATGCTGCAGGAGACTGAGGATTATTTGAAGAGGATTGATCATTTGTTCAAGCAGATTGAGAAGCAGGCTGACAAGAAAGCAGTTGAGGAATTTTACAGCACTTTTGCTAAGGCGGTAAATGATGTTCTTGCTACTGAAAACATTATTGCCAACAAAGACTTGGAAAAGGACTTCAAGCTGCTTGTCAAGAAAAACATCATTCCCAAGACCTTTGAAAAAAATCTTGAAGCTGTTGTTGGGCTGAAAAAGAAAAAATTAACGCGCTTTGAACAGAACAAAGTCATTCGTGAGAATACTTTTTTGATCCGCATCTTGTTTGAACATATCCAACGGAAAAAGGCGCTGGAGCTGGAACGGGCAAAGATACGGGTGAAATACGGGGAGAAGTTTGCAGATGTTTACTTATTGGATAAGGTGGCTTATCTGGTGGAGGATGCGGATGGAACGGAAAAACGCATCAACAAGGCTCTCTTGACTAAGGAAGGGGGATTAGAAAACATCCAGGAAAGTAACTTAAATGAACTGGAGACGGCATTGACTGCAGTGCCGATTCCCCAGAAGGTGTTCATCAAGGAAAAGATCTTTGAAGACTTAAGAAAATTGTATGGCGAAGATATTGAGATTGCTGTCGGACGATAACCTGCTTAGAAGTTATCACCATCGCTTGCCTTCTTTCCCTTTTTTGTTCAGCGATCACCACATAAATACTAAATCTTCTGCTGTTTTCCTTATCCGATCCATCAGCTCCCTTCGCTCTTTTCTCTCAGTAATAGGTTCAAAAAAGGAAACACGTGACTGATCATTTTTCCTCGGTTGATAAAACGGATAGGGTAATTTATTTTCCTTTTCCCTTGACCCTTTATAGTATCCTAAAATCACCCGGTAATTGGCATTGAGCATTATTGATTCTTTGGGATCCTTTCCTAACTCTCTTAAGAATGCTTCCTTTTGTGATTGCGCAACATATTCTGGAAAACTTGAACCGGGAAGAGTTAGAACGATGACTTCTTTATTTTTATAAATTATTCTTTCTAAGTGTTCATCCTTTTTATGGCAGTAATGTATGATCATTTTTTTCTTGCTTTATCAAAAGGAAACATCTTCATTGCTTTACCACCTTGAGCAACCCTTCCATGCGCTCCACCAAACCCCCAACATTCGCTTGCGTATATGGCTCTTCATGATATCCAATAAGCAACTGCAATATTGAAGATTCCTTTTCAGCGAATGAAGTGATGTGGAATCTCTTTCCTTGGCTCCCTTCTATAAACACTTGAGGTGTGCCTGATCTGTAGGTCCAGTCATGAACATCCTCTCCATACGTGTAGGCATTCACTATTCTTCCTGGTAATTGCATGCAGAGAACTCCTTTGATCATACGTGTTATTGCTGCGGGGCGATCTGCTGCATATTTGATCGTTACATTCTCTCTGTGTTCATCTTTTGTATTATGAAGGTAGCGTTCTAATTCTTGCGCATTCTTAATTAGCACAGGTCGTTGTTTCGCCTCTTCTGCAACATTGGTAAGACGGTACTCCAGACCCAGCCATCCTCTCGCAACCTTGATGGGACTGCATTCCTGTATATAGAGGACACCATTAAAATGCTTAGTGAATGCTTCTTGAATGCATCTATCGGAAGGAATGGTGGGACAGGGATAAAATATTTCTTGTATTACGCGCATCTCATGCAGTGCTGCGCCATATTGTCGATGTTGCCATACTACTCCTTGCATGTGCTGGAGCTGTTGTCCCAATATATTCATTCCCATGATCTTGATTGGTTCATTCCTTCTTTTAAATCTTTCTATTAATGTCACTTTAGAGTAATTATTATAATCTTCTCGTCTCTTGGGCAAAGTTTTTTAAACCTTTTTTGACAGTTACGATTATGGCACAAGCATTAATTACCCAGTTCCGTAGAGGAAAAACCACAAAACAAGAACGGCAAATGCTCATTTGTATTACCGGCGTAGATAAAAAGAAGGCTGTAGGTTACTTAGGTAAGCAAGTCGTCTGGAAAAGCACTGCAGGAAAAGAAATCAAGGGTATGATCAGCAGAATCCATGGCAATAAGGGAGTGATGAGTGTTATTTTCGAGAAAGGCATGCCTGGCCAGGCCATTGGCACAGCAGTAGAGGTGCAATAATATGGCAGGATTACGACCCGCGCATTGCTATACTGAAATTAAGCGTGCGTACACCAGAAAAAGCAAGTTCAAAAGCAAGGGATATGTCAAGGCAGCACCGAATTCCAAGATTGTGAAATACTTCTTTGGCGATGTTACAAAAAATTTCAGCCATCAGCTGGATTTTGTTGCAATAGTTCCTGTGCAAATTCGGCATAATGCATTGGAAAGCGTGCGCCAGATTGTGAACAGGAGATTAAGCATTGATATTGGGAAGAATTACCGCCTAATTATTCGAGGGCATCCCCATCATGTGCTGCGCGAGCATAAAATGTTAACGGGAGCGGGTGCAGACCGCATGAGCCCGGGAATGGCCCATGCCTTTGGAAGGCCTATTGGACTAGCAGTGCAAGCAAAGAGAGGCAAAGTGCTGATGAGTATATGGGTGGACAAATCTGATATTGAGAAAGCGAAATACGCGTACAGCAAGGCCTTTCCCCGATTGCCAGGACGATGGAATGTGGTTGTAACAGACATTGTAAAAATTCCTGAAATTACTTCCTTTCCAAGCAGATAAAAAGAATTCTGAATTTTTGATTATTTTCTACTCTTATTCTGTTGTCTTTAAGACCTATATCTTTTTATAGATAATTTTTATGCGCGGGGGTATGTTGATTGCCTGGTTGAATGCTGCAACGCCTGAAACCTTTATTGGAGAGAAAGCAAGAACCCTTGCTGCATTAGCAACTCATGGGATCAATGTGCCGAAAGGATTTGTCATTACCCAAGAGGCATTTACCCACTTTCTTGCGGCAAACCAGATTGACTTGCAGTTTCTTGAAAACTTGAACTTGGAGGATCAGGAACAAGTGGCGCATGCGGCAGCAGAACTCCAGCATCTTTTCCAGCAGGCCTATTTTCCAGAAACACTACAGCAGGAAATTCTTTCAGCGTATGACCAGATGCTGGTGAGTGCTGAAGTGTATCATCATGTCAGCGCAGAAGCCTTGAACATTCTGAAGACAGGAAGAGACCTTCCTAAGGTCCTGATTCGGTCCAGCTGGAAGGAAGGAAAAGCGCTTTTTCATATTAAAGGGAAGGAAGCACTGCTGCAAGCCATCAAGGAAAGTTGGATGCTCCGCTTTCAGCCTGCACTATTGCAGCACCACATGCATGACATGGAAGTTATTGTACAAAAAATGCTTACTGTAGAACGCTCGGGTGTTGTTGTCCCTGATCAGCAGACTCACATTGAAGTAGTGTTAGGACTCTATGATGCGGTTACTCAGCAGCTTGTTCAGCCTGATGTGTATGCTCTTGATGAGCAGGGCACGTTTATTACCAAACAAGTGGTGAAGCAGGAATTCCTCTTCGTACGCGATTCCCAGGGAAGCTTGATCAAAAAGCATTTATTCTACCATGGGGAAAGCCAGAAACTCAGCGATTATGATGCACGCCAAATAGCAAAGCTCTACCAGAAAATTACGAGCATACTTGGATACATGTCTATTCTTGAATTTGCATTTGATGGTAATCAATTGTATGTACTGCAGGCTACCCAGCAGAAGCAGGAACCTGTCGTGGAACACGTAATGCAGCAAGCACAACCAGATATGCAAGCACAGGAACCGGAAACGCTTTCTTCAGAAGATCTGCATACTGTGACTGAACTGAAGGTGTTTCTTGAACAGAAGGACAGCTCTATTCCCTGTGATGGAGTGTTTACTACTGCCTCTCTCCAAGATCTTCAAGAGATAGCCAAGGAATACCAACAAAATACGGTGTGGTATGCATTGCGCGATGCGCAGGATCTCCTGGACATTGCTAAGTTCCATGATGCAGGAGCGAACAATGTGGGGATTGCTATTTGTGGACTCACGGAAATTGAGCAGCTGCGGATGGTGAAGAACTCCCTGAAGAAGGCGGGGCTGGAACCTTTGGAGGAAATTGAAGTAGGATTAGTTATCGATTCCCCTCTTCTCCTCTATTTGCTTGATGACATTGACAGAGAAGGAATTGATTTCTTAGTAGTGGATTTTGCAACGCTGGCAGAGCGGAGTGCGGGAAAAGTCACGGACGGAAAAAACAAGGGATACTTGAAGTTACTGCATCATTTAGTGAAGGAATGCAAATTGAGAAATATTGAAATTGGGGTTGCGGGGACCTTTGATGACGAACTGATTGACTTCTTTGTGAAGGCAGGATTTGACAGCTTGATATTGCCGAAGGCACAGCTGGAAAATGTGAAGAAAACAGTTGCGCGTGCGGAAAAAAGGCTGTTATTAAACGCTGCACGAAGAGACTTGAAAGAGATATGATTACTTCTTTGAATACTGCTCACTGGGATCGTAGGGAAGAGGATTCTCTGCATACGAGATGATCATTTCTTTCTTTCCCAGATTGTGGTACATCATGAAAAACTGCTCAAGAGGTGGAGGGGCAGGTAAAGACTTTTCTGGTTTGGGAGGAGCTACAGGCATTTGGCTCATGATCTTTCCTCTTTGATATTGTTCTTGTTTATCTGGTAATGTTTTTTTGGTCATGCATGCAACAGTTAATGCACTGAGTATGGCAAGCAATGATGAAGTACGTGCAAGCGATCTCATTTTCTTCCTCCGCTTTTATCTAAGACTTCTGGTAGCATAGGAAGCGCTTCTGGAGTTAATCTCTCAGTTCCATACACCACTTCTCCTGTTATTTCTCCTTCTTTCCTGTTTATCTGGAGGCGAAGATGAGAACTTTTGAATTTTACTTTCCCGTTACCAATCTTTTCATCAATGTGCTCAGGCCGGACTAATGCATATGCTATCTGTGCATCCTCTGATGGCAATTTTATTCCGATGACTTCTCCTTCATTGTCTAAATTGAGAAAATCAAACTTCAGCACGGGTATTTCCTTGACGGTTCCTTCTGTGACTGTGATATCCCCCCAGTAATGTGCAGAAGTTCCCTTTGGGACAAAGAGGCTTGATTGCTTCGGCTGGACTGAGTTTTGACGCATCAATTCTTTCTTTTCTGCATCATATTTTTGTTGCAAATCCAGAATGAGGCCATTGGTCCCTTTGATCATTTCCTTTGTGTTTCCCATGTCGTCAATTACTTTTTCTAGATTATTATTGACGGCACCTAGGGAAGTCTCTACTCCTTCCACTCTTTCGTTCAATGTCCTTGTCATTCCTGCAGTCTTTTGCATATCTTGTGAGATCCTATTATAGGTTCCATCCTGTTTTCTTTGCATTCCGCGAAATTGGCGCTGCAATTCTCTTTTCTCTCTGCCTGCTGCATTCTTCACTTCATCCCGATATTGCTGCAATGTTTGCTGCTCTGCAGCATGCATCTGATCATGCACTTCCCATCCTTTTCTTGTTATGTAATATGCAGTAATACCCATAGCAAGTGCTGCAATGCCAATTCCTATTCCGAGACCCCATCCTATTCTTTCTGGTAGTTGCGGTGGAACTTGTGGGACTGGGGCAGGTGGAGCTAGAGTTTGAGGAAGAACATAGATGGGTGGTTGATTTTTTCCTGCTTGCTTCACTTCTTCTCGTAACTGACCATAATTTTGCTGCGCTTCTGCCCGCAGAGCATCCACCTTTGCATGTAACCTTTCTTGATTCTTGTCTATTTTATCCATTCCTCTTAATCCTACTGCGGCAGCTTCTCCATATACTACTAATGTTTCTTTAGTGAGGTCATTCTCCTTGCGGTACTGTTCTTCAAATTTGTTTAGTGTGGTATTTACATTCTTCACATCTGTTGTTAAACCTGCAAGGGAGCATTCTATTCTAAGCCCTTGTTCGAGAATATCAGAGAAACTTCCGTCCGCAGTCATACTTATTTCCTTGTCCGAATATCAAACTTCTCTTTCCCACAGTCAACTTGTACCCGAGATTCTGGAGATTTTCGTTCTCCCATTGGGCCATATTGGGGATGGCTGGAAGCAGGTGCTGATGGCAAGGATTGCTGAATCATATGCTGCAATAATTGCTGGTACTGTTGCATGAGCATTTGTATTTGTACATCTCCCTGAGGCTGATATGTCGGTATAGGGATTATTGTCGAGGCATTTGCTGGCTGGTTCAGGACATAGCTTAGTCCAGATCCTTGAGGAACGCCTTGAAATACGAAAACTTGTGGTTCAGGTTTTTCACATTTCTTGCTACAATCTATGTTAATTCCTGGTGCAGTGCACGCGGCAAGCGCAATGCCTACTAAAGAACTTTCTGTTAATGCTTTGAACATCTTCATTTTATTTTCCTCCCCTGCTTTGAGCATACTGTTCCACTTCATTGATCAAACCCACAAGATCGTCTTGCGACTGGACCTCGATATCATTCCAAAATGCATAAACCCCAGTATCACACGGATCTTTTGACCTTCCGAAATAGAAATGCGGACGGACGGTAGTTTCTCCATCATGATATACAACCCATGCACGATCTCCCTCTTTTTCTCCATAGAAATGTTCTCTGACTTTTCCACCTACTATTAGTGCACATCTTTCCGGCGCTGCCTTTGCACGCTCTTCTAAGTTCTTTTTTTGTGAAGAAGCAGCTTCCTTTGGCTTTTTTTCTGGCTCTTCTATCAACTCGTCTGAATCCTTTGGCATGGAATCTGGGTTTTCAACAAGGTACTCTTTGCCATTTTTATCAGTTTTTTCTTCCCTTCTCACTGTTTCTTGTGGTACATAGGCTTTATTGCAGTGAGTAGCAACAAGAATTCCCGCTAATCCTGCTAAAGTAAGTGTACTGGTGATCGCAGTATATTTTGCTGTATTCATTTTTCAAACCCCTCTTTTTTGCAAATGCTAAGATTATTTAAAGCTTTCTATTGTTCTTATCCTTAAGTGGTTACTTAGGTTGTTATGATTGGGTGGCTTTTGCTGTAAGTCCTAAGAAAGGTTCTACGCCAATGAATAGGTTAGGATTTGCTCTTTGGGTTTCTACAAGATTGTCTAGAGACTGTAAACGCCGTATATCCATTGCTTTAGGATGTTGTTCGTAGAATTCTGCGGCTTTTGCATACTCTGCTGCCATTTCTGTTTCTTTTTTGGCCAAATTTAAACGTCCTTCTGCTTCTTCGGCTGCAAGAGTTGCTTCTGCTAATCTTGCCTCTAATTCAGGAGGGAGATCTATGCGACGGTATAATAGTGCATCTGCCGTTATCCCTAATTGTTCTATTGCGAATTTTTTTGTATCCTCAGAGAGGGTATCAATAGTCTTCTGTCCACCAACAGTTGCTTGCGCGAGTTCTCTCATTTCTTTTAACTTTTTAGAAAGCACGAATTGCCGCAAGTCTGCTTCTGCGCGATGAATGAGTAAAGTTTTATAATCAATCTTTTCTGATTCGCTATCATATGCGGCTTGTACAGTTTTTTTTGGATCAGTAATACGGTAATAAAGTGATGCTGACGCCGAAAGGACATCAATATAATCCCCAGTCTGCACTGTCTTTACCTCGATGTGTTCATTTCTTGGTCTTACGGTATTAATGACCATTCCGCTGCCCCATAATTTAGCTGGGCTAAAAATAATACGCCATCCTGCACCCTTTACTTCCTCACTTAATTTTCCCCTTCTCCAATAAATCCATTCTTGACCCGACCGTATTTGTAATAATTTAAGAAATCTTGTTTCAATAATCATTTCTTCATGAGGACTTTCTAAATAGAACTTGTTTTGCGTATCTTCATCACTTGATTCTGAAAGTTCTGGCTCTTCTGTTGACATATTATTTTACAGTCATTTCCCCTTTAAAAATCTTTCTTTTGTCGTCTTTTTATGGTGATTACAAATGCATAAGGTTTATATAGGAGTTCAACTATTATGATTACTATTAAGTAGTATACTTATGGAGAGAAAAATGGATGTTAAAACAAAAGTAAAAGAAAAGGGAAAGAAACATTGGAAATACGCAGTGGGTTTAGCAATTGGAATTCCCTTAGGTACGTGTGCAGGATCTTGCGCGGGCGAACCTGATAAATATTATAGAATAGATGCAACAGGAGACGGCAAGCAGGATATTGTCCTAGAAGACAGGGGCTATTGTTTTGGTCTTTGGGGTGTTGATCATTATGTCCTTACTAGAGATGGAAGCAAGAACCGTATCTTGGATGGGAAAACTCTTATTGAACGCATTGCTGAAAATGCGGAGAATGTTGAGGTAGAATAATATGAAATGCGCTAAATGTTATTACATCTGGGAAAGCAGAATCGAAGATCCGAAAAGCTGTCCACGCTGCAAAACGCGCTTGGATTATGGAAAAGCTTTAGAAGCTGTAATGATAGGAGCATAATATGAAAGAAGAAAATAGCAATACGGGAAGAATCTTAGTACTTAGTTTTATTGGTGGAATCGCAGCTACGACCTGTGTTCGAACAGGTGATATCAAGGAGAGATTAAATGAAATAGATCAGAAACAGATAAGGTATATACAACATCAATTAGATGAATTAGACAAAAAAACGAAACAAGAAACCGTTACTTCAAGCAACGTTTTTGGTGATGAGAAACCAGAAACTTTTTATGAAGTCAATGGCCAGCGCGCTTATCTTACCATTGACGGAAAACCTGTTGAAGAATATATAAGGGATATAAGGGAACGATAACAATGGCAGAAACAAAAGAAACAAAGAAACCTGTATACACGCTTGAAAGCGCTCGCAAGAGCTTGCCTTTTACTGGGTATGGCATTCATAGACATCTTGTTGAAACGTATTCTGGCATGCTGAAAAAGACCAAGGGATCACTTTACATTGATCCTCAACAGATTGAAGCCTTGAATAACGTTCTTGCTGAGGAAACAGAAAAGGCAGTTTTACGTGAAGTGGGAGTCAAAGAACTTGCAACTCCTGCTAAAGGTTCAGAAGCTATGGGTGCTTTTTTTCAACGTGCCTTGGGCTTGAAAGAACTTACCCCAAAATTTGGAAAAGATGGCTCGCTTCTTGGTGTTTATGAGCAGATTAACCGATTTACTCAAGGATATCGCCAACGCGTACAAAGTACTATGGTTCAGGAAATGCCTGGAGATGATAGAAAATCCCTTGCTGGAGAAATTCAGAAATACGGGAATTTCAAACTCAAAGAAGAAGTTGTAAATACTCCTGAAGCACTCGCTGCAGCTTGGGCCACCTACGAGAATATTAAACAAAGTGAAGAGAAGGATGAAGATAAGAAGTTCGCATTACGAAAAAGTCTTGAAAAACTGATCAAAGAAGAGGAAGAAAAACAAGAAATGAGGAAAGCTGCTTAAGGAGAAAAACCATGAAAACATTACCAAAACTCGGATTGCTGGGATTATTGGGTGGTGGTTTAATGGGTTGTGGAGATGTAGGATATCAACCTGCTAATGAACCTCTCGAAAGAGATACTTCCCAGGATACTGTTCCTTTCTTTAACCAGTTTGGGGTGCTCTATCCTGTAGAGTCTACTTTTGGAATTGACTATCCAGTTAATTCCCTTGCTACTGGTGATTTTGATGGTGATGGGGATTTAGATCTTGCTGTGGGAAGTGAAGATGCGATAATTATTTACGAGAACAAAATTCCTCAGAAGAAATAACATGAAACTGTTGCAAACGCTGGGACTCATTGGTGCAGGATTAGCATCTTTGCTCCAGGGATGCAGTAAAACCCCTTCCGTTTCTATCAATAACAATGTCGTGCCGAAAGAAGGGGACAGGGCTATTCTGCAGTTACCCAGTCTGATTAAACCTCCTTACTACTATGCCTATATCTGGGATTTAAATGGTGATGGGAACATTGATGAAGCAGTCCATGTCTATGACGTTGATCATCTCAACATAGGTGTAGATCTCAACAAATTGGCAGGAATTCTTAACACATTAAATAAAGAACAATGGGCTCATTTCCGAGCTGAGGATATTCAACAACCTTATTTTGTTACTCCTCAAACGCGAATCATGTCTGAAGACCAAAGAACATTTTTCACGCAATCCTATCAACGTTTGCAAAGATAACATGACTCATCCTACAAAACCTTCAGTTGAATTTAAGGAAGAACCCTTACGCTATCTTTGTAATGAATCCTTCTTTGGATTACGAAAACTTTTTCCTGAACATTGGAACGATGGAAATATTGCATATATTGAAGGACTGATTGGAGGATACTTTTTGGCAGATGCAGGCACAAGCCTTTATGGAGAAGCTGCTGTTCTTCCTAATATTAATCAACCTACGTTTTCACGCGATACAGAATTGCAAGGAATAGTTAAAGGATCATTACTTGTCGAAGGCATTTACAGTTTAATTGCACCTAAGAAATTAAAACAATTCTGGAATGAAAATCCCATTTATTCCCGTGGCGCACTCGGAACCATGATTGGCGCATCAGCACGAGGCATTCAACAACTTTTGTAATTCACATTCCCTTTTTCTTCTCAATATATTCCTTCATTGCATGTACAAAATCCTCTGCCTTTTCCTTTAATTCATCGTAGTGCTTTCCAGAAATTTCCTTGATGTCGCGATGTACAATGTGCTTGAATGTTAGATACAGTTCTTGCATGATCTTGGCATGCTTATGCTTAATATGGGTTCCTGCTAGTTTTCTTTCCACCATTTCAGCAACATGGCTCGGAGTGGGGGGAATCTCGCCTGCAGCCATTAAAGCAGCATGTGCAGCGTCAATAGCAGCCCAATACAAATCAATGGTTGCTCCGAGCAGGTGATCCCGCGACCTGGCAAGAGAAGCAGGAGCCAAGGTAAAATAGGTCCAGACTGATTCGTCTGTTGGTCTGATCCTTCCTTGTTCCAGCAATGCCTGCAGAGGATCAAAGAAGCCTGTGTCAATGACTGCAATGCCATAGCGCATGACATTAATGGCAACAGGATCGCCTGCACGCACATATTCCCACCAGGCAGTCAACTTCATGGACTGGACATGCAATCTCCTTGGATCGACATCATTCATTGCCCTTGCCACGATAACCCGGTAAGCCTCGACCAATTCTTTATTGAACTGAAAACGGAGATCATCTACGATAATAAGAATGTCCAGATCGCGCTTCTTTCCTCCCGGATCCTTGACTGCAGAACCAAACAAGACCAAGGCGCGGATAAAATTGCCAAATTCCTTGTAAAGAATCTTAGCGAATTTCTGCGTGGTTTCAATATCCTCTGCAAGATAACGGGAGAAATTCCTCTGCTCACGCTGCGGAATAGAAAACTTCACGGTATCACCTCTGGACTAAAAGGCAGGAAAAGAGTATATAAATGTTATTCTTGATCTGGGCTAAGGCATCGAGAATTGAATTCCTTCATCCTCTTTCTGCTTGAAGCGCGACCTTCTTCAACGCTTTTTCTTAATGATCAGCTTGTTCTTTACTTAACATTCCTGCAAATTTTAGAATACTTCCTTTATTTGTAATCCTCTTAATAACACCACTAAAGCTTTCATTTTCTCTTTTCTTGCTTGCAAGACGTTTGTATGCTTCTTCTGTGATCTTTATTTTTTTGGTAGCCATGCTTATTTTCTTATTCGTAAAATTTTATCTATTCTAATGGCACTTGGCTCCAGAGCGTCCAGTCCTTGGAGGGGGCGAAATCTCCTACAATATAGCTGGGAGCCTGCGTTCTGCCGAAGTAACTGCCCTGAATATCTGTCCATGCGCGTGACGTAGTATCTGTCCTGTAAATAGGAGAGGCATTCATTCCTAGGGCGCTTGTCCAGGGGGTATGGAACTGCCCTTGCTTTTGCCCACCTGGCTCTGCAATGATTTTTCCTTTATAGCCTGCTTTTTCTAGTTCCTTCAAAAATTCCTTAATCGGAGCATTGCCTTCTCCTGGACGGAGATGCTCGTCATGAAAACCAAAATTATCTGAAATATGCACATTGCCAAGAATGCCTTCTTCAAAAAGGGTTTTGACATTCTGCACTGCCCACTTTTTGAAATCCTCATCACTGCCTTCATAGTACTTCTTCCAAAAATTAAGATGGCCAATGTCAAACGTGCCTTTGATATGGTCATTTGCAATGCGCTTGGCATCTTCTGGATCTACTTCTTTCTTGATGAGCTCTTTCTCCATCTCCTTGCGCGCATCCACAATGAGCTCTTTCATTTCTTTGGGATGCGATCCGTACAATTCCGGAGTCCAGTTTTCAGGAGCTATCCATAAGGGCTTATCTAAGTCCTGCTTCTTTTCTACTTCATATGCATACAATGCAGCCTGCGCAAGATTATGTGCAGACTGTTCTTTTCCGTATTCTTCTATAGGCACGGTGTTTTCCAAGCGCTTCTTTGCTTCATCAATGCGGGATTGCGCAGCAAGTGCAGTTTGCTGGCCTGATTCCATCACCTTTTTCAGCCTGTCTTGCTCCTTTCCCAAATATTGCATAGGATCCAAGACTTGTGCAGGAAGAAATGGCTGGTTCTGGAATTTGAATGACTCCTTTAATATTGCCCATTTTTTTTCTTTCTCCTCTTCAGAACGATCAGGATTCTCAAAGATCGCGTCCTTTAGTTGCTTAAATTTCACATATTCCTGATGAGTACGTTCATAGAGCTCTTTTGCTTGGTCATACTGCGCTTCATATTCTCGTGCTTGCCCCTCTGCCTGCCTGATCTGTACCGCATTCTGCTCCTTGTAAAATTCCTTTGCAATTTTTCCTTCGTCTACGATGCCTTTTTTCTTTTGAATTTCAACATACTCTTTCCAAGGAACTGGCTTCAGCTCGATATCTCCTGTTTCCGTATGCTTGAACTCCTTCAATCCTATGCCTTCTTCCTTCCAGATGATGTTTCCTTCGTTGTCGAGAGGGCGATAAATGACTTCATCATTGCGCACGGTTTGAATGACTTCTCCGGTTTTCTTGTCCACCAGATAATGGCGCGCAGTCTCTTCTTCTTTTTCATATTGCCTGAACTTTCCAGGAGCTTTTTCTCCGTACCATTCACCCTCATCCACATTATAGATGGGGCGGGGAAACTCATGTGTGTGCACGACTACTGGGCCGCCTTCAGCAACGTCTGCTGCAAACTCAATCGCGCGCTTCACTTCGTGAATGCTCTGCTCTGCTGCTTCCTTGGAAAATGACCTTCCATCAAAACCTGAAAGCGCTCCTAAATCTGGAGCTGCGTGGGTAGATAATTCAACCTCATTGATCTTTGCAAGCTGGCGCATCTCCTCGCGCTCGTCCTTGCCGTAACTTTCCGGAGTGTGACCTGTGGGGTTGGAACGTGACCCTTTGCCGCGACCGAAGAATCCCAATTCCACAGTGGAGGCGCCTAGGAAAATGTCTGCCTTTAATCCTTCTGCGACGTCTCCAATGCCATGGGAAATGCCAATGTTCTTCAAGTCTAAACGTAAATCTTCGTCAAAGATCCTATCGTTCGCGTTGAAATACTCATCTTCAAATGCCATGCTTTACTTCAGATCCCCAATCTTTTATATTTTTCCGTTTTCTTCAGCTCGCGCTCTGCAGGACTTTTCGTAGCTTCTTCAAGCTGCTCTTGTGCAGTCTTTTCTGGCTTAAATGTTTCTGTAGGAGTGCCGCCAGGCTTCCATTCTGCTGGTTTATAACTTTCTTCTTTTCCATAGGCGGGACGTTCAGCTCCATACGTAATCACAGGAACAGGTTCCTCTTTCTTCACTGGAGTTTCTTCCACTACAGTATCTAAGGTGGGAGTTTGCGCCTTGACTTCAGAAAAACGCCTTCTTTCCTCTCGCCCCCTTTCTTCTCGTGCTTCTGTTGATTCTGGCTGCAGGGCAAGTTCATCCACAGATTTTCCTAAAGATTTCCAGGGCTCTTGCTTTTTCTGCTTGATAGGATGCTCAAGATGGGGTGTAGGAGAAAAAGTTGCCAGCAGCTGCAGCATTTCCTGCTTGATTTTGGGATCCCCTACTGTGGATAATTCCTTCTCTATGGTAAGCCGCTGGTCTATAAGGGGGAGCTTCTTCAATGATTCCTTGAGCTTCATCCAGGAACGCTGATCCATTAGGGAGTGTACATTTTATGCGCCTTCTTAAAGATATCATACAACAACAATGCTTCAGTTTTAGCGCTATCGTTTGCTGCCTTTTTCTCAACAGCTAGTTCCTTCTTTGATACTACTCTTTCTTTTTCTTCCTTGTCTTCAGTTTTCCACTGGAAGGGAATTTTTCCTATTTCTGCAAAGCCAGAAAGCAAGGCTTTGAATGGCTCGAAAAGAGAATTGGATTCCTTTTGCTTTTTTTCTTCAGCAATGGGATACAAGCCTTGCACATTCTCCAGCTTGTACAGCTCTACTGCTTCCTTCAGATATTTATCCAGGTCATCCTTCAATGCCTCGACTGTCTGGTCCACTGCAGCAAGCACTTCAAAAGTGTCATAGTCCTGTTGTTTTTTGTACATTTCCAAGTCTTCTTTCTTGGCAACAAATCCTTCGATAGTGATTTCTGTATGACCTGTATGAATAGCGCCGCGCTGGTATTCTTGCTGGTATGCCATCTGCGGAATCGTCACATGCTTGATGCGCGCCCTGATGACAGGAAAATACTTTGCAAAAAACCGTTCTTCCTTGTTGCCATAGTACGTTTCTATTTCGTATCTCTTTCGGATGGCAATGACCTCCAGCTCAATCTTTGCAGTATCAAATGCAGTAGCAATATCATAGCTTGCGAGGTCTGCGCGCTGCTGCAGTTTTTTGATATTTTCCAAGTACGGCTTGAGCCACTGCGCATACATCTTGATGATATTGAATTCCTGGATCAGATACACCAGCACAAACTTTCTGCGTTGACGTAATTCCCGCTCGGTATTGTCACGCCATAAGATGTACTGCTCCAGCTTTCTTTTCAGCACTTCCCTCACTTTCCTGTTGATGCCTTTGCTTTCATAGCCCTCTACAATTTTATCTACGCTTTCTCCTGACTTGACAAACGTATCGAAGAACAGATCAGGCAACGTAACAAATCCTACTTGGCTTGCCAATCCATAGACAGAAGAAGGATTCTTTCCTGCGCCTTCCACAATATCTACCCAGATGCCTTTTAACGCAATGTCTGCTGCTTTTTCTCCTTTCAGAATGCCATCGTAAAATCCTAAACGCTCATCAAGAATGCGGAGCTCGCGAATGATCTGGAACAAGTCCTTGATGAATTTTCCGATGTTGGCAAGATATTGTCCTACCCGATCCTGCTGGACTCCCTTGCGCTGCTCTACATTTCCCCAGTAAGAAGAAGTTTCTGCAGAGGTATAGACATCCTTGATCTTGATGATCTCTCCATTTTCTCCGGAGAACTCCCTGCCAAACGCCCCTGCCTTTTCCAGATAGCGGATGATCCAGAAATAATAGCGCTCCACATTTGCAGTAGGAGCATTGATAGTAATGCGAAAAGGGCCTCCATCATCCACAGGCCTTTTGAAGCTTTCGGGAAGTTCCCAGC
>CAYIRJ010000005.1:0-42748 GCA_964365915.1 Candidatus Woesearchaeota archaeon
TGCTTAACCAGTCTTCCAAGGAGATTCCTGGTATTTTGTCCTGCATTAAGCAAGGCTGAAGAGGTTCGCGCTTGAGTGGGATGAGGTTGCCTGCCTGCATCCTGTGCCCATATGCTATGAACAGCTGGTTGTCTTCCTTTTCGAACTTGGCATCAATGTGCTCTGCCCTCCAGGAAGGGCTGGCTTCTGTCACTTCAGAAAGAAATGCTCCTAACTTTTCTTTCGGTATCTTGTCGCCTTTGCAGTCATAGACAGGAATGTTGTTCGTTATTCCTCTCCGGGCGAGATATAATCCCTCCCTCATGTCTGCAAGAGAAGGGGTAGACTGCCCCTGTAACAAATTCAGATGGATTGCTTGGTCCCATTTGATCTTTCCTATGTATCCTCTGTTTTCAAATTTTTGTGTTGCAGTATTCTTTATTTTTCTGGATAATCGATATTCTACTTCCTTAAGATCAGAAATATCCTGTGTGGATACGCGGTGCAAGCCAATTCCTCGAGATTCTTTTCCTTCAGATGCTTCTAGGTAGAGAAAGTCTTCGGGACGCTCAACTGCAAATGTTGGAACTAGCATGCTCTCACCTTAGTTTTCCACTATTTAAATCTTTCTATTTTGTAACTATTAATAAGTAACTATTATTCTCTTAAAATACTGATACCCTACTGATATGGATATCTCTCGGGCAAACCCTCGGACCTTCAGTCCGACCTCGCATTTTTACACATTTGCTTTCTCTAAAGTATGCTACCTACAAAAATAGCGAATTTCCGTATTTCAGAGTGTTCTCTTCGGTACCGGAGCCAATAGTTTTGATCAATGCAAAGATTGTCTTACGCTGACGCTCTTATGATGCTCATCACCCTTGTAAGGATATAGTCAGGCAGCTGCAATCGGAGTTAGATGTTCTGGTTCCCTCCTTTCTTCACACTAGACAGAAAGACTTAAATATTAGTACGTACTTACTACGTATATGCAATTTGTCCACAGAATATCCAAAGGAAGCAGGTTCAATCAGATCTATGTTCCTGCAAGCATGAATGAAGTATTTGAAGTCGGAGATTTGGTAGAAGTGCGATTGATCGAAAAGAAAACAAAAATTTACACTTCCTGTAATATTCAATTGAGCGCGTTTAAGAAGAAACTCATCAATCAAATCCTTTCAATATTACAAAGGATTACAGGAATAGAACAATCTTTTATTGTAGGTTCTTTTCTCACCAGTAAGACAGACTACAATGATATTGACATATTGCTCATTTCTAATAAAGATTGTGAAAAGGAAGTGTACTCAAGACTCATGACCAAGTTTGATCTTAAATTCCATGTTTTAGTCATTCCTGAGGAAAGGTTTCAGCGATTGATAAAAATCTGCCCGCTCACCAGAAGCATGCTTTATTACTTTGTTTCCCATAAACATTTCTCTCTTCCCGCTACAACAGAAATTGACAAGCAACATCTTGAATTTTTATTGATGATGCCTGAGGATTTGCTGGAAATAAAAGCGAACTCAAGAGCCTATTATGATAGCTGGAGAAGACTGCTCGCAATTGAAAGATTCTTAAAGGGAGAGGCAATAGACAACATTGCGATCATCAAAGACATAGAAAGATCATTAGGAAAACTGTTGCATACTTATATGCGATCTAACGAGCCACTAGAAGAAATCCATTTGAAGAAAATCAGGACCCATATGGACCAGAAGATTCACTTCATTAGGAAGTTACTGCGTGCATCATGAGCAAAAAAGATACTCTGCGCGAACTTGTAAATATTCTCGTCAAATCACTGCGCCATAAAATAGGGAGCATTGTCAATGAGGATGCATTGTATGCTGCGAAATATGCCAAAGACGCAGAAATACTCCTGAAGGAAGCGCAAAAGGTACACTTGAGAGAACACTGGAATCGTGATGATAAAATAGAAATAAAGGAAAGACTTGCAAATGAATTAAGAATCGAACTTACAAGCAAAGAATTCATTGCTGATCAAAAGTTTGACTATATAGAAAAGGAAATTAAAGAAGCTCTCAGGATTCTTGATCTTGAATGAGTCTATTTTTAAACCACAACTAGAAACCTTTTTAAAAGCTCCTTCTTGCCAGTCTCGTTACCATGACAGTTTATGATGTTAATGCTACACAGCTGATTCACAAGACTGCGGAATCGCTAAAACCTACCCTTCAAATGCCTGTATGGGCCGCCTATGTAAAAACAGGTCATGGCAAAGAACGCGTGCCTGACCATCCTGACTGGTGGTATGTACGGGCAGCTGCAATCTTGCGGAAAGTCTATCTTAACAGCCCTATAGGAACGAACCAGCTTTCAGTATTGTTTGGCAATAAGAAAAATCGGGGAATGAAGCCTGAACTGACGGTTCCTGGCTCGCGCAAAATCATCCGCACTATCCTCCAACAGCTTGAAACAGCAGGCTATATCCAACAGGCTAGCAAAGGCGTGCATAAAGGCAGAGTCATCACAGGAAAAGGGAAGAGCTTCTTGGACAAGATCAGCACGTCCCTGAAAGCATGAATGAAGACTATCAAGAAGCATTGAAGAAACAAGCAGAGCTGCAGAAGCAAATCGAGATGCTGGAAACCCTTGCCAAGCAATACTTAACCGGAGAGGCGATCACGCGCTATGGCACGGTCAAGACTGCGCATCCAGAACTGGCATTGAAGGCTGCCACTTTGATTGTGCAGGCAGCGCAGAACTCGGGCTTGCGGGAAAAGCTGACTGACGAGCAGTTCAAGGAATTGCTGAGGCAACTCCAACAACCTAGAAAGGAAACACGAATACGGAAATTATAATGATGAACATCGTAAAAAGTTTATGAGGTACCCTTATGAGCCGTGTGAAGCACCCTGCGAAAAAACAGCGTTTGGCAAAGAAAAATACACAAACTAAGTGGGCTCCCTTCTGGACCGTTCCTAAGATTTACGGCAAGGGGCGAAGAGTCCATCCGGGAAGACATACTGCAGTCAAACGCCATTGGCGGAGAACCAAAACAAAGGTATAACCCATGGAACGAACATATATTGTCCCTCTCAGAAAAGAATTCCAGAAAGCGCCAAGCTACAAGCACACCAAGAAAGCAGTGCAGGCGCTGCGGGAATTTATGCAGCGCCATATGAAGAATAAAGAGGTAAGGCTGGGACAGCATCTTAATCATGCACTCACTGCACGTGGAAGGAAAAATCCTCCGCATAAAGTAAAAGTGCGTGCGTGGACGGAAATCATAAAGAAAAACAACAAAGACATTGAGATTGTGAAGGTAGAACTGTTTGGAGCGCCTGCAGAAAAGCAAGCAAAGATTCCAGAACAGCCAGAGAAACTGGCGGAAAAAATTGAGCAAGTAGAAAAGAAGTCAAATACGCAGGAAAAAATTAAAGAAGAAGTTTTGAAAGAAGAGAAAAAGCCTCTGGAGAAAAAACCGTCTCAACCTGCTGCGCCCACTCCTGAAAATAAAAAACCCCATGATACGAAAAAGACTACACGCGCAGCTCCTCATCATGCACAACACACGATTGAAAAGAAGAAATAACCCCTTTCTGTAAACTTTTGGAGTTCATGTTCCAAAGACTTAAAAAGGGTTTTCTTATTTAGTTTAATAAAAGAGAAGATTTCCTTCGTGTAATCGTACAATGGGAAAATTACCTTCTGAACAAAAAAATGAAAAAATTATTGTAAAGAAGGAAGCAGAAACAAATCCGAGCTTTGGTTGCAGACCTGATCAGCGGCCTATTGAAACACACATTCAATACGGCATTATTAATATCCATAAGCCTGATGGTCCCACATCGCATCAAGTAGCGGATTACGTACAAAAAATATTATACATTTCAAAATCTGGAAATACCGGGACCTTAGAGAACTAAATTCAAGGATATCCTGCTGTTTCTGGAGTGCTTCCGATTACGCTAGAGCGAGCTACGCGCGCGGGGCAGCTATTATTGTCTGCAGGGAAGGAATATGTGTGCTTCATGAAACTGCATGCAGACGTGCCTGAAAAAGAGATTCTCGCAGTACTGCAAGGATTTATTGGAGAAGTCACGCAAATGCCTCCTGTCAAAAGCGCAGTGAAACGCCAACTACGGCAGCGCAACATTTACTACCTTGATGTTCTTGAAATTAACGGAAGAAATATTCTCTTCAAGGTGGGATGCCAAGCAGGAACCTACATCAGAACGCTCTGTGTTGATGCAGGGAAAAAAATAGGGGTGGGGGCACACATGCAGCAGCTTGTCAGAACCAAAGCAGGATCTTTTACTGATCAAGACTGGGTTACGCTGCAAGACTTGCAAGATGCTTATGCCTTCTGGAAGGAAGATGGGGACGAGACTTCCCTACGCAAATGCATTACCCCTTTTGAAAAAGCTGCCGAGCACTTGCCGAAAGTCTGGGTTTTTGATTCTGCAGTGCATGCGATCTGCAGCGGAGCTGAAGTCTATGTTTCCGGCATCTCTCAATTCAATCCTGTACACCTGAAGGAATACATTGCAATCATGACCTTGAAAGGAGAGCTCATCGGATTGGGAACTGCAGCAATGGAAACTGAAGAAATTCAACACTTACAAAAAGGAGTTGCGGTAAAGCCTTATGCTATCTTCATGGACAGAAACGTATATCCAAAGCCAGAGAAAAAACCATGAACATCGCAACGTGCCTGAAAGGCATTGAGGACATCACCGAAAAAGAAGTGCAGGGAAAAAAGATTCTTCCTGGAAGAGTAGAATTCTCAGGAACAGTGCGCGATTTCCGCAGCGTGCTTGGTGTGTATGAGGTGCTCCATACTTGTCAGTTTACCAGCCTTGAAGATATTGAACGGGAAGCACAAAAATTTATTTTTCCTTTGCAAGGATCGATTCGCGTTGACTGTATGCGTGAAGGAGAGCATCCCTTTAATTCTGTGGACGTAGAAAAAATAGTCAGTACTGTGCTTCGCAAGCAAGGAAGGATTATCGACTTCAAGAACGCAGAACAGACTTTGCTCGTGGATGTCGTTGAAGACTATTGCTTCTTCGGCATTCCTTTGCAGCGAAGACTTCAGAAACGAGCTTATCGTATTAAGATTAACAACCAAGGCATTCATGCCTGCTTAGCCTATGCTATGGTGCAGCTTGCAGGATATCGAGCAGGAAACATTCTTATTGATCCCTTCTGCAAGGATGGCACTCTTCTCATTGAAGCAGGATTAACTGCTCCCGGAACATTGCACGGACTAGATCAGAATAAGAATACCATCAGAAATGCACAGCTCAATGCTGCTCTTGCAAAGGTGCCAGTGCTGTTCCATATCGAGCATGTTGACTGGCTGGAAACCCTTTTCAAACCCAAAGAAGTGGATTGCATTGCGAGCTATCCTCCCTTTGCAAGCAAGCGCAGAAAACCTAGAGCTATGCATGCACTGTACACGCAGCTCTTCCAGTCATGCCAGAGACTTCTGAAGGGAAAAATCGTACTCTTAAGTCCTGATCGTACACCTCTGCACTATGCAGAAGGATTCCGTAGTGAAGAAAGAACAGTACATGTGGGGAAACAATCTTTTTTTCTTTTTACTTTCTATACCCGAGCGGTTGTTGACGACTGATGTCCCTGCATTCTATTGTTCTGAATGTATCCCATCTTCCATCCGCTCGAAGGGTGCGCTTTATTCTCTGATGTGCTCTTCCTGTGGGACATTGACGCTCATCTCTAAACCCGTTTTTGCATACCCAATATCCTCGCCCGTGAAACTTCCCATTGGTACCTACGGTTCCTTCAGCGCAGGATACTCTGAAATCTTTTTTAATCATGGTGTATGCTCCTGTGATGGAAACATTCATGAAGAAAAATGCCAATGCCACAATAATAATGGCAAAAATGACTACTTTTTTATCATAGCGCGTTGCCATTAGCTGAATATCCTCCTGAAAAATGCTCCTACACTCTTCCAGAATGACCAAGGTTCCTGGGTTACTATTGCTTCCCCAGTTTCTTCCTCAAGCGCTGGCTCTGGCTCTTCAATTATTTGCTCTTCAATTATTTCCGATTCTGCCTTATCTGCTGCAGGCGACCATTCTGCTTCTTCTTTTATTATTTCACACGTGACCTCTCCGATGAAATCCACGCGGAGGTCTGCAACGTTCGCATATTCCCATTCCAAAGTCAAGCCTGCATTGTCTGCTTCAATGACTCTCAAGCGTGCATAATACCTTCCTGCATCATAATCTGTACGATCGCAGAGCTTGGCATATGCAACATATCCGGGAAACTCTTCAGAATCAGGATCTCGGTACAATCCCACGATATTGCTCCATGCAAACGGATGCGCATCCACTGTTGTTCGTTGCACTCCACTAGAGAAGGTTCCTGTGAATTCTCCTGTTGCCTGATGACAGACATCAATGTTTTCTATCACGCGCCCATTGGTGATCCAATGGCCTGAAAAGGTGCAGGTGGTTGGCGTGCCTCCAAATCCCTGGATGTGGAAAGTGTCTGAAGATTTTGCCCGCGCCTTAATCAACTTCTTTGCTTGGGTGCTAAATGATTGCGTCTTGGAATCGAATTCCTGAGGTTTTCTCGAACAGGTTACCACATTGTCAATATTCAACGCCTTGATGGTGCCTTGCGTGTTGTAGAGGTAAGCATGCACTGCCCGCTTTGCCTCTGTCGGACCTACATTTTGGCAGTAAATAGTAGGAGACAAGGTCAGCTTTGGAGACTTCGTCAAGACTTCTCCCCCTGCGATATAACCCTTGGCATAATGCGTGACATCTGCTTGCCAGCTGATGGTCTCGCAAATTTCAAAATGATCTTCCTTCCATGCACAGGAAGCCCCTTCCACATTAATCTTTGGCTTTTCTCGCGTTGCTTGGCCAGTGAGTTCTGCATTCACTACAATATACAAAAAACTGGATAGCACTGTGAATAGAACAAAAATTGCAATCTTTTTACTATCCATGAGATACCTCTTTTTCAAGAAAGGAAGATGAGACTATATTTAAATAGATTGTGGTCAAGAATTGCGTAAAAGTATTCGGAAATAACAAATTCATGAAAAAAATCGAGATTACTTCTGGTAACGCTTCACTATTTCTTCCAATTCTGGATGCAATCGGGAAGGAACAAGTTCTTTAAGATCAGTTACGAGTCTATCTGCTGGATTTTCAGGAATGACCACTGGACTTGCGACTTCTTGTGAAGATTCTGAAACTTTAGGGATTTCAGGCTCTTCCAAAAATTTTTGCGCGCCTTCGGCACGAATTATGCTCCGTACCCCCAAAGCAGCACCCGAGCCCCGCCGACCCCCGCCGCAAATCAGGTAGACCCTAACAGAACCCGCCCCGAACCACGCGACAGATCCTGCACGCGGGAACCAATAATCGACTTCGCCTGCTTGGACGTCTGCAGGAGGGAATCCCTGCTGAGTTGCCCGCTGAAGCCAATCTTCCAAGAAGATTCCTGGGGTTTTATTCTGCATTAAGCAGGGAGCTAATATTTCCCTTTTTTGCGGGACAAGCTTTCCTGATTGCATGCGATGCTGGTAAGCGATAACGAGCTGATTATTTTCTTCTTCAAATCTAGTATCAAGCAATTCTGCCCGCCAGGGTTCTCTTTGTTCTGTCACTTCTGAAAGGAATTGCTGAAGATCGCTTACTGCCATCTTATTGCCTCTGCAGTTGTATACTGGTTTGCTTTCATAGCTACCTTGCCAAGCAAGGTACAAAGCTTCTCTGAACTCTGCTAAGCTGGGAGTTTCCCTTTTGAGAAGAAGGTTCAGGCGCAACGCAGTTTCCCATTGAATATTTCCTATGTATTTTCGATTGCTTGATTCACTTGCGGTATCTTTGAGAGGATGAGACAGTTGTTTACGCATGTCTTGCGTAATGCCATCTGTGGTTCCTGTTTTGTATCGGGAGATGCCGATATCTCCATGTAGATCATTTGCTTTCAGATAGATAAAATTTTCAGGAGATTCTACTGCAAGTTCTTGAAATGCCTTGCTTTTTTCTCCTTTATTCCTATATATAAATCTTATGTTTTTGTAGTTTCTTTATAGTAGTATCTATTTGTCCCTTCCGATACCGTAAGCTGTAAGAGGTTTACATTCCTCCTGTTTTGGACGAGCTTGACAGTAAAGGATTTAAAGCACGCTCGATGTGCGAACCGTATGGCTGAGGAAAACAAACTCATTACTCAACGCAAGGACAAACTTCAAAAAATTTTGAAAGCAAAAATCAATCCTTATCCTTACCAATTTGAAAAAACTGCAGACGCTGCTTTCCTGCTCCAGCAGTTTGCTCATTTGAAGGAAGGAGAAAAAAGCAAGGAAACGTTTTGCATTGCAGGAAGACTGATGACCTTTCGCATCATGGGAAAAGCTTCCTTTGGTCATATTCAAGATAGCAGCGGACAAATACAAATTTTTTTGCGGGAAAATGAACTGGGAAAAACCTATGCACTCTTTACTGATGCGCTTGATCTTGGAGACATTATCGGCATTGAAGGCAAGATATTCCGCACGAAAAAGGGAGAACTTTCGATATGGACTGAGCAACTTACCTTGCTTTGCAAATCCCTCCGCCCTCTTCCTGAAAAATGGCATGGGTTGAAGGACATTGAAATCAGATACCGCCAGCGCTATCTCGATCTTATTGCAAATCCTGAAGTCAAGAAAATTTTCAGCGCAAGAACCGCGATTATCCATGCAATGCGAGATTTTCTTACGAGCAAGGGTTTTTTAGAAGTGGATACTCCCGTGCTTCAATCCATTTATGGAGGGACCAATGCACGGCCTTTCAAGACTTTCCTGAATGAACTCAAAATGGATGTCTACTTGCGGATTTCCAATGAACTCTATTTGAAACGCCTGATTGTGGGGGGATTTGAAAAAATCTTTGAATTCTCTAAGGATTTTAGGAACGAAAGCATTGACAGAACTCACAATCCTGAATTCTTGATGATGGAAACGATGTGGGCATATGCAGACTACAAAAATAATATGGACCTTACTGAGGAGATGATTGAGCACATTGCGAAAAAAATTCTGGGCACAACGCGCATCAACTATCAAGGAACCATCATTGATGTCCAACGACCTTGGCAGCGACTGACGGTTCTGGAAGCACTCAAAAAATATGCAGGCATTGATGCAGGGAAGATGACAGAAAAACAGCTGAAAGAAATGCTAAAGAAGCACCATGTGGAACTTGCAGGGGAATTTTCCCGAGGAAATGCAATTGCTGCGCTGTTTGAGGAACTTGTGGAAGAAAAATTGATTCAGCCTACGCTTGTTTATGACTTTCCTTCAGCAACGTGCGTGCTTGCAAAAAAGAGACTGGATAATCCTGAGTTTGCAGAACGGTTTGAGCCTTACATTAACGGCTGGGAGATTGGAAACTCCTATACTGAAGAAAACCAGCCGGATATCCTGCGAGCAGCTTGGCAACAAGAAGAGGGACGTAGGAAAAAGGGGGATGAGGAAGCGCAGCGCATGGATGAAGACTTTATTCACGCACTGGAAATTGGAATGCCTCCTACATCTGGTTTAGGGATTGGGGTAGATCGACTTGTTATGCTTCTGACGAATCAGCCGAGCATCCGCGATGTCCTCTTCTTTCCCTTCATGAAAAGGTGATTTTTTGAAAACTGCATTCCCAGCCCTTCTGGAGCTGTTTTAACGAAAGCCTTATATATGGGTATTTGTGCACCATTCTACGCGAAACACCGGAAACGGGGGATTGCTGATCCAATAACAAACCTTGAGGTGGAGAAACAATGGCAGATCTATTGGTTGTACGCAGTAAGATTAAAGATGTAGCGAAGAACATGAATGTCGCAGGCGACTTTGCTGATGAATTAAGCAAAAAGGTCGAAGGTCTTATCAAAGATGCAGCTCGAAGAGCGAAGGACAACGGCCGCGCCACAGTGAAAGCCAGAGACTTGTAAAGAGAATTACTTTCTCTTTCTTTTTTATTTTCCAATTTTTTTATCTATCTGAGTAAGTCTATGTTTTTCTATGAATTAGGATAAATTGGTAAAAACTTGGATTAGAAATCTCTACAGAAGAAAAAAATTTGATATGATACTATATAACTTTTTTAGAAAGCTTTCTATTATGATATATAACTTTTTGATTGGCCTTAAACATATAATTCCTTTTGTTTTAACTTTTCAATGCATTCCATTTCTTCATAAAAATTTAATGTGGTAGGTATTTTTTAAGAAATCTGGAAATCTTCCGATATTTTGATTGTTTGATCAAATTTCACTGGACAACTGCCTTGAGAGTATTTATAAATCCCAATAAATTATTTCGCTTGAATGTGTGAATAAATTAAAAGAGGAATTAAAAAATGAAATCTAAGGGTACACGCGCCGAGAGGGAACTTTTTCATAAATTCTGGGAAAATGGATGGGCGTGCCTGAGAACTGCTGGATCTGGATCTACAAGCTTTCCTGCACCTGACTTAATTGCTGGAAAAGATAGCAGATTGCTTGTTATAGAATGCAAATCAGGTGCTGGAAATTACCGTTACCTTGATAAAAAGGAAGTGGAGGAACTGCAGCTTTTTGCCCAGTCCTTTGGCGCTGAGGCCTGGATCGGAGCTCGGTTTGATCGATTGGGATGGTTCTTTGTGCCTGCGCATGAGCTTGTCGGTTCCGGACCCAATAATTTTGTTGTCCATCTGAAGAAGGCGATGGAATCAGGAAAGCGTTTTGAACAATTAATTGCTTAATCCGAAAGATTTCCGTACTTTTTCGGCGAAGACTGATAAATCATTTTCACTTATTCTTCATTAATGCGCTTCCTCCTCGTCCTCTTTTTTCCGTTTCTCTTAGGATTCACTCTTGCGGAAATCCATTATGATCCTGCAGGCAGTGACAATGGCAAAGAATATCTTGAAGTGCAGCATATAGAGAATGCCAGTCTGGAGAATTTCACGATTGAAGATAATGCCCATACAGATGTCCTGCATGCGCTTCAGTTTGCTGCAGGAACGATTTCCCTGATTGTGGATGACGACTTTAATCTTAGTGGGATCCCTGTTTCTGTTTATACTGCTGGATCTGCCATCGGAAACGGGCTGAACAATGACAAAGATATGCTTCGTCTCAAGAACAGAGAAGGCATTCTTGTCGACGAGATCAACTACACTTCTTCATTAGGAGGAAAAAATGGAAGAAGCCTCTGCAGAGAAAATAATTCCCTTCTTGATTGCAATGCAACTCCTGGGTGGATTGCACAGCCTGCTCCCGATATCAACAGTGCTATCAATATCTCTCTGAATCTTTCTTATGAAAACGCATCTTTCAATGCTACGAATATTACTATTCCTTCGCCAGAAAATTTATCCAACACTTCTAGAAACATCTCGTTGAATCAGTCTTCTCCTTACTCTTTCCCTATTCCTGTATATTATTCTTTGGAGATTACCGAGGTCATGGTCAATCCAAAAGGTGATGACCGCAACAGCTATCCTGATGGAGAATGGGTAGAAATTTACAATCTGGGAGCTACCAGCGTTCCCCTCGAAGGACTGGTTCTTTCTGATGAAAAGGGAAATACTGTGAAGCTTGGACAATCTAATTTTTTTGATGGACTGTTGCCTTCTTTTTCTTATAGTACTGCGTATCTCAATGGCTGGAGCATTCTCAACAATGAGGGAGATACCATTAGTTTATCCTTGAACGGAACACTCCTTGACCGTATGAGTTATGGACCTATTCAGGAAGGATTTAGCTGGAGCAAGCTGCACGGTATTTGGAAAAAAACATTGCCCAGTCCTTCCTCGCCCAATACCGAACCTCAAGCAGTTCCTGCAACTGAAGCATTGCCAGAAGCAGCATTCGTCCGCTTTCATGAATCCCCTTCTACAGTCACGCTGGGAAAAACATTTACAATTGCTATTGCTGCCCATCCCGGAACATCACGAGGATCAACCTTGCGCCTCACTTTTGATCCGGTGCTTCCTCCCTTGCAGATCAGTCTAAACGGCATCACTTCGAATATTTCTCTGCGGATTCCCCTTTCTCTGCCTTCCTGCCAAAAGAAAAATATCACGCAGGCATTGTTGCGTATCGAAGGCTTTGGAACCTCTGATGAAAAACTCATTGCCATTCACGGACCTTCCTGCCCTTCTTCTCGGGAGACTGCGGCACGCGCGCCACTCGAACAAAAACCGCGCTATCCCCTCACCCTTCCTGATCCGGTGCCGCAGCCCGAAAACTTAATAAGCACTACTGGAGAAGTTGTTTACGAAAGTTCAGGCATGCAAGCAAAAGGCTTCGCCATTTATATTTTTAGCTTCTTGCTCATCTGCCTTATCATTTACCTCATCGGAAGGAAACATCTATGACTGACATCACTGCACGCGCCATTGTGGCAGTTATCGGAAGCCCGGAACAGCATGTCACCACAGTCCTGCGATCCCTGATTGACAAGATGAAGACACGAAAAGAACTGAAAATTGTGAAAGAGGAGACCTTCGCTGCTCAAAAAATGGAAAAACAGCCCCTCTGGAGCACATTCATGGAAGCGGAAATTTCCTTCAATGACCTGCAAGCACTTCTGAACTTCTGTTTTGACTTCATGCCCAGTTCGATCGAGATTTTGTCACCCGATGCCTTATCCAGTAAGCAGCAAGAGATCAACAACTTCATCAACGATCTCATCGCACGCCTGCATCAGTATGACATGATTCTCAAGAACGTTCATGCGGAAAATGTGATGCTGAAACGCAAGATGGGAGAAGCTCAATAATTTCTGCGCTTTCTTACTTCCTCGAGATACTCATCGAAAGTCTGCTCTTTCTTCCTTTTTCTTCCTGCAAATACAATGACTGCAAGCACGATGAGGAATAAGCCCACAAGGATAAACGGGGTGATGCTTCTCTTCCTTTCTGGCTCTGCGTAGGTTGCGTTCTTGAAGAAATCAAGATCCCCATATTCTGCTTTTGGCTGTTCTTGCGCAGATTCTTGAGCAGATCCCTTCCCTTCACTGGGGGGAATTGCTTCAGGATATTCAGCTGGAGGCTGCGGAGTTCCAAATGTGAGAGTGACGGGAATTTCTTCAGTCTGGCTTGCTGCTTGCGCGATTATTTTTCCTTCATAAGTTCCTGTGAGTGGTTGCTGCTGCCTATTGATCCAAAGATATTGCGTATTCTTGCTTCCTGGAGAGAGGAGAAGAGAGGATATGTTGAGTGTCAGTATTGTCTTAAGGTTTTCTGTAAGAGTAAAATCGACACGCAAGGGTTGATTGCCTAGATTGATCACTTCAAGGTAGCCTTCACTAGTAGCACCTTTTGCCATTTGCTTGATGATTGCTGTAGGAGTGATGGTGAACTGCGCTGTCATGATTGGTGTAGGCAAGGTCTCTTGGGTTTGTGACTCTGCTGGTTGTGTCTGAGCATCAGGTTGGGGGGGAGGGAGAGAGACTGATGTAAACACCGGAATTACTTCATTTCCTTGAGGAGCAGTAAAATTAATCAGAAGGTCTTTGCTCACTTTCCTTGTCAGAGAGAAAACAAAGAACCGAGATCGTTCTTCCAAAATATCCTGCGTTGTATTATAAACATGCGTGATTTCTTCCGGGGTCTGGATTAAAAAATTGAAATTTCCTTTCTTGCTCGTCACCTTCAGTTCAAGATTCTCATCTGCCATCAAAAAACCTGGCTGGAACTGGAGCGCATATCCGTTGTCTTTGACAGAAAGAGGAGTAGAAAATACTAACTCTTTCAGCGTCTGATTGATAACATACTTCACAGGGCCCACTTCTAAGGTAAATACCCCTTCTGGAATGTCTGCAGGGATATTGAATACTGCCATGTGGGTATTTTCACGGATCCTGCGAAGGAGGGGGGCAATACGTATCTCATTTCCTGCATGATCTTTGAGATGCACATTCCCCGATTCCAGCTGATACACTGGCTTTTCCTGCACCGTTACTAAGACCTGCACCGTCTCTTCGCGATTGAATTCCTGCTTATAGGTCTGGACAGTCATTTTTTCTGCACTTGCTGGAAATACCAGAAGAAGCAATACTATACTTATCAACACAGAGTGTTTCATTTTTTTTCAAAAAGCTTCTTCGCTTCCTTCAATGAAGTATCAAGCTCATCTTCCCATTTCGATTTTGCGGGCTTTGTTTGCGATACTTGGGGCTGTGGCGGAGATGGCTGTTTGGGTGAAGAAGGGAAGGTGAATGCTTGCGATGCAGGCTTTGCTCCTGGTCCTGGTTTTTTCTTCATGAAAAAGAAGTAATACACTGCGAGTCCAATGAGGAGAATGATGATCAATGGCAGCATCCACCGGAGCGCTGACTTTTTTTGCTCGCACGTACAATCTAAATTGCATACGCCGGGACATGCACTATCATCAGTGCCATCACATTCTTCTGCTTCATCATTCACTTGATTGTTCCCGCAATACGATCCTTCCTGCTCAGGATATTCTCCAGGAGGTATTTCTTCAGAATACTCAGCATCTTCAGGACAATCTGTTGGGCAACTTAAGAATGACTCGCCCAAAAAGCTGTCACAGACTCCATCAGTATTGCAGGTGCTCTGCGACGGGCAGTCCTGAGGGCAGTTGAATTCGTTCTCTGCAACATCACAGATATAATCGCCACAGATCGCAGCGCCCCCTTCATCCCTGTCTGCATTAGGAAAATCATCAGTGCTGCCACAAGGTCTGCACGATCCTCCGCAATCAATTGCAGTTTCCCCCTCATCCTTAATTCCGTTGGAGCATGTAGCTGGGGATTGCCCTGCAAATTGCGTGTCTGCAAAGGAGGTGTATAACACTGCAGCAGTATCTAATTCTTTACTGTTCCAGGATCCGTCTGCTTTCTGCTGGGTCTTCAGCCACTCTACTGCTTTTGTTTGTTCAGCAAGATTTCCTGCCTTATTCAACGCAGCAATGGCAAAGGCAGTTTCATAGATAGTTAGGAAGCTTCCGTCTTTCTTCTGCAATATCTTGAGGTCTTTCAGTGCAGCTTCCTTCTGCGCGGCAATAAAGAACAATGCGTTGTCCAGAACTTTCTTGTGATCATAATTATTTTCCAGCCAGGGGGTAACGGAAAGCGACGCTCCCGATTCTGCAAGCAAAGCATTTGCATATAAGCTGGTTTCCACATCGCATGCAGCTTTCGCTGTCTTTCCAAAACAGCCATTTTGGATCTTGATGAGGGCTTTGGATGTCGAAGCTTCATCTAATAGATAATAGGTATTTCCTGACTGGAACACTGCTGAGATGATGGAACTGCCTAAGGTTGAGCAATCCACCTGGAATTCAATGAAGGGTGTGTTGGTTACTATATTCGGTTCTAAACATTTGTTCAGATCAAAGAACGTTTCCTTTCCGGGAGTGCTGCACCCAGGAAATTTTCCCTGGTTGACTGTGATGGTATGCTCTTTTGTTTCTCCTGATTTCTGATAACTTACTTTACAGGTTCCTGTTGAGGACGTTGCCACTTGCAGCCACCAGTCTCCGTTGACTAATGCTGGGGAGACTACAGATTCTAACCAAGCACTTGTCTTTTCCGTATCTTCGTTCAAGAGGATGAATAGCCAGTGGGCAAATGCGGTTTCCTTTATCTTACAGTTTCCTTTGGGAAAACAACCCGAAGGATCTTGCTTGCTCTTGATCCATGCTAGAGACTGCTGCGCCTGCAATTCTGCTCCCGCATTACGGAATGCTGCTGCTGCGAGCGCTGTTGTGGGAATGTCATTTGCAATATTTCCTTGAGAAGACTTGCTGATGAGCCATTGAAATCCTAGCTCTGCATTAAATGCTGCAATAAGCAAGGGAAGTACAAAAATGAGCAAAAGCCAACTCTTTTTCATGGAACCTCTTTTCCCTAAATGAGGCTAGGAATAGTTTAAATAGCTTTTGGCTTGGGCTTGAGGAGTTCGTTATTCTTTAGTATTTTACTTATTTTTTCTCTTGTTCTTCTTGGATATTTTTTTAAGTACCTTCTTAATTTTTTTGCGTTGAGTTTTTCTTTTATTTTTCTTATTACTTCTTCATCCATCCTTTGCCTAAATATTACCATGTCGATAAAGGTCTTTTCAAGATCTGCATAGGGAAGGTAAAATTCTCCTTCCTGCTCATAGGTAAAACCAAACACGTATTTTCCTTTCAATCTTCTTATATAGCTATTATTTCCATCAACTTTTCGTATCCCTGTTCGCACCTTCTTTGCAGTGAGAATCACAGGAATGGTCTCTTGCTCCCATATGCCATGATAACTCAATGCAGACTGCAGGCCAAGATAAGCAGGCTGAAAGCAAAAAACTGCCAGACTGATCTCCTTGTGTTTGGTATAACATCCCTTTGCCAGTTTCAGAATTTTTTCTTTTTTTCTTAGCTGGTTCACTAACAATTTGGCATAGGCCTTACTCCTTATTCTCCGCTGTATGGATCTAAAATCTATGACTGGGCTCTTTTCTAATAATTCTTCAATTTGGTTTAGATGTTTGCGCTTTCCCATTTTCTCTTGATATATTCCATCATTTCTCTGGATGAAGGAACAATCCCTTGAAGAATAATCGCTTTGAGATCTGCTTCGTCAATAGGGGGAACAAAATTTTCAATGAGTATTTTTAATTCTCTTCTGATTTCTTTTTCTTCTTTCACTTGAGGCAGAAGGAAAAATATATCCCATAAATCCCTGATTTTTTTTCGTTTGAGATACGCAGCTATCTTTTCCTTGATAAACTCTTCGGGCGTTAAGGTATAAATGCTGATATAATTTCCATTCACTAATTCATAATCCGCAATACTCCTTTTTTTACTCTGAAACGTTGCCTTTAGCCTTACTGTAATGCGTTCCCACATCCATTCAGAATAGACACTATTTTCTGTTACCTTTTTCTTTACGGCCTTGAGCCCTCGCTTTTCTAATGCTTGAAAAAGGCGCTCAATTTTTTCCTTATTTTTGGGCAAATAAAAGTCGAGGTCCTCTGAAAATCTTTTCCCCTGATAACATCTCCAGATAGCAGTCCCCCCATGCAACACGGGTTTTTCAAAAAATTTGTAGACTTCTTCGATTATCACATCTTGAGCTTGCGCTATCTTCTTATGGAGTTCTCGCTTCAATTGCAAATATAAAGGGATCTTCATATGATTAACATAGGTTATCTATTTATATAACTTTCGTTAATCTTAAAATACTAGGACTTTCTCGATGTCTTTGAAGCAGAGTTGTTTGCTGCATACTGTGTACGCTTCAATGCATAATGCGCAGGTGTCTTGATGAACTTACAAAATCCGTCAGGTTTGCAGATGCCAATGCCCACCATGTATGCTTCGTTGCTACAGGAAGGGGTACGTGCCTGCGATTCCTGTTTTTTGAACCAGTTGATCTGGGAACGGATATACCCTTCGCGCAGCGGCTCATAATTTTTTTTGTTCCATTCCATCAGTGTTTTTTCAACGTCATCGAGATTCCAACCCAGCTGCAAGAAAAAATTGATGAGAATAAATACTGCGCGCTTTCTCCCATCTTCTTTGGCTCCCAGCAACAATAATTTAATGCAGGGTGGAAATTTATTCTCGTCTTTAATTGCAATCTTAGGGACTTCGAACATCTTAAACGACTTCAAAACTCCTGCCTGCTCTTTGATTTCCTTTTTCTGCTGCTTGGTATATGCGCACATAAATACATTGTCTAAGAAATTTTTTGCTTCCCCCTCCTCATAGGTATCTAAGAAACCTAAACTTGTCTCTACATTAGGAATGAGGGCTGAACGCAGATTAAACTGCATGGGATTTTTCACGGGAATACTAATTCTCCCGGACTTTTCATTTACACTATATACGGAACGTATCATGTGCCTACTTGAAATTGCAACTGAATCTATTTCAATAACAGAGAATGGATTAAACCTCCCTTCTTTGTCTTTTAGTTTTCCAATTTCTTTTCCTGTAGCATCAGCAATTTCTCTCCATTCACTCAAATCAAGAATGACTGCAGCAAGATCCTTGGATATTTTTTCCTTCACATATCCTGCAGCTTCTCTTACCATCTCCGGGAATAACGTCTTCACTTCTCTCCCTTCAATGACTATGGGAAGCGATGCAAAGGTAATCCCTATATGAAACCCTGTAGAACCTGTGAATTTAGTGTGGACATGCCTGATCCCCTCTCGTTCCAAGAGTTCCTTGATGAGCATTGCGCAGCGCTTTGAATATTCAATGAACTTGCAATCAATGTCGAAAATAATATCAAACCCTGTACGTAACCTGTTTAATTCTTCACGATTCATTGCTGGCTTGAGCTGCAAAGGATCAGACCAGTATTCTTCAGAAAAATGGAATGACACAGCACCTTTTTTTGCAAGATCATAGACTTCATTCTCGTACTGGAGCATATTAGGGCGCTTTCCAAAATTGCCGTCAGGATAGCGAATAGCAATCTCCCGGTGCTGGGCACATTCCACCATTCTTTTTTGAACATCTTTCCTGTTGTAATACTTCAGAATATCTTCCCCCATACCCCGTAGCATGAAAGATTCTTTATAAAGATTTGTTCAATACTTCCGTACGTCTACAGGAAAATTTATAAATCATGTAGCCGTACTACTTTTATGGTCTATATCGAGCTTAAAGAGAAGAATGGAAAAAAGTATTACTATAGGACTCATTCTCTTAGAAAAGGAAAAAAAGTCTCTAAGAAACGAGTCTATCTTGGTGCAGATCTTTCCTTACAGCAACTTGAGCGGGAAAGAAATAATATTGTTCAATTACAAAAAGAAAGGGGGAAAAAAGCAATAGCAAAACTGAAGCCTATCATCCTTAAAATTCTCAAGAAATATCACATTCCCAAGGCAGGCGTCTTCGGCAGCTATGCGCGCGGCGAGCAGAGAAAGAACAGCGATATTGATATCATTGTTCAGCCTCCGAAGGGGGGCATAGGTTTATTTGATTTTGTTGGGGTCAAACTTGACCTTGAAGAAAGGCTCAAGAAGAATGTGGATCTTCTTACTTACGCATCTATTCATCCCTTACTCAAGGAAAGAATACTCAACGAAGAAGTTAGGATCTTATGAAGAAAGAGCCTTTTGTTTTTGTCGGCCACATGCTTGAAGGCATCAGAAACATTCAGCAGTATGTAAAAGGGGTCTCCAAAGAAGAGTTTATGGCAAATAAAGAGAAGACAGATGCGGTCATAAGAAATCTTGAAATCGTAGGAGAAGCTGCAAAAAATATTCATCCCTCTTTGACCAAGAGATATCCCCACATCAGTTGGAGGAGGCTCACAGGAACGAGAGACGTGATTATCCATCACTATTTTGGCATTGATCTAGAATCTATCTGGAAAACTATCCAAGAAGATCTTCCTCTTTTAGAAAAGCAGCTTATGGAATTACAACAAGATCTCGCTTCTTCGTAAGTTCTACTGCTCTTTGCATTTCATTCCCCATCTGCTTCCTTCTGCATTTCCCGCTGCAATTCCTGGCTGCGCGCAACAAACTGCATCATCGCTTTCTGGAGATCCTGCTCAAATGCAGTAACTTCGGTCATTTGCTTTTCCACAATGCCCCTTGCTTCTCCGATCGGCTTGCTCACTGCAGTTTTTGCTCCGACATTCATAAGAACTTTTGCATTTTCCTGCAATGTAGTCTTTACAAACACGCCTGCACCCAATGGAGCAAGCACTTCGTTTTTGAGAGGGGTCTTCTGCACCTCTTCCAAAGCATCCTTCACTACCCGCAGCTGAGTGACCTGGGTTTGTGCCAGCAGATGCTGCTGCTGCAGCTGTTCTAGTTGTTGCTGAATCAACTGGAACTCGAGATATTTCTTCTGCACCTCTTCCTTCATGCCTTCACGACCTTTGCCTTTGATTCCTTTTCCTTTTTCTTAGTCTGCACTTCCTTTCCTGCAGGCTGCTCCTTCCTCTTCTTTTCCTTGATGACAATGCCTATTTTCTTCAACGCAGCAACCACTTCCTCATGCGATGCATTTTTTGCAATTTTTACTTTCTGAGAAAGCGGCTCAAGATGAAAGACATTACATTGCCTTCTTCTCACCTGACCATCAATCAATGCACGATTTTCCTGCATATCGAGAATCACACAATGCTGCCCTGCATCTCTGCCTGCAATCTTTATGCAAAGCCTTCCTACTTCCATCATGCTTCTTCACCTTCAGATTCATCTGCGGAATTTTCTGCGTCTTCTGGAACAGGGATCTGAGCAAGCAATGCAGCACGCATGCATGCAGAACAATAGAATCCACCAAATGGCCTGCTTGGCCTGCGACTACTTTTGGCAACCGTATGCAATGCTGAAGGAATCTTTCTGGGAATTCCTGGCAAGGGTTTTTTGCATCCTGCGCAGCGTGCTGCCTGGGGCTTTCTTCTCTTGTAATGCGTGACTGTTCTTCCCCCGGGAACTTTTCTTTGGATCCTTCTCCGTGACCGGGTTCTCATGCGCTTTTCTGTCATAACGTTCGTTCTCCTCAATAGATCTTAAAAATCTTTCTGAGCACTATGCTGGTGATAATCGAAACCAGAATGTAGATCCACAACCAACTCAGCCCCCATCCGATCAGCGGAACTTCCCACAAGACAGGGTTCGGACCTTCTCCACTTCCAAAGGTTGCCCTGATCCATCCAAATACCATCAATAAAGGAATGAGGGTAATGAACGTGGGCCACATCGAATGCTTCATGTAGGCCATATTTTTCTCCATTGCTAATTTTTGGAGCTCCATCATCTTTTCTGGGTTCTTGCGCTGCTCACGTATCTCCTTCTGCAACGTCTTTAATTCTTCCTTCATCTGACGCATCTTTTCCTGGTTCGTGAGCAACTTGTAAATGAGTGTCACTATCGCTGTCAATATGATGGCAATGACTGCTACTGCCAGCGCAGGATGCAACAGATCCTTGAAAAAAAATATTGCATTAAAAAAACTGTCCAATACCATTATTCCTCTCCTCCCATCATCTTCCTCAATGCCGGATTCATGTCCATCATGTGCTGCCGGGCAATATCCTCGTACATTTTGTAGACAATCATGACTGATAGTAAGATCCCTGTGCCTCGGGATAATGCTCCCAATAAGTCTGCTCCTGCAGCTAATAAACCTACTGCAATGGCCCCCATAACTGTCAATGGAAAGATGTAGCGCTGTAAGATTTGCGTGAGCATCCGTTCATCCCTTCTGAAACCTGGGATCTGCAAGCCTGAAGCCATCATCTGCCTTGCCTGGCTTTGCGCATCCATGCCTGAGGTTTGTACCCAGAAAAAGGAAAAGAGCACTGCTCCTGCAGTCATGATCAGAATGTAAATCAGCGATTGCCCCATCTGAAGGAAACCAAAGGCCCCTGTAATGATCGCTTGGGGAATTTGCGGAGAAAAAATCCAGGCAACTAGTCCAGAAGCAGGAGTTGCACCTGCAAACGTTCCCAAAAGAGGATATCCCCAGCTTTCCAAAAGACGAGCCCAGAGCTGAATGTTGGCAAGCAGTGCAGCAACTAAAATCACGGGAATGTTTGAAGTGTACATAAACTTCAACGGCCAGCGAATACCCTGGCCTCGAATCCTCCCAAAAGACAAAGGAATTTCCACTTTCATTGCTTGCACATAGACCGAAATCGCAAAGATGAACACCGTAGCAAGAATACGGGAAAATGCGAGCACTGCTCCCATAGGGTTGCCAGAAATTAAACTTATGAACAATACCCAGACCTGGCCTACAGGGGCTTGGCCTGAACCAAATGCCCAGGTTCCTGCGCTTGTCAACGGAGAGAATGCTTGCACAAAGATGGAAGCAGATACGCCTGCAACGATGAACAAGGAAATGCCTGAGCCTAATCCGTACTTGCTGACGACTTCGTCCATGTACATCACCAGCAATCCTCCTATGATTAATTGTCCTACGAGCAATAATTCGAAATACAGAAATTGCGCAGTTCCGGCAAGCTCAGCAGGAGGAGCAAGACCACCCATGAACACATAGATCAACGCTTCAAATACTACAAAGAATACGGAAAATATTTTCTGCAATCCCTGGAAATGCTTCCTGCCTTCTTCTGATGTAGTATCAATTTTGATAATCTTGGATCCGACCAACAACTGCAAGACAATGGACGCTGTGACGAGTGGACCGATACCTAAAGAAAGGATGGACCCAAAAGATGCGCCTAAGATAATGGATAATGATTCAAACTGGGACAAGGCATTCTGGCCGAGGCCCCACAAAGGAATCGTAGAGAGAATAAAAAATGCTACGAGAATGGCAAGCGTCCACTTGACTTTGGTATTAAAAGGAAGTCTTTTCTCTGTGGGTGATTTTACTTCTGGAATCACGCGCATGCATGCCTGAACAATACCCATCTTATGCAGCCTCAATCAAGACTTGCCCGCCTGCTTTTTCAATCTTTTCTTTTGCCTTTGCTGAGCATGCGGCAACAATGACTTTCACCGGATGCTTGAGCACGCCCTTGGAAAGTAATTTCGTGTAGCCCAGTTCCGTCAGATTCACTTCTTTTTGATCTGGCAGGTCTTGAATATTCATTATTCGTGTTTCTTTTTTTACTGCTTGGGGGAGGGTAAATCCTTTTTTCCCGAAATATTCTGGGCCATACATTTTGAGCACCCAAGATTTTTTCTGATCTGCGCGCTTTCCTGTGCCTGCCAAACCGAAGCCTCCACGATTTCCTGAACCACGATGCTTTTTCTTGGAACCCCAGCCGTGGGTATGAGACCCTTTGTGGCGAGTATTTTTTTTGCGCTTGTTGACAGGCATTAGAGCATCCTCTGCAAGAGATCATTTATCTTTTCTTTGCGATATCCCAAGGAGCCTCCCAATGAATAAGGAGCCTTGACTCCTTTCTCTTCCAGTCCCTTGCGGGGAGGGGCAAGCTTGAAAAAAGGCTTTAATCCAGGCACATCCTTGAACTCTTTCTTAAAAGTAAAAAAATCCTTGGTGAATTGCTCTATGTCTAATTTTATTTTTTCTTTCAAATATGCTTCGGTAAATGATTTCTTGCGTGCTAATCTCCCGCGCTTCAACAAGAGCATTTTGAAAATCTCTGGAGTAATTTCTCCCCACGTTGCTGCATCCTTGATTACCCAGAGCATGCCGATGTACTGGGGAGTATTTGGAATAATCGTACAATGTTGCTTGCGGTAAAGACGCAAGAGCCTAAAGGTTTCCCGCACTTCCCTACGCATTCCTGCATCGCCCTTGAGACGGACGATTGCAATCCGTTGCTGTTCCATTTACTTCGCACCCTCGATTACTCCGCCTTTTTGGTAATATGCAGCAGGAATCTTCATCTGCGAGATTTTCTGCAGAGCAGAGCATCCTGCCTTGAGCATGTTCAGCTTGGTCCTTGTCTGCCCGAATGACCGAGAATAAATATCCTTGATGCCTGCGAGTACCAAGATCTTTGCGAATTCCTTCTCAGTAGCAAGGCTTGCACCGCGGGGGGCAGGCTTCAGCTGAAAAATTACCGATCCTACACGCGCAGATGCAGCAACAGGAATAGAATGCGGCTCGCCGCAAACACATTCCCACGATCCACACCCACGACGGACCTTCATGAGATTCAGCTTTGCATTCTTCAATGCCTTTTCCCGCGCAGGCATGGTTTCCTTTGCTTTCCCCAAGCCTATGCCGACATAGCCATTCTTGTTTCCAATGACTACCAGGGCAGCGAACTTCGGCTTGTTTCCTTCTGCAGTTTTTTTCTGTGTCTGGCGCCAGATACTTTTTTTTCCACCGCCGAACTTTCCCTTGCTCTGACCTATAGAAAGCAAATCATGCTCAAGATTGGGAACAAGATAATCCACAATCTCCGGTTCCAAAATACGACCGCCCTTATCAAGGATCTCGTCAATGTTTTTTATCTCGCCTGCCTTGACTTTTCTCCCCAATTCCGTGACTGGCTGCCATGATTCTGCATCGAATTCCTTTTTGAGAATGACTCCTAACGGGGCCTCGTCCGCCGCCACTTCAACTTTTTCTCCATCCCCAGGAATTTTAGTTTCTTTCATGTTCTGCCTTCATCAGCTTTGCCTTGACGGTTTCGCATTCAGACTCTTTTAAATGTTCTCCCTTGAGACGCGTTTCAGGAGGGAGAACTTCAGGAGCATGCGGCACTGACAATCCTGCATCGACTGCGCCTTTGACTGCTGCATAAATGATCCCGTTCCTTACAGGACGATACATTCCTATGTCGAGCACTGCTTGCCTGATTTTTTTTGCTACTGCTTTCTTTCCAAGGAGCATTCCTACCAGATATGCAGTTACGGTGTTCCGCCGCGCTCTTTTCAACCCATACTTCTTCACCAGCTCTGCTGTAGAAGCGTCAGCAAGCACATGATCCCCATCAGCACGATATTCAATGAGCTGTGCACGCACATGCTGCAACGACCTGCGTACTACTAATCGCGGCATGCCTGACTTGAGCAATGCCAACCGCTTCCTGTAGTCGGTTTTTCCTTCACGTTTTCTTCGGTACTGCAGTGTCTTCTTTCTTGCCTTCATGTTTTGCTACTCCATGCTCTTTCAGATACACGTTCATATGGCCGCGGGAACGGAAAAATCCTCCCTTGGACATCTTGTACAGCTTGCTGTAGACTTGCGTAGTAATCTTGCCTTGCTGCTTGAGTTGTTTCAACCATCTTCGCTGGGCGCGAATGCGATTCATCCATATCGTTTTCCTGGGGAGGCGTGCGTACTTCTTTCCTTTCCGAGATCCCAGACCTCTTCTTCTGCCTTTGCGCTTCTGCTTGAGTATGATGCGTGCTCTGCCTCGTGAATATCCTGTTTTCTGGATTTTCTGGACGAATCCCTTTTCTATCAAACTGCGGATATCTGCCTTAGTGATGGATTCTTTAATCTCCTTCAGATGCTCGGGATCAAACCATACATTCTGTTTGGATGCCTTCAGAATAGATGCGGCCAATCTTCGCTGGGTTATGAATTTCATGCTTTTCCCTCAAGGATTTTTCGCTTTTCTTCTTTCTCGCGTGCTTCCTTCTGCTCTATCGTTTCTTCCTTCTTCTCCGGTTCTGCTTGCTTTTTTCCTGCTTCCTCTGTCTTTTTCCTTTCGTCAAGGCGTGTCTTCTGTTGTTGCTTGCGTTCCTGGAATTTCTTTTCTTCTTGTGCAAGGTACGCTTGAGGATCTTTTATGTTCAGTATTTTGAGTTTTTTTTCCATGGCCTTTTTAATGATGAGCATCCGATTCTTTGTACCCACAGTCCTGCTGATGATCAATGGCTGAGCAATCGTTGCAAGCTGGCTGACATTGTGAACATGTACAGGAACAAACCCTTCCCGCGTCAGTCCCCGTACTGCGCGCGGCGAGCCCCACCCTATACGCGGAGACCTGCGCCTTCCCTTGATCTGCTCACGCATCTTCGAATGGATACCACGCGGTCTTCTCCAGGATTGCGAAAGCCTTTTGCGCTTGTGTGCATCTTGACGCAAAAATTTCGGCTTTTTCCGCTTCAGCTTGTTGCGTGTTTCTAAAAGATGATTCATACGGGAACTCCTGCCTTCTCGATAATGTAGCATCCATCCTGGAATCTTCTCCGGTCTCTGCGCGTGATGCGTGTGGTCATTTCAATATTTGCAGCAGTCTGGCTGACCTTCTCAAGATCTGCACCTTCTACCACAATGATTTCTCCCTCGACCTTGACTTTGACATTCTCAAGAATGCGCGACTTTCTCGGAATTTTTTCTCCCAAAAAGTTGCTGATCACTACTGTGCTGCCTTCCACCTTTACTGTCATAGGAAAGTGGACATAACAGATTTTTAGTTTGTAGGTAAATCCCTGCGCAGCCCCCTGCACCATATTCCTGGCATGCGCAAGCAAGGTATACAACACCATCTTGATCTCTTTGTTCGGCTTCACTGCAGTCAGTGTAATAGTCGTAGGAGCAACTTCAAGCGCGACTTTGGGATGGAACAATACTCTTTTCACTTCCCCCTTGGGACCTTTTATTGTCAAGGTGTGATTTTCCCCTGTAGCGGAAACGCCCTGAGGGAGTACTACACTTTCCTGAATCTTTTCTGCTCTCATGGTTTAGTAAACGTAACAGATGAGTTTCCCCCCTATTTTTTTCTCCTTTGCTTCCTGGTGCGTCATGAGACCTTGTGGCGTTGATACTACCAAAAAACCGAAGTTTGCTGCAGGCAAGAAACGCTTTTCAAATTTCTCATATCCATCCTTCTTTACTGAAAAGCGCGGCTTGATGACGCCGCATGCATTGATCTTTCCTAGCAAATTAATAGTGAGGATGCCTCCCTTTTTGTCATCCATCTCTTCGTACGAGCCAATATAGTTTTGCACGTTCATGATCTCCAAGACTCTTTTCATCATGCCTGAGGAAGGCTGGACATTGCACTGCGCCTTTCCTACTTTCTCAGCATTCAGAATGTTGCTCATCATGACTGCAAGGGTATCGTTTAACATGGGTCTCCTAGTTGTATTTTTTGAATCCTATTTGCTTTGCTGTTTCTCGAAAGCAATGTCTGCACAGTCCCAAGCCATAGCGCTGAATATGCGCATGCGTCTGCCCGCAGCGCTTACACTTATGCAAGGCCCCCCCCGTGGTTCTTTTCTTGGGAGTATTATGCTTCTTGAATTTTTCCAGCTTTGCCTGCTTGTTCTTCAATTGCCTGAACACTTTGTGATAGTCACTGGTCGTCATTTTTTCTCTCCGAGCACTTCAACATGAAACTGATCCTTCATAAACATTATTGCCTCTTCTTTGGTGATGCGATGGCGCTTCGGTATAGTCTGCTGGCGCAACATCCGTCTGCGAATCCTGAATCCCGGGCGGCGCAACGTGACTGCAACTTCCAAACCTATAATTCCAATTTCCGGATCATATTTTACTCCGGGAATTTCCAGATATTCCTTGACGCCAAAGGAAACATTTCCTGCGTTGTCGAAATGAGATGCCTGCAACTTATTATTTATAGCAGTCAGCAAACGCTGCAGGATTTCTGCTGCTTTCTTTTTTCTCAAGGTGATGCGGCATCCCAAGCTTAGTCCGGGGCGTACTCCCCAAGTGGGAATCCTCAACGTGGTCTTGGTCTCGACAGGAGATGCACCCGTGATTGCTTTCAAGAGCTTTTTTGCTTTTTCCATTTTTTCTCCAGGCCCGCCTGTGCCGATATTCAAGTTAATTTTTTCCACATCAATCGCACGCATGCCATTAGCCATGTTCAAATCCCTCATCGACAACGAATGCAAATTCGCGCAGGGTATCAATCTTTTCATTTTCTTGTTTGAGGACCACGCGATCAGGCTGCGATCCCTTGAACGTCAGCACTTCTTCCAAGCGCCCTTTCTTTCCAATGTGTTTTCCTGCGACAATATATACCCATGCTCCCTTTTCAAACTTCAGATGCTTGACTTTTCCTTCCTGCAGCAGTAACGTATCCCCCACCTTGTAGTTGTCCTTGTCTATCAGCATATTAGAACCGTCCAAGAAGTTCAATTGCGTGCGCTTTCCCTTCAACGTGGTCTTGTTCTGGATCTTGACATACTTTTCTTTTGCCTGCTCGGGGGATATTTTCTTGGTGATAAACTTTCCCTGCGCATTAAATAGCACGCGATAATACTCGTTGCTTCCGGGAATACTGATGCTATCCAACATTCCTACCGGGTACTTCGTTTCCTTTCGTATACGATTATTCACCAGCACCTTTCCTGCAGTGATGATTTTCTTTGCTTCATGGGTGGTGTGGACGATCTTCAGCATATCTCGCACCACCACGATGAAGGGGAGGGCATTCTCCTTTGTATGTGGGCCTGGATTTGCTTTTGTCACGAACACGTGTTTTTTACGCTCAATTGGCCAGGTTTTTGGTGCTGATAAACTTTTGAGATGCGCCATGTTAGTCTGCCTTCCTGATGTTGCGTTCCACTGCCTGACGCCTGCGTTTGTCATCCAGTATAAGATCCATCACTAACACATTGGAAGGATGCACAGGATAGGGTGCCTTGGATCCATCCCTCTTCATCTGAAATACTGTATCCAGATAGATGCGCGTCCTGTTCCTGTCTATACGCTCGATCTTCCCTGTTTTTTTCCTGAATTGTCCTCGCATGATCTTGACTGTATCCCCTTTTCGCAGTGGAAAGCTTCTGCGCTTGTATTTCTTCCGTAGCATGGGGGCAAGATGCGCAGCCATGAACTTTCTTTTGACATGCAATGGGGCGTTCGCTGCATATTTTCTTCGCTTTCTTTTGCTGATGCTTGACTTCCATGCAAATGAAAACGATTTCATATGACCTGCTCCGCTATTTTTGCAACTGCAGGCCAGCGATCTGCCGCTTCCTTCGCAATGGGTCCTTTAAACATGGTGCCTTTCGGATTTCCCTTCTCATCCTTCAGGATGACTACTGCATTGCTCTGAAATTTGATGCGCGTGCCATCAGGACGCCGGTATTCTTTTTTCTGCCGCACCACAATGGCAGGCATGACTTTTTTCCGCACCGACTGGTGACCTTTCACAACAGCAACCATGATCAAATCGCCCACCCCTGCAGTTGGCTTTCTCCGACGGACAGTTTTGGCACCCTTTACCGAGACAATGCGCACCTGCTTCGCTCCTGAATTGTCGCACGTGTCCACTAATGAACGGTGGGGCAATGCGCGAGTGATGTTTGCCTTCAATGCTTTCATAGTTTAACCTCAATCACGACAAAGTTTTTCGTCTTGGATATTTTTCTTGTTTCCATGATCCTGACTGCGCTGTCCTTCTTGACTTCTAAACAGTCAGGAACATGAGCTTTGATTCTTGATCTTCGTTTTTCATAACGCTCGAATTTCGGAATGTAAAATTGGCGTGGAAATTCTACTGTCGTGGTGCGATGGAACGGTTCCTTAACGACTTTTCCTGTGAAGATTCTTCCCCGTACACTGAGCGCGCTGTGAAATGGACAGTGCAGATCCGTGCACATCTTTGCAGGTGCAGGAACCTCCACACCAATGTTGTTTGCTTGTTGCTTTTTCATAGTCTTCCTTTTTTCTTCAGGCGATCCTCTGGTCTTCCCACCAGAAGTTTGCCATTGATGATGAATGTTTTTTTGTTGACGATAATTTTGAATGTTGCCTGGGATTTCAGGATTTTTTTCTCCTGGGTGTTTTCGATGACCAGCAGATGCTTGGTTTCGTCCACGATGATCCCGGAGATGCCTTTCAACGCCTTGTTGACCGCATCTACCACTTCTGCATGCGCACCAATCAGTTCCTGCTTCACCACTGTTTTGGCATCTCTATTACTCCACATCAATAGTCTCCTCTGCGAATCCTAGTTTGATGAGCTCCTGCTTGATGGCTGCGCGATGGTCTCCCTGCAACTCAATCACATTGTTCTTGACCGTTCCCCCACATGCAAATCTTGACTTCAATTTCTTCGCCACTTCCTTGAGATCGATCTGCTTTTCGTCGATCCCTTCAACCAGCGTGGTAATCTTGCCGAACTTGCGCTTCACTCCACGCACTTTAATCCGCTGCTCTTCTTTGGCAATGATCTCGCACACGCAGAGTTCCTGCGGCAATCCGCACTTTGGGCATATGTTATTCATCGGTTTTGCGTCTTACCTCCTTCTTGTTGTTTTTGAAATGTATGCATACGTGCGATGGTCTTTTTGATCATCTTAATCCTGCCGGGGTTCTCTGGCGTAACACGCATGGCGCGCTTGGTATTGATTTTCATGAGTTCTTTCTGCAACTCCTTCAGCCTTGCTTCTCGCTCCTGTGCAGTCATGTTTTTCACATCACGCTTCTTGATTTCCGCCATGTTCTTCCTTCTTCTCCACAGGTTGCTCTTTTTTCTTCCTTACACGTTTCTGTTTCGTCTTTTCTGCAGGCTCCTCTTTTTTGTCTGCAGATTCTTTCTTCGCCCGTGGTTTTTTTGGTTTGACTTCCTTCTGCGCTTCAGCTGCTTGCGCTTCTTGTTCTTGTACTACTTGTGCAACGGTCTTGATAATCAAACGATCTGGTAAAATAATATCGGGAGTCATGATACTTACTTTGATGCCAATGGTCCCTGACTTCAGATTCGAGGCAACGATTTCCTTGCTGATCAATGATTCTGAAATATCTCCTGACTTCTTGAGATACCCCACTTTAAACCTCCAGCGCCTGGCGCGTGCGCTTGGAACCTTTCCTGAAATGACAATTTCCGCACCCATCGCTCCTGCCTCCATAATAGACTGCAGCGTGCGGTAACCTATCGATTTGAAACGCTTTGATCCGAAACGCTCAAAAGTGGATGCGATTCTATCTGCAACGAAATGCACATCCAAAAACGGATTTTGTATTTCCCCAATTTCGATTTGCGGATTTTCCATTTTGAAGCGCTTCTTCAATACCTGGGTGAGCCGCTGAATGTTCTCTCCTTTCTTTCCTACCACCAATCCTGGTCTTGAGGTGTAGACAATTACTTTCTCTCCCAGTGGAGTACGCTTGATCTGCGTGTGCGAATATCCTGATTTTCCCAACTCCTGCGCAATGTATTCCTGCACGCGGAATTCCTTCAAACGCTGTGCGACAAATTGCCGTTCAATCATGGTTGTTTTTCCTTTGTTTTCTGGATATCTTTTTGTTTTTTCGTTTCTTTCCGTTCATTGGGTAGTTCTGCTGCAATAATTTCGAAATGCGATCGCTTGGATGTACGCCCTCGCTGACGACCGTACCGTCCTGGTCGTGATGCAATATTGGCAATGGCAGATTTCACATACAAATTATTTACGTCCAATCCTTTCTGCTGTGCGTTCGCAATCAAGGACTTCAGCAAGACAACCACCTGCAAGGATGCCTTTTCAGGATATCTTCCTGGACCGACATGCCCGGGGCGGTGACCCATGTCTCGATTAAAGCGCTTGAAAGGAATTGCTACTTTGTGTGTTTTCACTGCTTCCAGCAACTGGACTGCGCGCTGCACTTCCCTTCCTTTAATGAACTGCGCAATCTCCCTGCACTGCTTGGTTGAAACAGGCAAATTTGATCCTAACACGCGCGCTTCTGAGGTATTCATGGTTATCCTTTTGCCTTCTTGATTCCTGCACTGGAACGTGTTGCCCCAATGCCAGGAGCAGAGTGCGTTACCCTATTGCGGGTAGCTGCAAATTCTCCCAGATAATGGCCGAGCATATCGAGCGTAATTGCAACGGGGATGAATTCCTTCCCGCGATACACATGAATAATTACATCGAGCATTTCAGGAATGATAACCATATCTCTGCAGTGGGTTTTCATAGGCTTCTTGGTGAGGCCTGCCTTGGTTTTTCTCAAGCGAGCAAGCAACTTTTTTTGGCTGTCTGAAAATCCGCGCTTTAATGAACGGCGAGCGCGTGCGTTAGCAATTTTCATAAAGTCTTCGAATGACATCTGTTTCAGTTCTTCTGCAGTCTTTCCCTTGTATGTGGGTTCTTTTGCCATTATTGCTTTCCTGTCCTGCGTGCCCGGATCTTTCCGACCTTTCGTCCTGGCGGAGCAAATCGTGAAGGGGTCTTTGGCTTGCCTGCATGGCGGCCTCGCCCAGAACCGAAGGGGTGATTGACTGCATTCATTGCCACTCCTGAGGTGCGCGGATACAACTTTCCTGCTGCGCGCATAGCATGATGTTTTTTTCCTGCTTTGAGCCAGGGCTTTTCTGATTTTCCTGCTCCTGCAATGATTCCAATGGTAGCCCTGCACTGCGGATCAAACTCCTTTTTTTTCTTGGAAGGCAGCTGCACCATCACTTTATTTTCTAAGATGCCAAGCACTTTTGCAGAGCTTCCCGCGGTTCTGCAAAATGTACCTCCATCTCCAGGAACAGACTCAATATTGTACACATTCGTACCTTCTGGAATTGCCTTCAATGGCAAGACGCAACACTGCTGGATGGGAGACTGGATGCCTGCAGAAACTTCCTGATGCACGCGCACCTGGTAGGGAGCGGGAAGATACACTTCATCACCTGTCTCATACTTGATGTAGGCTAAAGGGGCTGAATGGCCTGGACAATCAATAATGTCGAGGACCTTTCCCTTGATGATGCCTTTCTTTTCCTGATCATCATACGTACGATACTGGATGCGTCCTTTCCACCGGAAGGAGTGTGCTCTGTAGGTGGTTGTTCCTTTTCCGCGCTTTTGCTGAATTAAGCTTTTTCCCATCTTACATGAGCCCTAGGTTGGTTGCCAAATCAATGGCCTGATGCTCAGGTGCCAGTTTGACGTATGCCTTTTTTATGCCTTGTGGAGTGATGACTGTAGTTACTTTCATAATCTTTACTTTGAATGCAGACTCTATCTCCTGCTTGATCTCCTGCTTAGTTGCTTTTTTTTCTACCACAAACACGAGCTTATTCTCATTCTGCATGAGGCCCATGATTTTTTCTGTGGAGAGGGGATATTTGATTACCATTATTCATCCTGTTTTGATTTTTTCTGTGCTTGTTTTTGCATGATCTTCTTTTCTTGTTGCTGCTTGTCATTCAAGAAGAGCTGCTCGTTCTGCAACACTTCCAATGCCTTCTCGGTAAACAATGTCAACCTTCCTGGCATACAGCCGGGTGCCAACAGTTCTGCGTTTAAATTTTTCACTTCGCAAACATCCACACCTGGAATGTTCTGCGCAGCGTGCAACAACTTACATGCGCCTGCAACCACAAGTAAAGGACCTTTCTTCTGTTTGTACGGACGATTGCGCATTTTTCCTTTGCCAGCACGCACCCGCTTCTCTGCTGCACGCGCCAGTTCTGCAGCAAGTCCTAATTTTTCTAGGAACAGTTGCACCTCTTTTGTTTTTGCCAAGGATTCTGCTTGCGTATCTAGGACAGGACTCATTTCTTGGAACAGATGCCCGCGCTTTTTTACCCATACGGGCTGGACTGTGGCTGCCAATGCAGAGCAAATGGCTTTTCTCCGTTCTTTGCCATTAATTTTTTGGGACCATACTTTTTCTGCTTTTGGAGGATTAGCTTTTCTTCCTTTTGTCATTCCCGGAGCGAACGCGCCCACCCAACCGAACTGCCTGCCGCGCTTCCACAGCGTTTTTCTCGGCACCCTTGAAATGCCATGGCCATAGGCGGTCTTATACTGGCGGCGACGTCTTGAAAGCTTGGCAACTTGGCGCATGCCTGCTTGGGGAAATGTTCCATAAGGCTGGCGATGATGCGACTGGATTGCAAGCACTGCCCGCTGGATTAAGTCAGGACGGACTGCTTCTGAAAACTGTATAGGCAGCTCAATCTTGCGTACTTTGCTTCCCTGCATATTTACGACGTCTGCTTTCATTGCTTGCTTGCTGTGCTGATCATCACAATTTCAGGCACGAATTCTTTTCTCATCGGACGAATAGCATCAGTGATAACAATTTCGCGCTTGACTGGACCAGGAACTGAACCTTTGATCAAGATGCAATCGTTCTTAATTTTTCCATAATGTAATAATCCGCCTTTAGCATTTACCTCTTCTGGTTTGGGATTGAGCTTCACGACCAACTTATTGAACTCTGTTCTTGTGTGATATCCCATCTTTCCCGATTGAGGAACTTTCCAAGAAACGTGGCGCGGTATCCATGGACCTAAGGTGCCAATGCCTCGCTTGGTCTTCTCAGACTTATGATGGCGGATCTTGACACCGAAACGCTTGACTGTTCCTTGGAAGCCTTTGCCTTTGGTGACGGAGTGCACATCAATATACTGGCCTTCTTTGAAGATGTCTGCGAGCTTGAGCTCCTTTCCTAGCAGATTTTTTGCATGCTCCAGCTTGCCTTCTTTGGGACCTGCAAGCGCGAGCTCAATCGTATTTGTTTTTTTCTTTCCTGTAGCTGTTGCTTGAGGCTGGGTTTCTGCAACGATGGTTATCTCTTCATACTTTTCTGGCGCTGCTTGTTTTTTTGCAGCAGAATCATATGCGAGCTTGAGTCCATAGGGTGTGATAATATAGCCACGAATTGCCTTTACCTTCATGGGAGGACACTCCACAATGGTTACCGGCATGAACACTTCCATTCCCTTTGTGGGAGAAACAGAACGTGTGTCCCGGAATAGGATGTGCGTCATGCCTGCCTTGAATCCCAGAAATCCTGAAAGCTTGAGGTTTTTTGAAAACACCCAAGATTTGACGCGTGGATACTGCCGTTTAGCGCGAACGCGAGGCCAAAACTGAAGGCTGCCTCTTCTCGGCCAGTGAATGCGGTTTGCTCCTGCCATGTTGTTTGTATTACAGATTCATTTCTAACACCAGAGAAAACGATTTGTCAGTTCCGAGGACGACTCGTCACTACATCATCTGTACAGTATGGGGTAGCAGTTACGGGAAAAATTTCATTTATAAAACTATCGAAATGGGCGGCTTTGTGTAGGCTAGAGACATTTGTCACCACTTAAAGTAGCATAAGTCATACTAAAAACAAAAAGGTGGTGATCACATGAAAAAAGGTGAAGAGAGATTAAAATCTCTTCTTCTTCGAGAAACAATCTCTGCAATATACTGACTTGCCTTCTTGTGGCTTAAAGGGAACTTGACATGCTTGTCCACATTCCGAACACGTAGCATTATGCATCTCTCGCGGCCTAAAATCTCCTCTTCCGCCGCCCCGGTTAAAGTCTTTCATTGTTGTTTTTCCTCCAAAGGATTTTGCATCCTTTTCCCTTGCTTTGCTTCCCCTCTTTAAAAATCCATCTATTGCTCTTTTGAATGCGTAATTCAGAAGTTATTTAAAGCTCCGATTTCTTAAAAAAACCTGAAATGGCGAGGAATATCATTCCCTTAGCTGCAATGGAGAAACTGCTTAAAAAAGCAGGGGCAGATCGGGTTTCTGAGGATGCCAAAGCAACCTTAAGCGAAGTGCTTGAGGAACAGGGCATGAAATTGGGAATGCGCGCAAAGGAATTAGCTGAACATTCTGGAAGGAAGACGGTCAGGAATGTAGACATCAAATTGGCACAGCGGGATCAACCGAATAATACTCCACAAGTGTAAACATTTAAATCAAAAAATTATTTCATTTTCTTCGTAACATTAATTTTTGCCTTGCAATGTTCACATAAGAACTGTACAGCATCTGCAGTTTTTTCCTTTAGTGTTTCTTCGTCAAAAACTTTTACTTTTTTTCTTTTGTACGGCGCTTGAGCTTCGCCTGTTTTCCCACATTGCGAACAGGCATAGATTGCAGAAAATGTTAATGTATCTTCATATTGCTGCTCAGGAACTACAATATTACATGCAGGACACACATATTCTTTCGCACGAATTTTTATTTTACCTGTTTTTGGATCTCGCGGCTTTTCCATCACACCTTTGCCGCAGTGTTTACACATTTCTTTTGGAACCCAAGCAACTATTTTTCCTTTAGTGCCTAAAGAACGGCGCGTAAAGTATACACATGCATCAAAAGAAGCAGGAATTTGCAATGCCATCTTATTTGTTGCGAAGCGCGTTTCCTTTTTGTTCAATTGCTACCACATTTTTTGGATCTACATATTCACGGATTTTATTTTTGCATTGCTCGCAAACAGGATAGCCATTTGCAGTCATTAATGTTCCTTCGTTCTCGCATAACAAACCGTCTTCCTTCATTCGCCAGCATTTCATATGCAAAGGAGTCTAAGACATCTTTTTAAGAGTTACGATCTTCTCAGTCATTACCGCAAAATAACTCATTAATAAATTTTCTGAAAGAAGTTATGGGCTGCTGCTGTTGGTTGCATTTGTGGCATTAGCTGTTGCATTCGAAGTCCAGTTTGGAATTGTGTATGTAAGATTCCAGGAAGTATTCGCTGTTCCATTACTTGTTGCATTCGAAGTTAAGTTCGTAGCGTTCGTAATTCCTGAACTGCTCCCTCCTGATCCCCAGCTGCTGCTTCCTGATCCGCCGCTACCACCGCTGCTTCCCCAGCCTCCCCACGATTCACTGGTGTCCATGGGGTCCTCGCATTCTTGATCACCCCTGCCATCAACACGGTAGTCTGTCTTTTTGTCCTTATCATTATCCTTGCCATCATCACACTGATAGAGAGAACCTTTTTCACTTGTATCCTTCTTGTTTTTACAGCTGGGATCATATGGATAATCAATCAAGCCATCTTTGTCATTGTCTTTATGATCATTGCAATCAGGCTTTTCCCTTACGAGGAATCCGGTAAATCCGTCTGCTGCTCCTACCTGAAGGATAAAAGCAAATGCAATAAGAATCACTGCTACCCCTAATGCGATGCGGTCATCATGCATTTCTTCAACACCTTCTTTATTTTCGGTATTCCTTTCTTTAAATATCTTTCTGGAAAACGGCCCGGAACGATGAACGAACCCAAAACACATAAAAAGACTGGAAGAGCCATCCCCTTTATAGCCCCGTCGTCTAGCGGCCAAGAATGCGTAAACGCATTGGTAAGATATTGCCCTCTGGAACCTTAAAACACATAGGGGAAAGGCAGTGACGGCAGTTCGAATCTGCCCGGGGCTATTTCCTACTCATGGCGGTCTATAAAGAATTGTGCAGGAAATGCAGAAAACAGTATGCATTAGTTGTTTCCCACTATCAGTGGCCGTTGTGCAAGGACTGCGAAATGAAAGAGTTACGGCAAGATGTTAAAGATCCGAAAATGAAAAAGTTTTTTGACATTCCCCAGGAATACTATGAGCAATCGCAATTTTTGAGAAGCATCAAAAGAAATTACCTGCGATTTGAACGCCTTTCAGAAAAACAGATTGAATCTTTTAAAAAAACTGTGGAAGAATTTAAGCAAGGTATTAATCGCGAACAGCTCAAAAAGAATTTAAAATAATTAGCGTCTCCGCTTTCTGTCATACCTGCGCCATGCGCTTGCAGTTGCCCGCGACGTCCTGTCTAAGCGCGTCAACACTTTCCTGCGCAACGCTGCTGCCTTAATTGAGCGCCTGCCTTTCAATCCTTTTGCTACGCTCGCTGCGACTGTCCTCACGACTTCGCGCTGCTGCACTCGCGTCAATTTTGCATCACGTGCTGCGCGCTGAATTCCCCGCTTCAGCTTTGCCATGCTAAATTTCTGGCGCTTACTTGAACGTTTGAGCACTTCCATCCTTGCACCCCCTTTAGATAATTCTTCATGTCCTTTGTTTTATTTAAGCGTTACGAAGAAGAAAAACTTATAAGGGTTTAAGCAAGAAAGCACCTATGCTCCTGTCGTCTAGCCCGGTCAATCCCGTAAAGGAACCGATAGGACTCCACCCTCTCAAGATATCTAAAAACTATCGGAATTCGGTGGAAACCCGCGTTCAAATCGCGGCAGGAGCATCCTATCTTCTTGGCATTTTTCGGGAATGTAAAATTATTTCTTCAGTTGTATGATCATTTTTTCAAGAAAGATCAGCACTTTTTCTGCATATTCTTTATCAAGTCTTTTTCCGTAATAAAGAATGCTGTTTCTGAAATAACGGAGTTTATCAGCAAATTCAACATCCAGCTCATTGCAACCTATGATGCGCAAAAAGGAGACTTCTGCTTCATGTGATCCTTCTCCAGAAGAGCTGAAACCTTGTGATAGCATGCGAGCTCTGATAAGGCTCATAATGATATCATATGCATTTTTAATGATGTAATTCGCGCTTTTGTCTGAAACTCCCATGCTTTTTATGTGGCTTTTGAGAATAGAGTAATCTTCTGAAGATTCTTCAATAAATGATTTTGCACGAATGGGGTCGGGAAATCTTTTTCTTATAGTCCCTTGTTGGATATATTCCTCAAATCTCCTTACATGTGTCACAATTCTATTCCCCCCGAAAGGATTATTCCATTAAGGATATTGGATCTTAGGTGGGGGTTAATTTCCTTCAAAGAACTATAGTAATTGATACGAATCTCTTTTTCAAGTTTTTTTTCAAATTGATTTAAATTGACATCTTTTTCTTTTCCACCAATGACTGCAATGTCGATATCTGAAGTTGAAACATCATCTCCTTTGGCGTAACTTCCGAAAAGGATGATTGTACAGCTAGGGAAAGATTCTTCAAGATAAGAAGGTAACTCTGATTCTATTAAGATCTTGAAGTTTTCCGCTTTTTTTAATTCAAGTGTTTTGTGCACATCACGTGCTAGTTCGACGAAGTTCACCTTTGTAGAACCACGTGTTACTTTAATGATTTTTTCTTTTTCGAGAAGAGGAAGAGCTTTGGCAATAGCTGTTGGGGTTACATGAAGAAGTTTGGCTACCTGCCGCTGATTTAGCCGTGCCCCTGTTTTAATGCAAAATAGTCTAAATATCTCTAACTGTAAAACTGTAAACTTAATTTTATATATGTCCATTTTAGTTTATTCATATGAACTATAGTTTATATATCTTTTGGTTGTGAATTTTTAGTCTATCAACTCATCCCTGGATGCTGCCAGGACGGTGGTGTGCTCGCTGGGAGCATTTTCATTTTCCAGAAAAATATAAGGATCTGCCTGAAGAATCCTTGACGTCTCTGAACTCCACACCTGTATAGTTAAAAGCATGCTCCAATCCCCCCACTACCCGTAATTCCAGACCAGCAGAAGCGATGAGATGACAAGCTTCCTTTACTAAATCAGGACGGACAGCAACAAATCCTTCGTTGCCCATGGGCCATTGTGCATACGCTACTTCTGAAGGCATTAATGAAAACCCTGCTAATGCCAACTCGCGCCAGTCAGGAGGAAATAAATTTTTCAATTGCACAAATAACCTTTCCTTGGCAAGTAGGTGAGCAAGCTTCCCTTTGTAAGCACCGCCACTCATATGGAAAAATGCAGTAGCACAATCCTGATCCATCAATTTTTTGCATACTGGGTAGAATACAGTAGAAGGAGTAGCAAGATATTGCAAAAATATTTTTCCCAAAGTTTCTTTATGCCACTCTTTCCCTAATATCTTCTCCATGTTTTCTCGTTTTGCTGAAATACCATTGGAACGAGGATTGGGTTGACCGCGAAGAGCAAGTACAACATTTCCTTCCTGAGGATGCAAGCGATCCAAAATTTTTTCATCTACTAAACTCACTGCAGTACCTGCAATATTTAGATTGGAATGACCATATCCACTAATCGGAGCATTGGGTTCGTGGTACAACACATATTTGCAGCCATACTGCATACCTAGAGTCTCTGCATACTTCCCCAACTTATCCATTGAAATAGACCCCCGTGTCTGCACTACATCCGCAACGACCTTTACTTCTGCTCCTAATTTTACAGCATCATCCATTTTCATAGCCAAGGAATCTTGCAGCCCTAAATGAAAACGGCGATTACGCTCATAAAATTCGGTTTTGGTACCCACACCATCGGAATTCAAGAACACAGGTTTGTTATTATGAGCAAATGTAGTATATTCTATCCCTTCTTCTTTTCGTTTTTTCTGGAAAGGACGCATGCTTACCATAGTTCCTGAGATTGTAAAGGGAACTGTTAACCGATTGCCCAGGATAGCATTTTCACCATTCACTATTGCAACTTCACGGCGCAATGATTGTTGCACTAAACCTTCAGCAATATTTTCTAACATCTTGAGATCACCAGATTGCGAATCAATAACATTTGCAAAGGCAACAGGGATCGCATTCAGACGATATGCATCTTCAGTTAAACTATCCACTAAAGAAGCAGCAATCTCTGTAGGATTTTTCAGATCCTGACAGCCTACTGCAGTGTGGACTACTACTTCCTTATTTTCGGGAAAACGAACAACAGGAATATCTTTTTTTCTGCCAATAAAATCTACTAGGGGGTGTTGTAATGTTTGAACAGTACGCTCTGCAAGTAAAGCAGATCCTGCGTCACCACGTTCGATAACAGAAGAAAGGTATTCGCCAACAGCCATACGATCTCAAAGATCATTCTCTATATAATACTGATTTTTCACCTTCCTGCGACAAAATAGTTCATCTTTTAAATGCAAACCATTCTTTGCACACGATGTTCAAGCTCAAACAACTTCCAGAAGACTTCCAGGTCAAGGAAGTGATTGATCTGAAAATTCGCGATCAAGGACCCTACGCGTATTTTATTCTCAAAAAGAAAAACTGGACAACACCACAAGCCCTTGAAAGGTTAGCTGACGCATTGAAGATCGACAAGAAACTCTTCACTGTTGCTGGTATGAAAGATAAACATGGCATTACCGAGCAGTATGTTTGCATCAAACGCTTTGACTTGCAACGATTGAAAAAAATAGAAATCAAGGATATGGCCTTAACACTGTTAGGCTATGGTACGAAACGCATCGGAATCGGGAGCCTATCCTCCAATACCTTTACCATAACTGTAAGAAATCTCGATGCACCTCTGCGAGCTATTGCTTACATGCCCAATTATTATGATGACCAGCGCTTCGGAGAAGTGCGGCCAAATACCCATCTTGTCGGGAAGGCATTGGTACGAAGAAGGTATGAAGAAGCGATGAAAATCTATTTGGGAAAGCCTTTTTTTACTGAAACTCCCGATCACCAAGCTTGGAGGGCGCAATTAGAAAAGCAGTGGGGTAAATTTACTCTTAATCCTGCACGTGGTATGTTCTATGAACGGAAAGTATTGCGGGTATTAAGACAGTCACCGAAATCCTACATTAGTGCGTTCAAAGTGTTACCGAAACAACTGCTTACCTTATTTGTGCAGGCGTACCAGAGCTTTCTTTTCAACAGATTGCTTGACCAGTATATTCGCAAGCAGTATCATTCGTTCAAACTTGTTCCTACAGTTGTTGGTGATTATGCTTCCGTACTCCCAAAAGAAGAAGATCGTACTTTAGAATTACCCATGATAGGATATACATCGTACCATGTGCACCACAGCATTGAGCCTTTAGTTGAAGGAATTTTAGAGAAAGAAAAAATGCAACACCACTACTTTCAAAATAAGGCGTGGAAGGACATGACTTCAAGAACGATCATGAGAAAAGCGTTTGTGCTTGTGAAAAATCTGCAATTTGGGAAACTTGAAGAAGATGAACTGAACAAAAACAAATTCAAGCAGAGTGTGCGTTTTCAATTACAGAAGGGAAGCTATGCAACCATGGCAGTGAAATGCATGTATATGTTTTCGAGGAATGCATAATTTTTTAAAGTTCTTTGTAAAATCGTTCGCTATGGACTGGTAGTTTAGCGGCTACAACCTTTTGCGAAAAGCTTGACCAAAAGTTGCTGCAGATAACGCGACCTTCACACGGTCGAGGCCGGAGGTTCGAATCCTCCCCAGTCCATTTAATGCAGCAGTCGTATAGTGGTAGTATCATGGCTTCCCAAGCCCTGGACCCGGGAACTTAAAGAAGTCGGGAATTCAAATCCCGGCTGCTGCATTCTTACAGAAAACTATAAAAGATGTCTTTTAAGTTTATTTTTCATGGCTAAAAATACCTATTATGTTACGACTGCAATTGATTATGTCAATGCACCTTATCCTCATATCGGGCATGCGTATCAGAAGATCATAGCAGATGTTCTTGCGCGATGGAACAAGCTTATTGGGAAACAAGTACTTTTTGTCACCGGTACTGATGAACATGGGAAAAAAATTGCTCAAAGTGCAGAAGTTGAAGGAAAGAATCCTCGATCTTTTGTTGATGAGAAGGCGAAACAATTCAAGAATTCATGGGACTTGCTCCATATCCATTATGATCGGTTTATTAGAACGACTGATAAAGATCATGAGAAGGTTGTTAATACTATTATCAAAAAGATTTGGGATGCCGGGGATGTCTATAAGGGAACATATGAAGGATTATACTGTGTTGGATGCGAGGCGTATTATACAGACAAGGATTTGATTAAGGGAGAATGTCAATTCCATCCCGGAAGAAAATTAGATTTTTTAAAAGAAGAAACGTATTTCTTCAAACTGAGCAAATATCAAAAATTTCTTCTTGGGTACATCAAAAAAAATCCTCATTTCATTCTTCCCAAAGCACGACAGCAGGAGATTATTAACCGAATTAACGAGGGATTGAAAGATCTGAGCTTTACCCGCACTTCTATAGACTGGGGAATTCCTTTTGTTTATGATAAAAAACATGTCGTGTATGTTTGGGGGGAAGCCTTACTTAACTATTACACTGCTACGCGTACAAAAAGGGAGTGGGAAAAATTCTGGCCTGCTGATCTCCATCTCTTGGGTGTGGACAATTCTTGGTTCCATACGGTTATTTGGCCAGCCATGCTCAAATCTGCTGGATTATCTCTTCCTAAAACTGTTTTCGTTCATGGATTTCTTACTTTCAACGGGCAAAAAATATCTAAAAGTCTTGGCAATACTATAGCAATTCCAACCCTTGTTCAGAAATACAGTCCTGATGCAATTCGCTATTTTGTTTGCCGACAGTTCCCTCTTGCTTCGGGTAATGATGGTGATTTCTCAGAAAAAGCACTTGTTTCTCGTTACAACACCGAACTTGCAGACAAGCTTGGCAATCTCATTTCACGAGTGAGCACACTCGCTGAGAAATATGGGTTAGAATCTGTTAAAACCCCCCCTCTCCGTTTTAATAGACTAGAAAAGATAAAAAAACTTTTTGAAAACTATGAACTTGATCGTGTTCTCAACGAAGTTTTCTCCTATATTGATCAATGTAATGAGTACATTCAATCGCGGAAGCCTTGGGAATCCCATGATAAGAAAGTTCTCTATACGTTACTTGTTGCAATTAAGAATATCGCTATTCTTCTCTTTCCTTTCATCCCTCAATCATGTGAAAGCATTGCTCAAAATTTCCACTTTAATATTACTCTAAAAGAGATAAATAAACCTTATCCTGCTCGTCCAATTAAAAAGGCAAATATTCTCTTTAAGAAGATAGAACCTATAG
>CAYIRJ010000006.1:0-31610 GCA_964365915.1 Candidatus Woesearchaeota archaeon
AGACGTGATTAACATCACAGGCTTTACCAACTATAATGCTTCTGATTTGTTTACCATCATGGGATGGATTTACCACCATGGATATGCTCCTGGGAATACCAGTATGATTATCTCCAAGAGAAGCAGTAATGCTGATGGAGCTGCAGACTTCCCGTTTCAAATGCAAGTTTCAGCTGCTTCAGTTTCTGTATCCTATTCTGCTGGCGATGACTTTTCCTTTGATGCAAGCGTCAGTTCAGCAGGAGGTTCAATCCAGAACAACACATGGTATCATGTTGCTCTTACTTATAAAGCAAATAATGAAACTAGATTATATCTTGATGGGGTGCAGGTGGGTTTCAATAATTTGAGTTTCAGCATATCCAATACCACGACATATGGTTGGCTTATAGGTGGAACAAATCACCACAGTACATCTCCTGGTCCTGCTAATGACACTGCTTTCAATGGCAGCATGGACGAGTTTGCGATGTGGAGAAGAGTGCTGACTGCGCAGCAAATCGGAGAAATTTATAACAGGACACGCTACGGAAGAGTAAGAGCACAAGTCAGAAGCTGCGATGATGCAGCGTGTTCAGGAGAAAGTTATGTCGGAGCAAATAACTCTGTGAATAAATTCTTCTTAAATAATACTTTTAGCAATATCACTTTTCTGACTGATAACAGGTATTTCCAGTATAGGCTTTACTTGGATGTGGAAAATAGCACTACTAATATTACCATAGCCCCTTATGTGGATGAGGCTAATTTTAGTTATGATAGTAACTTTACTCTTTCAAGTGCATCCACTAACTTGACGAATAGTTCGACAGCGACTGCAGAAACCTTCAATAGCAGTGTTCTTGTTACTACAACTGGAGAACTGGCTAATATCACCACTATTTTATTCATTGGGGGGAAGGTCAACCAGACTGTGCAACACCTCAATAATTACGCTAATGGTATAACCTTCAGCTTTATCTGGAATAATACGAATATCACGGGAGGGCAGAATCTTACGGTGCAGTTCAATGCTAGTGCAGGAACCATTATATCAAGTTATGTTAATGCTACTGTGGTTACTATAGTCATACCAAATACTGCTCCCAGCTTAGTCAACACTACGATCAATTACACCAACAGCACCTTAACCGTTACTGCGGACTCTGTTGAAACGAACGCGACCTGCTCGGATACTGATTCCGGAGACAAGTGCAATGTGACAATTATCTTCTATGTGAATAATGCAGCCAACCAGACAGTTCAGGCAAACAATAATTATGCAGATGGAGGAGTTGTTCGCTATCATTGGAATAACACCAACATTACGAAAGGCCAGACCATCAAAGCAGGATTCAATGCCACTGATGGACAAGCAGGCAGTGTACAAGTCAATACCACTGCAATCACGGTAAACAATAGTGCGCCAAACGCTCCCAGTACTCCGACCTTGAACGAATCCAACAGCACTCTCTTTGATAATATGTTGATTAATACTTCAGCAATTACTATTAGCGATCCTGATGCTGCTGATAATCTGAACGTGACCTTTAGATGGTATCAGGGAAGCTCAGCAGTGAGGAATACTACATTTACAGGATTAGCACAGACTGTTACGCCATCAGATGTTCTTCCCGCTTCATTTGTTGTCAATAAAGGTCAAGCTATGCGAGTAGAGGTCTGGGTAGCTACTGATGATTTGAATTCCACTCTTGTGAATAGCACTGCTATTACCATCAACAATAGCAATCCTGCATGGACGCTGACCAATACTACCATCACCACGACAGAAGATAATAACTTGGCAAGCCTGAATATTTCCAGTTTCCTTTCAGATAGGGATAATGACATCTCCACGTTGAACCATACTAATATTGCCATTAATGGAACTCAAGTAGCTACTTTGTGCAGCATCACCAATGGGACACATCTTGTCTCTTGTACTGTGCAGCCCAACTCCTATGGATTTATTGAATTTAACGTCACCTCTACCATAGATAATGACACTGCCCCGAACATTGGCAATGTCAGTTTGAAGAGCGTTCGCATTAGAGTGAACAGCACGGATGATGCCCCTGTTTTGCAGACTGCAGACTTCAACTTGACCAACAGCTCGACTGCTGCCTCTGACTGGATCAATGCGTCTGTGGACTTGCGAGAGGTAGACTTGAATTTGACGAATGCGACGATCAGACTCTATGTGAACGATGTTGCGAATATCACACTGCAAGATCTTACCAATAGGGCAAATGGAACTACAATCTCCATCGTGTTCAATGATACGAACATCACCAAAGGGCAGAGAATAGAAGTGCAGTTCAACGGCTCGGATGGATTGGCGACCAACTACATCAATACCTCTGAAATCACTGCTGGCAATGTTGCTCCCACCCTGCTGACTGCAAGCCTGAATGTGACGAATACTACTTTAACAACTATAGGAGACTGGATAAACTTCTCTTGGACGCAAGGAGAACCTGATGGCATTGATAGACTAAATTTCACTGTTATTTTCTATGTCAACAACGTTGCGAATCAGACGGTGCAGCTTACAAATGATTATCTGAATAGCAGTGCTCCTTCGTATGTCTTCAACAACACCAACGTGACGAAAGGGCAGAATATCATTGTCCAGGTGAATGGGACTGATGGGACTGCTGCTACAGACTATCTGAACACCTCAAGAATAACGGTAAACAACTCTGCTCCCAGCCTTTCTTCTGCAAGCGTGAACGTGACCAATACTACCCTGACACGTACAGGGGATTGGATCAACTTCTCTTGGACCCTCACAGAATCTGATGCTGCTGATCGCGTGAACACCACGGTGGTGCTCTTCGTCAATGATGCTGGCAATCTTACTTACCAGCTTCTGAATAATTATGCAGGAGGTATCACACCTTCTTACGTCTTTAATAATACCAATGTCACGGAAAGCCAGACCATTATTGTCCAGGTGAATGGCAGTGATGATACCATCGCTTCCAACTATATTAATTCCAGCAAGATCACCACGGGAAATCTTGGGGCTTTATTAGATACTGCAAGCTTGAATGTGACGAATACCACTTTAACCACTGTGGGAGACTGGATTAATGCTTCAGCAACGATCTCTGATGATACTATTGACAGGAACAATGTTACTGCTGTGCTGTATGTGAATGATGTTGCGAATATTACTTTTTTCCTTGGAAACAATTATCAGAATGGAACGGTTCTCAGCTCTGTGTTCAACAATACGAATGTTACTAGGGGGCAGACTGTGGTTGTGCAGTTCAATGCCTCAGATGGAGATGCCTCTTCTAATTACCTGAACACTTCTAAAATTACGGTGAATACCTCTGCTCCTTCCTTAGCATCTGCTTCCCTGAATGTGACGAATACCACGCTTTCTGTCAGTGCAGATTTCATTAATGCATCTGTAGCATTGACTGAGAATGATGTTGCTGATAGGCTGAACGGGACTGCGGTATTTTATGTGAGTGATGTATCGAATATTACACTTAACCTGTTTAATAACTGGCAGAATGGACAGACTGCAAGCATCGTGTTCAACAATACGAACGTCACTGCAGACCAAAACGTGATTGTACAGTTCAATTTTTCAGACGGAACAGCAAGCAGCAACTACCTGAATACCAGCAAGATTACTGTCAATACCAGCACCCCTCTGCTTTCGAGCGCTACCTTGAACATCACCAGCAGTTCTGAACCCACTGCAGAGGTCTTCAACAGCAGCATTTCTCTCTCTGATTCTGATGGGGACAAGATTAATCTCACTGCAGTCCTTTTCATCAATTCTGCAGTTAACCAAACCATCCAGCTCAACAACAATTACGGAACCACTGCATCGTATGTCTGGAACACCACGAACTTTACTGCAAGCCAGACTGTGAATGTGCAGTTTAACGGAACCGATGGGAAAGTGGCAAGCAATTACCTTAATACCACTACCGTCAATATCTCTGCACTATCCACTGTAGGTGATGTAGCAGCGGGAGGAGGGGTTGTAGGTTCACGGTATGCAGCGAGCGTGGACAGGAACTTTATCAAGCTTCCTGTAAAGCAAGGAGCAAGCACGGTTACGAGTATTCAAGTGATCAATACCGGAAGATCTTCCTTGGCATTTACTGTTGATACTGGAGCATTAAAGAAGTACATCCTTCCCCGTGATGATTCCTTTGCCTTACGCCCTGGAGAAAGCAAGACGTTGACGTTTGATATTTTCGTTCCGGAAAATGAAAAGCCTGATGCTTACGTAGGCAGGATTCGCTTTGTTAGCCCTCAGGTAACACAAAGTGTCAATATTGTCATTGAAGTGCTGGGAAAGGCTCCTCTCTTTGACATCAAAACTGACCTTTCCATTAAAGCTGTAGAGCAGGCAGAAAAGCTTCCTGTAAGTCTTTCCATTGTCAATAAAGGGGATTTGAAGAATATTGATATTCTGCTCCATCTCTCTGTTAAAGACTTTGCAGGCAATGTGTATTCCATTACTGAAGAGTCGATTGCCATTGACGAGGAACTTGACATTACTCGGCTTTTGGACGTGCCTGAAAGTCTGGCACCGGGAAGATATATTGTGTATGCTCGCATTACTTATAACGATATTACTGCTACTGCAACTGATACCTTTGAAGTATTGGCTGCGCCGTCTGTAGAAGGAGCGGCTGCCTCTGAAATAGCTCAGATTGGTCCTGTTGCAAAATCCCTTGAAGAGCAGCAACGACATACTCGCATTCAACTTATTGCGTTTGTCCTTACGTTAGCGGTGCTTCTCTTAGGATGGTATTTCCTCAAAAAAAGGGACATCAAACGATTGGCAAAGAAAAGAAGAAAGAAGAAGCGTATTCCTCCTTTTAACTTTCATGGGATAGGGAAATAAGGACTCTTCTCTTGTTGCATATCGTCTCTACCAAAGTTCATCTTTACTTTAATAATAGTAGGACTAAAATTAAACTGTAGTTTGATAATAATAAAGTTTAAATAATTCTGTTTATTCATAATTTTAAGCTGACTACTTTTGAAACACTATTTTCCTGCATGGTCATTCCATAAATGCGCGTTGCCTCGGTAATAACAGTGTCATTATGGGAGATAATGATGTACTGGGCGTTTTGAGAATACTTGGCAATCAGTTTTGAAAGCAAATCAGAGTTTTCCTTATCCAGGGCTGCATCCACTTCATCCAAGAGATAAAAAGAAGCTGGCTGGTACTCCTGAACGGCAAAAATAAATGCCAACGCAGTCAATGTTTTCTCTCCGCCTGACATGGAGCGGATGTCCAGATACTTGCTTCCCTGCATCTTTAATTTTATCTCCACACCTGCATCGGAATTTTCGCTGTCTTCCAATTCCAAAAATGCCTGGCCCTTGGTAGAGAGAGAAATGAAGATGTTCTCGAAGTTCTTGGCAATTTCCCTGAAGGTCTTCATGAACCTGCCTTTCTTTTTTGATTCGATCTCCTGCATCATCTTCAGCACATCCTCTTTTTCTGTCTTCAATTTTTCCGCCTTCTGCAGCAAATCCTCATATTCTTTCTGGATGTTTTCATAGATTTCCAAGGCACGCAGATTCACATTACCCATCTCCTGCAGCAGATGCTCGAATTTCTTGATTTCTGATTTCAATTCTTCTTCGCTTACATTCTTGCGGAGAGCAACCCCTTGATAGGGCTCATATTCCTGCTTGATGGCTTCTAACTCAGCAACGATCTTTGCCCGGGAGATGTTTGCATTGTTCACCTTTCCTTCCACTTCTCTGATCTTGATTTGTTCACTGTTTCCTGCTGCTTCTTTCTTTGCGATCTCTTCCGTCAGCTTGTTGCGCTGGACGAACAAATTCTTGAAATTCTTTTGCAAGGTAGTTTCCTGCTGCTCTTTTTCTTTGAGTGCGACAGCATTTTCCTGCAGCGCTTTCTCCAGTTGCTGCCGTTCCTGCATGAACTGGTCGTTTTCCTTTTCGTGTTGCTTGACGATGGCAATGGTCTTTTCCTTTTCCGGGAAGTAAATGTTCGTGAGTTGAATTTCGATGTTTTTCACTTCTGTTTTGAGCTGCACGATTTCTTCCCGCGTTTGCGCCTTTGTTGATTCTAATTTTTGCAGTGCAATAGCAACCTCGGGATTGCTCATGTCTTTGGTACTCTGGCGGAGCTTATCGCGTTCTTTCTTGAGTTTTTCACCCCGTTCCTGTAGCTCCTTCAGCTGTTTTTCCATCTGCTCCACTTCCTTGAAAATGCTCTTCTTCTTGAGTTCTTTGAGTTGCTCTTGGTCATCTTCCTGGTTGAAGAGGTCTGCAGTTTTTTCTATTTTCATGATCTCGCTTTCTACCTCTGCCTTTTTTTCCCGCAGTTCTGCAACCACTTTTTCTTGCTGTATGCGTTTTTTTTCCAGATGATCGATGAGCTTGTGCTGCTGTGTAATTTCCTCTTCAAGTCTCTTCAGCTTTTCTTCTTGGTCTTTTTCCTTGAAGGCAAAGCCTTGCTTCATCTTGCGGTAGCCTCCCACGATTGCTCCCGAGACTTCAAACAGGTCTCCTTCTACTGTTACCATGCGTACTCGACCAATGCCGAGACGGCGCGCAGTTTCCACACTTTCTACAATGAGTGTTGAAGCGAAAAGATAGGCAAATGCGTTCTTGTATTTCTGATCGCACTTGATAAGGTCAAGCGCATTTCCTATTACTCCTTGACCGGATATGCTTGCCCTTTGCACTGGCTTGATGGTATTTAAAGGCAAGAACATGCAGGTGCCGAGCTTCCCTTCCTTCAGGACTCTGATGCACTCTGCTGCAGTCTTATCCGTGTCCACGATAATGGATTTAATGCGGGGACCTGCTGCAACTTCTAAGGCTAATGCATACTGCGGGTCAATTTCTCCCAGTTCTGTTACCACTCCGAGGATTCCTGGCTTTTTCAGGCTGAGCATTTTCTTCAGCGCAATGTCTGCTGCTGTCATCTCTTGCATTGAAGCAGTTTTTGCCTGGAGCTTGTAGAGATCGGTATTCTTTTCATTGACTGCAATCCGCGCTTTGTTCAGCTGGAGCGCAAGTGCACTATCCTCATGTAATGCCTTCTGCAGTTCTTCTAATGTTTTTTTCAGGACTTGTCGCATTTCCTGGACATCAGAAGATTCCTCGAACTTCCTGCTTGCTTCCAGCTTTTCTTCCAGCGCCTTCACCTGCGCATCGCACTGGAATTTTTTCTGTAGCAACTCGTGATACTGCTGCTGCAATTCCTGCGAGAATCCCTGCTGTTTTTCCAGCTCCTGTTCTTGCTTGCTTAGTTCACTTGCGTCTCCGAGACGATGGCTCTCGCGGAATTGCTTAATATCCTCTGTTCCCTTGGTCTCTTTCTTTTCCAGCTCCTGGATTCTTGCCTCATTTTCCTTTTTGCTGGATTCCAGTGTGCTGACGGTCTTGTCTGTATCTTTGATTGATGCCTGTAGCTCCTTCCCCCGCTCTTGCATCCTGGACAATTCGTACTGCACTGTACTCAAGCGTTCGGATTTCCTTGCTGCTGTGGTCTTGAGCTCTTCTATTGCCTTTTGCAGCTGCACGACTTCGACTTCTCCTTTTTCCTCGATGTCTTTGTTGAGATTCTGAATTTCCTGCTTTTTCACGTCAATTTCCGACTTGACCTCTGCGATTTTCTTGCTGATTTTTTCCATTTCTTCTTGATAGGACTGCATGCGCTTCTCTATCTCTTCTTGTTTCTGTTCTTTGTCTTTGAGCTGATTATGCAGGAGTGTTGCTTTGTTGTTCTTGATGTTCTTTTCCAGTTCCTTGTATTTCATGGCCTGGTCACGATCCTTTTTTAGTTCCTTGAGGTAGGTTCTCCGCTCTGTCAGAATAATTTCTGCCTCGTTCAGCTTGGCATCGACTTTGGTGAGCTCGGTCATGGCTTTGTGCTTCTTGTCTTCATACATTGAAATGCCTGCAATGTCCTCGATGACTTGCCTTCTTTCTTCAGCCTTCATTTCCGCGAGCCTGACGATGTCTCCCTGCAGCACGATGTTATGGCCATCAGGATCAACGTTGGCATGGGCCAGCAAGTCAATTACCTGCTGGCGCGTTGCTGTATCATCATTAATCTTGTATACGGAATTGCCATTTTGCTTGATGACTCTGCTGATCTTTATTTCCTTGTGCTCGAGAGGAAATTCTTTTTTTTCGTTGTGGAAAAAGATGGAGACTTCCGCTTCTTTCATGGGAGCGCCTTTTTTCCCTCCGTTGAAGATAAGATGGGCCGCCTTTTCTGCACGCATGGTCTTAGGAGAAAGAGAACCCAACACGAACACGATCGCATCTGCCAGATTGGTTTTGCCTGAACCGTTTGCACCAATAAAGCAATTGAACTCGTTGCCGAATTCCAGCAAGGTAGGCTTGGCAAAGGACTTGAAACCCTCAAGATACAGCTTCGTTATGTAGGTCATCGTTGGCTGTTTTTAGGCTTTGGCATTTATAAATATTGTCAGGAAATTTTTCTTCACTTGGGAATAGAAAGAAAAACAGCAAAATCTTTTAGAATTCTTTGAGGTTCTTTTGTTCGCCTTTTTTTACTAAATTCTGATATGTTGACCATGATTTTCGCATAATTTCTGGGTAGACTTTGTAATACTTGGCAATAAATTCCTTGGTTTTAGGGTCTGCAGGGTATCCAGAACCTATTGATTCAGGCATCATTTTCTGGATCTTTGCTACCTCTGCATCACGTGCATATTTTGCGAGTATAGAAGCCGCAGCAACAGGCATAAATCTTTCTGCGTTATGATAGCAAATGATCTTTATTGGATTTTTCACTTTTTTTTCTAAAAATTTAGTAAACATTTTCAAATTAGGACTAGGGCAATCGACTATTGCTTCTGCAGGATTTAGACTATTAATAATCTCCGCCATTTTCTCTCCTTCCAACCAATTAAGGTTCATTCCGCTATTCGAAAGCACTGCTTCGTCAATTTCTTGAGGTGGGATTATAATTAATTTATACCTTTTTACAGTCATCCTTATTTTTTCACAAAGATCTGCTCTCTTTTTTGAAGTTAGTAATTTTGAATCAGTAACCCCCATCTTTTTTAATTTTTCAATGCCTTTTTCATCTGTTACTACTCCTGCAATTACCATCGGTCCGATTATTGGCCCTTTTCCTGCATCATCTAAACCCCCTATTTCAACCATTTATCATCCTCAACACTTTTCCTTCCTCAAAATGGTTTTTTAAAAAATCTAGCATTTTCATTTCTATTTCTGTATTTTTTATGGGTTGTATCCTTTTTAATCTTTCTTTCCGGATTCATTGTGCAAGCCCTTCGGAATGTTTAAAAACCATATTTGAATCTTGGCAATCATGTCCTCTCGCTGTAGCGCAGCATTTACTTTGTTAGGTTTTCTCGGTGGATGTACTCTTTCTCATTCAGTTTCTCCTTCTCCTTCTTTGCTCGTATTACCTCCTCAATCCTCTGATGCGATCTCTGATGAGATTCTTCGTGTCCAGGAAGACCCTTTGCTGCTTGCCCGCCGACAGGTAGAACTGGGATTTCAGTCCTTGGAAGCAATGATCTATCGTTATTATGAAAATGTTCTTTCTCGTGAAGAAGATCCGTCGACATTATTAAAGCAAGCAGAAACCTTGCTGAGCTTTTGCCAGGAATCTTATCGTAATCTTCATGAAGTCGAATCTTTTTTTGGGTATGCATCGTCACCTAAGCCTTCTGTTTTTATTACTCGCCTGCAGGATGCTACAACCTTCACCGTTGGAATGCCTCTTGAAGAGAGAACTGTTCCTGTATCCTCTCAAATTTTACGCGTGTCCTTGGTAGACATCTCTGCTGGCATTCGCGACATTGGGGAGTATCTTTCTGGGACTACCTTGCGCGTCTACCCTCCGTTAGTGCATTTTGTATTTCCTGATCGTCTGCATGTTACTGCTCCTTACCAGAAGCTTATGCGGTTTTTTGTCAAAGAAAGCAAACCGTTTTCTTCTTCTGTCTCGCTTGAAGATCTTTCCTTTGATTTTGATGCCCGTGATACTCTTAGCAAAGAGCGAGCACGCAAGCTGGGGCAGTGGATTTTAGGCTGTAGATATCAAGATATTCCTGAGAAAGAGCGATCTTCCCAGATGCTGCAGAGCATCTTTACTGTTCATTCTCAGTATGCAGCAGCTTCCTATCTTCTCAGAGATGTCTCTCTTGAACATTCCCATCGCCTCATGATCACCGCTCTCGGGACTCTGGCCCTTCTTTCTAGTCCTGCAGATCAAGATCTTCTTCTCACTTTATTATTGCATGGCTACAGCGGCTCTGAGAACATTGTTGAGACAGGGGTGTATTTGGCCTTGGGAAAGGTTCTGCATCAAGATGATAGTGACGGGAACTTTTTTGCCACGCTTCCTGATCTGGGAAGGCCTTCTCCGAAACGGCGGCATTATCTGCAAGATGGAGCTTTGCGGGCATATACTGAAAGCTTAAAAGCATATGCAGCGAAATAATTTTTCATTTTGGTGTAGTGAATCAAATATATAAATAAATCTTCCCATTGATTTCTATGCAGTTGCGACGGGAAAAAGAGGTTCGCGCTCGGCTTGGTTCTATTGCTTGTATTACCTGTGAGGATCTCATTCTTGACCGCTCTCGTCCTTTGTCCTTCACCTTTGACCTTCAGCATCTTGTGCGCGCTACTCTTGAGAAAAATACCGATGCGTATGCGCGCTATTTTCATCTTGATCCTTCCCTTCCACATCCTTATCGTTCCCTTCCTGGCGGACAAGATCTTCATGATAGTACTGTGGTTATTATTGCTGATGGTGTTGCACCTGTTTTTGAGAAGGTTATTATTGTCCGTGAGAAGCAGCAAGAACAGATGTATCATGGATTTCCTGATCTTTATCTCTACAATTTTCTCTTTCCCTATCGTTTACAGCAGGAAGTTCTTGAAGGAGTTCCTTCTTATCTTCTGGAGGTTAAGTGTAGCAGTACTAGTGGGGGGAGACATCAGCTGGATTCTTATCATCAAAAGGTACTGGGAAAAGAACGTCCTTGCATTAAGCTTCTCTTTTCCATAGGCCAAACCACTTTGGAACGTGTCGGCAAAGTGTCGTATCTTCCTGCTGCATGACTTTATTCAACAAAGGGCATAAGGTCTTTTCCTAAGATTTATAATAACTCTTAAAAATCACAGATATTCCTCTATTTCATGGACAGCATTCTTGTGCACTATGGTGAGATTGCTTTGAAAAAGGGAAAACGCTCCTTTTTTGAGAACTTACTTGTAGGGAATATTAAACAGGCGCTGCAGCAGGAGAAGATTCAGGGCGTGCGAAAAATCTTTGGAAGAATCTTAATCACGTTGAATGCTGCGAGTGATCAGGAAAGCATTACTAAAAAATTACGCTGTGTGCCGGGCATTATTTCTTTTGCTTTCTGCCAGAAAGTACCGTCTGATATTGCTGTTTTTAGAAAAACTATTGAGGGACTTGCGCGACAACAAGATAAAACTATTTTTATGATTAGAGCAAAAAAAGCAGGAAAAGAATTTCCGTTGGGGTCTATGGAAGTGAACAAACAGGTGGGAGCGCATCTTGTGGGAGCCTTAGGATATACTGTTGATTTGGAGCATCCCGAAATTGCATTTTACATTGAGATTGTCAATCAGCTTGCCTTTGTGTATACGGACAAGGATGTCGTGCAAGGTGTTGGAGGACTGCCTACAGGAAGCTCGGGAAAAGTCATCTGCTTGCTTTCTGGTGGCATTGATAGCCCGGTTGCGGCTTATTATCTCATGCGGAGAGGATGTTCTGTTACTTTTGTTCATTTTTACAATGCTAGTATTACTAGTGAAGCTGCTTTGGAAAAAGTAAAGGATTTAGTCAGGGTATTAACACCGTATCAATTACGATCTACTTTGCAAGTTGTTCCTTTTACTGCGTTGCAAAATGTCATTATTGAAAAGATTCCTGCTGATTATCGCATGATCCTGTATCGAAGGTTTATGTTGCGCATTGCAGAAGCACTTGCGTGCAAGGAAGGAGCGGGAGCTTTGCTTACAGGAGAGAATTTAGCACAAGTTGCCTCACAAACTTTGGAGAACTTGAACACTATTAGTGCAGTGACACCAATGCAGATTTTCAGGCCTTTGATCGGGTTTGATAAGGATGACATTATCAAAATTGCGCGCAAGATCGGAACTTATGAGATCAGTATTCAGCCGTATGGCGATTGCTGCAGCTATATGATTGCAGAGCATCCGCAGACGAAAGCAAAATTACCTGCAGTGGAACAGCATGAAAAGAAGCTCGATGTGCAGAAACTGGTGAGTGCTGCTCTCAAGGCAACGAAGAAAGAAGAATTTAAGATTTAGTAATTTTTAAAATGAATAGCAGAGGGAGGATTTGAACCTCCGACCTCGACCCCAAACATTTTGTTTGTTCGGGTGACTCGCGAACAGTTATGAGCCCCTTTCGCTATTTCACGATAGAGACGAACATTCAGGCATTTTATTGCCTCCTGGCTGTTCTACTCTGCTGAGTGCCTTCATACAGAAATTCATTTAAAAGCCTTTGGGAATTATTTTTTCTCACATCGTAAAATATTTTCATCAAAACTAAACTTCACCGGTAGGAATTCTTCAATGACTCTTGCATTCGTCTTCATGTGCTCTGTTACTTGAGAAACACGCACAAATCCACTGCCTGCCAATGCGAAATAGATCATCAATTGGTCTGCAGTAAAATGGTCAGCTGTGGAATCCGTTGCTAGTTCCTGATTCAACAGCTTTGCACATTCTCTTCCTACCTCTTCAGCAGTCTTCTTCAGTTCTGCCAAGCAGGTTTGGGAGATAATGGCATTCTCGAAATGCACGTGCGCATTCACAAATCCGCCGGGACTTGCCGTTGCCTTGTATTTCATGTCTGTCAAAATCTCTCCTTTTTCTTTCAAATTTTCCTTGCATGCTTGCGCCATGCGCTCTGCAACGCGTTTTTTTTGCAGTGCATCTGAGCAATAGCTGCTGATGCTTGCTTCCTGGAACTTTCCGCGTTTTTTCAATTCCAGCTTGCGAAGAATGGGGGCGGGGATTACTTCGAGAATAATTCTTCCTTGGCCTTTGGGATAGAATCCATAGCTTGCAATTTCGCAGGTAGTGTCAATGCCTATCATCGTCAGGTATTCCAAGAACACTTCTTGAAAGTCCATCGAGGGCAAGGCATGCAGGGTATCTGTCCCTCCTAATGCTATCATGCGTGTGGGCTTGTCTGCTTTGATGAGTGCGGGAATTACTGTCTGCAAGAGCAAGGTGGTAGAACCTGCAGTTCCTATATCTAATTCGTATGTGCCTGGCTGGATCTCGTTGGGTATAAATTCGAGCGTTGGGGAGTGTAAGGTTGAACCTTTTACTGTGGCATTGCATATCTCTTGCATTGCACGCACTGCAGCAAGATGCTGAGCTTCCAATCCTGGATTGGGACGTGCACCACGAATATTTTTGATGGTAAATGGCTGTTGTGTTATTGCTGACAATGACAAAGCACTCCTTAGCGTCTGCCCACCTGCTTCTTTTCCGTCTAAAATAATCATGTTCTTTTTTCTTCGAACAAAGAGAGGGCAATATCTTTATAAACTATTCTTCTGAATTTCTCCTCACGCCGAGGTCGCATAACCTGGTAGTGCGCAGAAATGCTAAAGAACTTCGAAGAGCATTGCGTAAGATTGCTAACCAGGTAACCTGCAATCATCCTGTGTCCGCAAGGACTTGTGGGTTCAAAGAGCACTTTCAAGAATATGGCTTGAGCCTAAAGTGTTTGAAAGTCCCACCCTCGGCGTTCTATTCTTTTATTAAAGGAACAAACACAAAATCGCCGTGCTCTTCTGTCGTTATTTTCTTTTTTTTCTTGATGAGCCTGATCATGATTTGATGCTGCGATGATCCTACGGGAGCAACCAAGATCCCTGGGTCCTTGAGCTGCCCGATGAGCTTGGGAGGTATTTCTGATGCTGCTGCGGTGATGATCATCCTGTCAAAGGGTGTTAAATCATCCAGGCCTTGAGAACCGTCCTGCAAAAACACATAGACATTCTTGTATGGCTCAAGATTTTTCTTGCCAAATACATACGCTTGCTTGTTGATCTCGCAGGTGAATACTTTGCCTGGGTATGCGAGCAGGGAAAGCAGTGCTGCATTGTATCCTGAGCCTGTTCCTATTTCCAGGATTTTCATCCCTTTCTTTACTTCTAACAGCTGGAGCATAAATGCAACAGTATAGGGTTGGGAGATAGTTTGCTGGCCTACTGAGGGAAGCGCCTGATCAGTATACGCAAGATCATGATAATTTTCAAGAACAAAATGCTCTCTTGGAATTGTTGCAATTGCATTTAGTACTTTTTTATCTGTAATGCCCTTCTGGGAAAGCTCTTCTCTGAGCTGTCTCCTGAGCAATGCATAGTTGTGCATGCTTCTTTTACGTATCTGCATAATAAAAAACTATTTATACCATAGTTCTCTGGGACTTTCTCATGATGATCGGGGGAAAGAAACGTTTAATCCTTGCAGCAGTATCAGATTTCCTTTTTTCCACACGCATCCATGAAGTTGCCCGACAAATAGGCATGGAAGTATATTTCCTGCGCAAGGCGAATGAAGTGTTTAAGGAATTTACTGTCAAGCCTGAATTGATTATTGTGGACCTCAATAACCCTGCTGTGGATACCCTTGAGCTCATCACCAAGACAAAACGAGATCCTGTCTTGAGCAGCATTCCTATTCTTGGCTATCTGTCGCATGTGCAGGTGCAACTGAAGCAGAAAGCTGAGCAGGCAGGATGCAATTTAGTGGTGCCACGCGCAGTCTTTGCTGAACGTCTAAAGCGGTTCTTAGAAGGCGGACTGGTTTGATGCTGCAGATCTCTTCCTCGCTTTTTTTCTCTGTACTTCCTGTATATCTTGTGTCACTTCTTAAAATATTCCTTGTTGCTGGCGTTGCTTTTGTTGGGGGGAAGATTGTTGGAAAATATACCCAGGAAGAAATGAGAATGGGGAGACGCTTCATTCTTTTCTTTCTCTATCTCCTTGTCGTGATGAGTTTTCTTTTCTTACTTTTTTTCTTCCATATCAACAGCACGAGCTGGTTCTTCACGTTGATGCTTTTTTTCCTTCCTCTCATAGGGGGATTTTCTCTCTATTATGGATTTGCAAGCTTCTACCATGGCATGGCTTTGGGCATGCTCTTTGAATTTTTTCTTATTCCTACGTTTTTTGTCCTCACAATTGCCCTTGAGGGAAGCTTCAGAACGTCTCCCTTGCGGCTCTTGCTTGCAAGCATTATCGGAGTGGTGTTTGGACTAACGATGCGCTATCTTTTCCTGATGTTCGGCATTGTTAACATTTTGATTTAGCAAAACTTTTTATAACAACTCAGCGAAACATTCTTGTGGCACTTTATTTGATAGGCATAGGATTGCATGACGCTCAAGACCTTACGTTAAAGGGTCTGGCTATTGTCAAGCGAGCGCATAAGGTGTATTTGGATACCTATACCTCGCTCTTGCAGTTTTCCCCAGAAGAACTTCAGGAACTCTCTGGAAAAGAAGTGATTCCTGCTTCTCGGGAAATGCTGGAGAGGCAGAGCGAGCGCATCTTGGAGGAGGCACGCACGCAGGATGTTGCTCTTCTCATCGCAGGAAGCCCGATGGCTGCAACGACTCATTTCCATTTTTTACTTGAAGGAAAGAAGCGCAAAATCCTGGTCTATGTTGTCGAGAATGCATCGGTGTTTTCTGCTGTTGGGATTACAGGATTATTTCTCTACAAGTTTGGCATGACCCTCAGCATTCCCCGCAGGCATGAACACTTAGATACTCCCTACCAGAAATTTTTGCAGAACCGACAGTCTGGACTGCATACGCTCTTTTTGTTGGATACTGAAGGAAGCCCCTTGAGTGCGCGAGAAGGGCTTGACTATTTGCTGAGCAAAGGCTTGGCAAAAGATACTTTAGTGGTTGGATGCGCTGCTTTGGGAAGCCTTCATCCCGAGATTGTTGTGGATGCTGCTGCAGCCTTGCACTTGAAAACACTTCCCCAGTGTTTCATCATTCCTGGAGAACTCCATTTCATTGAAGAAGAGGCCTTAGCATTTTGGAAAGCATATGGCCTTCGTTGAAGTCATTCTGTACCTTCTTTTGTGGTTGGGAGCAACTGCAAAGAAAAAACCATCCGCTTAGGTCCCTGTTGCTTAAACTCTCATTAAGTGGTCTATCTAGGCTGTAAACCTTGTAAAATGCATTCCTGTGGTTACAGGGCTCTGGTGCAACCCTAATCAAAGATGCTTTTTGAGATAGAATTTCATCAAACAAAGGGAGGGTTTCTTAATCGAAAGATAGTGTTGGATAACAACTCTGAAGAGGCATGCACCAGAGCCGGTTACAGTAAGGTTTATATAAAAGGATACTTATCAACTCTTGGTAGTCATAACAACTATAGTTAATGAAATGAGCACAGAAGTCATACCAGCTAGGAACAATGGATTTCAGAAACGAGGTGGGGGGCAGCGTTTTTCTCAGAGGGATTTAAGTCTTCATGATCTTGTTGCGAGCGCAGAAACAATTCCTTCTCCTTTACGATTAGTTCCTTCCATCGGATCTTCACCCAACAGATTGCCTTCAGACTATCCCGCATTTCATAATTTCTATTGTCCAGTATCGAGAAGGAGCGAGCGCTATGTTCTTTTTCTAGACCCCAACAGTCAGAAGGGACATTATCAGTGTTTTCATAATAATCGTCGATATATCGCAACACCTGAAGAACTTAAGAAGCTGCGCAAACAAGCAGAACTTCTCTCTCAGTATGATGGATGTTCGTTATAGTTATCCTGCCTTTTGCTTTGCCTGATTAAATGCCAATGCAGAAACAAGGCTGTCTTCTAGAACCATGCCATTGCTTGCGTTTATTTTTACATTCAGCACATTCAGAGCTGTGGTTAAATAGGTAATATTCCAGGTCGGCTTCTTCAGATGCTGCAAGATAATAATCTTTTTTGCAGGCGTTTCCTTTGCATATTTTTCTCGGCACACTGCTTCCACGACGTTCAATGCCTCTTCCATGCCAATTTTTATCTTCTTCAATTCCAATGCATGCACTTTTTGATCGTTTGGCTTGAAGATTTTTGAGTTTTCATGCGTATACTCAACCGTCTCTCCTACCAGGAAGGATGCTGCAGTCTGCTCCTTGGGATTAAAAAAACCGACTTCCCAGGAGGTTGTTTCGTTGAGCACGGTAAAGAACACATACAGATATGATTTTGGATTTGCCTTTTTCCATTCCTGAAACGTAGGATCTGCCTGCAGCTTTTCCCAAGCTTGATGGGTCGTCAGCATTTATTTCCTCGCATGTATCTGGTTTTGCATTTCTGCTATGAATTCTTGAAGATTGATGCCGAATTGTACCTTTCCATCTAAGGTGCGAATGGCTATGGTTTTATTCTGCTCTTCTTTGTCGCCTACTGTAATCATGTAATTGATGTTCTGCAACTGCGCATTTCTCACTTTTTTGTTAATGGTCTCGGAAGAAACATCTAGCTCCATACGCATGCCTGCTGCCTTGAGTTTTCCTGCAACGTCTTGCGCATACCGCTCATTATTGGAAGTAATGTTCATGACCACTGCCTGAATTGGGGAGAGCCAAAGTGGAAATTTTCCTTCCCAATGCTCGGTGAGCACCGCTATGAATCGCTCTAAGGATCCTAAGATTGCGCGATGAATGATGATAGGAGTGTGCTTCTTGCCATCTTGACCATCATACTGTAATTCAAATCGCATTGGCATCTGGAAATCCACTTGAATGGTTGCCAGCTGGTGGAGACGGTTCAGGCAGTCTTTTGCAAAAATGTCTATCTTCGGGCCATAAAATGCGCCTTCTCCTGCATCAATCACAAACTTAATCTTCTTCTTTTTCAATACCTTTTCCAAGGTCTGCTCTGCCTTATCCCACCCTGCATCAGCACCCATTCTTTTTTCCGGACGCGTAGAAAGCTTAATCTCGATGTCCATCTTGAATACTTCTTTGTACACGTAGTCAACGAAATCAATGACTTCCAAAATTTCTTTTTCCAGATCTTCTTCAGCAATGAAAATATGCGAGTCATCCTGGCTCATTTTCCTGACACGAGTAAGGCCAGCAAGTACCCCTTTTAGCTCATTGCGGTGCAGCGGTGCGAAGTCTGCTAGGCGCAAAGGCAAATCGCGGTAACTGGTCACTAAGTTCTTGTACATAATGCAGTGCGAAGGGCAATTCATCGGTTTCAAGCTGAATTCGCGATTGTCTATCTTCAGGATGAACATGTTTTCCTTGAAATGCTCCCAGTGGCCTGAAGTTTCCCAGAGTGATTTCTCATACAATAAAGGGGTAATAACTTCTTGGTAACCTCTTTTTGCATATTCTTCTCTGATGAACTTCATGAGTTCATTGTAAATGATTGCGCCTTTGGGATAAAAAAATGGAGCGCCTGGAGACTGCTCGTGCACTTCGAATAATTTCAATCTTTTTCCGAGCACCATGTGATTGCGCTTTTCTGCTTCTTCCAACATCTGGAGATATTCCTTCAGTTCCTTTTCAGATGGGAATGCAATTCCGTAAATGCGCGTGAGCATGGGATTTTTTGCATCTCCCCTCCAGTACGCTCCTGCGAGCTTTAATAATTTGAAATGCTTGACTTGGCCTGTGGATTCTAGATGATTACCGCGGCAAAGGTCGATAAACTCCCCCTGCTGATAAAATGTTATTTCTCCTTCCTTCAGCTCTTCGAGGATTTCTTCCTTGAATTTATTATGTTTTACGAGTTCTCTTGCTTCTTTTTTTGACTTTTCCAGACGCTTCAACTTCAGATCGCGCTTGACAATGTCCTTCATTCTTGTTTCTATGGCAGGAAGATCTTCTTCCTTGATATTCAAATTGAAAAAATCATAATAAAAACCGTTTTCAATGGTCGGGCCGATGGTGGGAACTGCTTCGGGATACAGTTCCTTGATGGCATGCGCCAACACATGCGCTGCAGTATGCCTTAGCTTTTCAAGATCAACAACTGCGGGTACCATATGGAAACGAAAACGTAAACTTATTTAAAGATATGGGTAAAGGATTATTTAAAACTCCAGATATATTCCCCAGGGACCAAAGCGTCTTTTCCATTTGCAAGAATTGCCTGCTGCCCTGCTTCCTCGATCTTGAGCGGATAACCTTTTTCTTTTGCCAACAACATCAAGTAACGGGTCCAAAATGATTGTTGTATTTTGGTGATCCTCTGCTGCGTCTCTTTCCTTTTTCCCGGGCATTTCCCAAGGTAGTGACAATTTTGATTGTATGTCTCGACTAATTTCGGGTATTTTTTGTAGGTCCGCGTGAACAACATTACTGGATTCGTGAGCGAAGGAATCTCGTTCGTTGCCGGAAGCAAGGCATGTTCCTGAAACTTTTCAATATAAGTAGAGATATCTTTATTTAATACATCAATCGTATCCTGAGAGGCACAATAATATCTTACATCTCCCATCTGTTCTAATACCTGTTCTAGAGATTCAAGAAGTGCAGGAATAGAACTTGGAGGAAAATTTCTTCTTCCTTGCAGCAGTTTTGCATATGATATAATAAATGGACCCTGATGATGTCTTTTGTATTGCGGGGAAAATGTTGCTGTCTGATTTTTTCTGTCCCAGGTTATATTTACATTTCCTGTTTTTATCGTAGCGAATAAGCAATCCAGTGCAACATTCGGATGCAACGCGTATGCTTTGCCTTCCACCAGTTCATGAATGTTTTTCGATACATACCCTTGAAGTTCTTCTCTTAGGGTCATCATTGCCTCTTTTCTGAAGTATTCCTTCTTAAAAAGGCTTTTGGCTGCTTTGTCCAAAACTATAAAAATCCCTTTTTCCTTGATTCTGCTATGCAAAAGAGCGTGCTTTGGGTGGTGTTTTTCCTGCTTATTCCTGCGGCAGAAGCAGCACTTTCTCTGGAAGGACCTGCGAACACTCTTTATAACTTAGGAGATCAGATCACCCTCAATGGGTTTATTACTCCTTCCCAAGACCAGCTGGGATTGTTTAAGATTGACTTGCGCTGCCAAGGAGACACGCAGCTGTTTGCGAAGCTGATGCGCCTGAAGAAAGACCAGCGCGTTTCTTTTAGCGAGACATTGCCTTTGCCTTTCTATGTTGAGGGGGACTGCACATTTCATGCTACCTTTACTGCCGGGAATACCATTATAGAAGAAGCAACCTCACGGACATTCCAGATGAGCAAGGAATTGAAGGGAACCTTTTCCTGGGACAAGACCCAGGCGCAACTAGGAGAGACTGTTACCCTGCAGGGAGATGTGTACCATCTTGATGGCACGGGAGTGAGCGGAACTGCTTCCTTATTTTTTAAACAAGGAGAGACTTCGTATGCTGCAGATACTGCCTTGATTGAGGATGGACATTTTGTTTATCACTGGAATACTGAAGCATATCCTCCGGGCACGTATGCTGCGACTATTGATGCGCATGATGTCCTGGGGAATGTGCAAACGTTCACTACTGAAAGTGTGACGCTCCTTGGGGATTTAGTTCTGGAAATCACTGCTGATGCCCTGCATGTCTTGCCAGGAGAGGAACTTGCTTTTGAGGGGAAAGTCACTACACGTTCTGGAGCTCCGGTGGAAACGGGTACTGTATCCTGGACGTTTGCTGATATTGCATATGAATCTTCCATCAAAAAAGGATTTTTCAGATACACGATTGAAATTCCTCCTTCCTTTCCTACAGGAGAGGTCACGCTTGCCTTGACTGCAGTTGATCTCTTTGGCAATGCGGGAAGCGCTTCTCTTTCCTTTGTTGTTGATGCTGTTCCTACAGATCTGATATTCATTGTTCCTGAAGGAGAATTCAAACCTGAAGAGGTATTCTCTGTGGAAGCGAAAGTTGTGGACCAAGCAGGAGCGCTGGTAGCAGAGGACATTACTTTGGACATTTCCAATCCGAACGGGAAGCGCATCTTTCAAGAAGTGCTGGCTTCTGGTATTGCTAAAGAATTGACCTTGCCTGTATTTGCCCTTCCGGGAGACTGGAAGCTGAAGGTGATGAGCAAGGATTTCAGCGTCACGAAAAACCTGTATGTGAAGGAAGTGAAGGAACTTGCCTATTTCTTGGAAGGCGATGTCCTCACGATCCATAATATTGGAAATGTTCCTTATCATGAGCCGGTGAAGGTTGCGCTGCAAGGCTTTGACCGGCCTGTGAATACGGTGCAGCAGGTGGATCTTGCAGTTGATGAACGTATGACAGTGAACTTGGGAGAGGGAATCATTACAGGAGCGTATTCTGTTGCTGTTGGCGACCAAGTATTTGAGGATGTGCAGGTTGAAGGATTTGAGAAAAAGGATTATAGCTGGGTGTATTATCTTATTTTAGGAGTGTTGATCTTTTCTTTGGTGTATTTCTTCATGCTGCGCGACAGCAGGTCTTCTTCTCGTGCACGCAAGCCTGATGAAGATCCTTCCTTTGATATAAACTTGCAAAAACGTGTGCAAAGGGATGTGGAACAGCATACCCTTCAGCAACACAGCCAGCAGATGGGAAGGAAATATATGGGTAATATCCCTGTTCTGGGCAAGGAAAATACTCATGGCTTGGACAGCCATGGCAGTGAAACCTTGTGGAGCAGAAAACGGGAACAGACAAAACGATCAGACACACAGTCGAAGTTTGGAGGCATGTTTGACTAAGCAACAACAATAGCAACATTTATTAAGGAAATTTCTTTTGAAAAACCCATGGGCTGTTGCCAGGAATCTTCCTCATCTCAAGATAAAGTCTGCAAAGGTACCTGCGGATATCTCGCGATTTGTACTTGCGGGGCGCAGGAAAAATAAGGAGAGGATATTATGGAATATTATGCTAGTTTAGTAAAGAGTAAGTTTAAAGAGCCTTCTGCGATTCAAGATGCTATTGGTGATTTAACTTTACTTCTTTGCAAAAATGCAAATGTCGTCCATGAAAGTCATCCTTCTCACTCAGTTTATCGTAGCTTGCGAGAAAAAGTTCCTTCTCTCTTTACCGATGCCTCGCTTGTTGAGCTTGCTCGTTTGAACTGGCAAAAAGATGACGACGTTTTTTATGGATAATAACTAATCTCTTCCCGAATCCCTTTTTACTCGTTCGTTTATGTGATCATGCATAAACTTTAATAAAGATTGTAGACTTGAAAAGTTCATGATTACTAAAGAAAAAGTCATTCAAGTATTAAAGACTGTAAAAGATCCGGAAATTTGGGTGGATGTCTGGACCATGGGATTGATTTATGATATCAAGATTGAAAAGGATGCTGTTGAACTTCTGATGACGTTAACGACGCCCCAATGCCCGTATGGGCCACAACTTATGGATGACTTGAAGAAAGCACTGCAAAAGGATGCCAAAGCAAAACAAGTTATCCTGAAACTCACGTTTGATCCGCCTTGGAAGCCAAGCGAAGAACTAAGAAAAGTGCTGGGAGTGTAAGATTTTATGTCTTCTGTATTTTTCTGATTTTTGGCATGTTGAGCGTTCTTTTCCCGCCCAAGAACTTCCTTTGTATGAGTAGGTATTACGTCTATTTTAAGTACTTTTAAGTAGTTTTATATTTTGTTCATAACCTTTATAAATTAAAGTTCACCATAGTGAAGAATGCTCCAAAGTGTATTGCAGCCTCAGGAGGTAGAAGTGTTTTACATTATTCCTGCCTTACGTAGCGCGCTTGCCAAATATTTGAAAGCTACAGGAATGTCTCAGAAAGCAATTGCTCATTTATTGGGATTGCGAGAATCTACTGTGAGCCAGTACATCCATGAGCATCGGGCACATTTGGTTCATTTCAGCAAAATTATTGAGCAGCAGATTCAGCAAGCTGCCTTGCGCATTTGTGCTCCCTTGGATACGGTGAGGGAAATTCAAGGATTGTTGGGAGCAATCAAAACAAGCAGAGAACTCTGCGGTATCCACCAGCAAATCAACAAGGATATTCCTAAGCACTGCGATACCTGTTTCATTGCAACACTGGAGGTCAAGGCATGACAAAGACATTGGATAAGCGCTTTAAGAAAGGAGACAAGGTCAAGTGGTTTATTCCTCAGTATGACCGCTATGAATATGGCGAGATCATGGACGAGGGCAAAGAGTATAATTCTGACGAGGCTGCCTATTGGGTGCAGGCAGATGACGGGCAGATCTGCATTATGAAAGACAAGGAGCTGCAGAAAAAATGACTGATGCATTACAGCAGATGTTTGGGCAGAAGGCTCGAGTCAAGTATACCACTATATCTGCAGAAGGGCAATTGGATGAAGGGACTGTTAGACTGATTAGCAAAAGTAAGAACGAGCCGGAGTGGATGCTGCAAAAAAGACTGCATGCGCTTGAAGTTTATCGGCAACTAGAGTTTCCGAAGTGGGGACCGAGCTTGGAAAAATTGGACATGAGTAAAATTGTTTATTATTCTATTCCTGAAGCAGAGCCGAATGCAAAAAGCTGGGATGATGTGCCAAAAGAGATCAAAAATACCTTTGAACGACTCGGAATTCCTGAAGCTGAGCGGAAATTTTTAGCGGGAGTGGGAAGCCAGTTCGATAGCCAGGTTGTGTATCATAAACTGAGAGAAGATCTTGAAGAGAAAGGCGTTATTTTTTTGGATATGGATGAAGCAGTGCAAAAGCATCCTGAGCTTGTTAAGAAATATTTCATGACTTCCTGTGTTCCTGTGACATTGCACAAGTTTGTTGCATTGCATGGTGCAGCCTTTAGTGGTGGAACTTTTATTTATGTGCCGAAAAATGTGAAAGTGGACTTGCCTTTACAAGCCTATTTTAGAATGAATGTTCCTAAAGGCGGGCAGTTTGAGCATACGTTAATTATTGTTGATGAAGGAGCGCAGCTTTCGTATATTGAGGGATGTTCATCGCCACGATATAGTAGTAGCACGTTGCATGCAGGATGTGTAGAAATTTTTGTTCACAAAAATGCAAGAATGCGCTATTCCAGCGTAGAAAATTGGAGCAAGAACACGTTTAATCTAAATACTAAAAGGGCTATTGTTGATGAAAATGGTATTATGGAATGGGTGGGCGGGAATGCAGGAAGCCAAGTCAGTATGCTGTATCCGTGTACGATTCTTCGCGGAAAAAATAGTAAGACCGAACATTTGGGCATTGCATATGCAGGAAAAGGGCAGCATCAAGATGTGGGAGCTAAAGTCTTTCATGTTGCCCCGAATACCACAAGCATTATCAAAAGCAAAAGCATCAGTAAAGATGGAGGGATTAGTACCTATAGGGGATTAGTAAAAATTAGCAAAGGGGCTGTCAACTCAAAGTGCCATGTGCAATGCGATGCCATGATTCTTGATGAGAAAAGCATATCGAATACCTATCCCTTAATGGATGTGCAGGAAACAAAAGTTGACATTGGGCATGAGGCTACTGTGGGAAAGATTGATGCTGAAAAATTGTTTTACTTGCAGAGCAGAGGACTGTCTGAAGAAGAAGCACTGAAGCTTGTTGTCTCTGGCTTTGTTGAACCTGTGATGAAGGAATTGCCCTTGGAATACGCTGTGGAATTGAATCGCCTTATAGAATTAGAAATGGAGAATAGTATCGGATGAAAACGATTTCTTTACATGAAACTTCGGATGAACCTTTCTTCTTGACGAATACAGACCAGAATATTTTAGTAACTCTTGCAAAAAATGTACATGCTTGTGTTGTTCATCAGGATGCTTCAGGCACGATTCAATTCATATTAGAAGAAGATTCTTCCTTGCTTTATTATTGCGTGCATACGACTCAAGAAAAAACTGCTGCATTACAACAACATATTCAATTGCGAGGAAAACACTCTCAAGTAAAAATTGTGAATCTGTTTTATCATGCACAAGAGGAACAGAATGAACTTACTACCCATATTGAGCATCTTGCACCTTCGACAGAAAGCCTTTTGCTGACCCGCGGCATTGTGAAGGATAAAGCAAAGAATACTTTCAAAGGACTGATCACGATTGCAAAGCAAGCTTCTGATGCAAAGGGAAAGCAGGAAAGTAAGGTATTAACCTTTGAAGAGGCACAAGCATATTCTATTCCTGAATTAGATATTGAAAATAATCAAGTGCAGTGCAGCCATGGCAGCAGTGTTGGGCAGGTAGATCAGGAAAAATTGTTTTACTTGCAGAGCAGAGGGCTGTCTGAAGAAGAGGCGCAAACAGTGTTCATCCAAGGATTTTACGAACCCTTATTGCAATCTATTGCCCATCCGATCATTCAGGATTTTCTCAGGAAAGCTCTTGCACAACGACTATGAACAGCAAAAGAATTCAGAAGGATTTTCCGATTCTTCGGCGGAAGATCCATGGTAAACGTCTTGTATATTTAGATAATGCTGCGACAACACAGAAACCTAAACAGGTGTTGCAGGCAGTGCAGACTTTTTCGAAGCGTTCGAACGCCAACATCCATCGGGGAGTGCATCTGCTGGCAGAAGAGGCGACTGTCCAGTACGAAGGAGCGCGCGAAAAGATTGCTGACTTCATTCATGCAGATAAAGATGAAGTGATTTTCACGAGCGGGACAACCCATTCGCTGAACTTAGTTGCACATTCTGCCTTGCCGTTATTGCCTCGAGGAAGTGAAGTTCTTGTGACTCAAATGGAGCATCACTCTAATTTTGTACCGTGGCAGCAGTTGTGCATGCAGTATGGATTGAAGTTTAAAGTTGCCCTGATGAATGATGATGCTACGCTTGATATGGAAGACTTGGGAAAGAAGATCACCAAAAACACAGGGTTAGTTGCTGTGACGCATGTTTCGAATGTGACTGGAATTATTAATGATCTTCAAGCGATTAGAACTTTAACTTTGAAATCAGGTGCTTGGCTTGCAGTGGATGGAGCGCAAGCTGCACCTAGTATGCATGTAGACTTACACCGGATGGATGTGGATTTTTATGGATTTTCTGGGCATAAGATGCTGGGACCTACAGGTATTGGGGTATTGTATGGCAGGCGTGAGATTCTTGAGCAGATGCAGCCGTTCCATATGGGTGGGGGTATGATCAAGACTGTGCAGCAGGAGAAGACTACTTGGAATGAATTGCCCTGGAAATTTGAAGCGGGTACTCCAAACATTTCTGGCGCAATTGGTCTGGGCGCTGCTGTGGATTACTTGCAAAAGCTTGGCATGGCAGAAGTGTATGTGCATGAACAGTATCTTGCAAAGGTTGCTGCAAAACATCTTGCAGGCGTGAGGGGAATTACTGTTTATGGCAATGGAAGTGTCAATCCTATCTTCAGTTTCAATGTTGACAACTTGCATACGCATGATGTAGCAACGTATCTGGATAGTTTGGGTATTGCAGTACGTGGAGGGAATCATTGCGCAGCTCCCTTCATGCAGCGTTTTGGTATCAATGGAACTGTGCGGGCAAGCTTTTACATTTACAATGATGAACGTGATGCAGAAATATTGGCTCAAGGGATAGAACAAGCGAGGGACTTTTTCCATGCACATTGAAGAACTCTATAAACAGCAGATCCTGCAGCATTATCGGCATCCCTTGAATCAGGGCATCTTGGAAGATGCTGCTATTGATTTCTATGAAGTGAATCCCTTGTGTGGTGACGAGATTCATTTAACTCTCCAGATGCAAGATGGCATTGCTCTGGATGTCAAGTTCTTAGGAAAAGGCTGCGCCATCAGCCAGAGCGCTGCTTCCTTGATGACAGAACATTTTAAGGGAAAGACTTTGGATGCATTAAAACAGTTGACGCAAGCAGATGCGTTGAAGATTTTAGGAATTCACGTAGGACCTGCACGTATCAAATGCGCAACTCTTATTTTGAAGGCCTTGCACCGCGGTATTTATCTTTATGAACGGAAGAGGGAACATGCTTAAGGTTCATGCTCTTTCTGTAGATGTAGAAGGGAAGGAAATTGTCCGAGATATCAGCTTTACTATTGCACCCGGTGAAATTGTTGCCTTGTTAGGCCCTAATGGCTCTGGAAAAAGCACTGTTGCTTATGCATTAGCAGGGCATCCCAAATATATCATTACCCAAGGGGCAATTACTCTGGATGGAAAAGATATCACCCAGGCAAAACCCCATGAACGTGCGAAACAAGGATTGTTTTTAGGATTCCAGCATCCCCAAGAGATCTCTGGAGTGACAGTTACGAATTTCTTGAGGATGGCTATGAAGGCGAGAACGGGCAAAGAACACCACGTGATGGAATTCTATGAACAATTGAAAGAGAAAATGAAGGACTTGAGGATGGATGAGCAGTTTGCCTTGCGCTATGTGAATGAAGGTTTTTCTGGTGGGGAGAAGAAACGCTTGGAAGTGTTGCAGCTGCATGTGCTGCAGCCGAAGTTTGCGATACTCGATGAGCAGGATAGCGGATTGGATACGACTGCAATGAAGACCGTTGCAGAATTATTGAAAAAAATTATTAAAGAAAACCATATCGGTGTTTTATTGATTAGCCATTACCAGAAATTCCTCCATTATTTAAAGCCTGACCGTGTTCTTGTTATGCGGCAAGGGAACATTGCCAAAGAAGGAGATGATTCCTTAATTGATGAAATTGAGAAGAAAGGATTTGATGGGATATGATCTATTTAGACAACGCTTCTACCACAGCATTAGCGCCTGAAGTAAAAACAGTACTGGAAGAAGGATTTAATGTTTTTGGGAATCCAGGAAGCATGCATGTGGTGGGTAAGGGGGCATTGGAAGCTGTCCAAAAAGCGCGCGCTACCCTTGCATATGCTGTTGGATGCAAGCCTGAAGAGATTATTTTTACTTCCGGAGCAACAGAATCTAACAATCTTGCACTGCTCGGAATCATGCAGCAGCACGACAAGAAGAAAAGGCTCATTACCACGAAAATTGAACATCCCAGTGTTTTAGAGCCTGCGCGCTGGTTGGAAAAGTGGGGGTATCCGGTTGTTTACTTAGACGTGGACAAGGAAGGATTCATTTCGCTTGAGCAACTTGAAAAAGAACTGCAGAAGGAAAATGTTGCCTTAGTGAGCATTATGCATGGCAATCACGAAATTGGAACGCTGCAAGATTTGAAAATTATTGGCGCACTGTGCAAGAAATATAAGGTTATTTTTCATACCGATGCTACGCAAACTTTCATGAAACATGATCTGCATGTTGCTGAAGATCCTGTTCAATTGCCTGATCTGATTACTTTCAGCAGCCATAAACTCCATGGACCGAAAGGGGTTGGAGCACTGTATGTCAGGAAGAGTATTCAACTTCAACCCATTGTGCGTGGTGGTGGCCAGGAACTTGGCTTGCGTTCGGGAACGGAAAATGTCCTTGGCATAATGGGATTTGCTGCCGCAGTGGAGTTAGCAGAGCAGGCAGATGGAGAAGATTTCCAGCAGATGCAGGAACTTCAGACGTTGTTAGTTAAACACTTGCTGCGATTTTCCCATGTGCAATTGAACGGACCAAAAGACTTGAAGAAAAGACTTGTCAATAATGTGCATGTGAGTATTTTAGGAAAAGAAGGAGATAGTGTTGTTTTGAGTTTAAGCAAGAAGGATATTTGCATTTCTACAGGGGCTACGTGCAGCACGAGAGATCCCCGGCCAAGCCCTATTTTGAAGGCAATTCAATTAAATGATAAGGAGATTCGCGGGTCCTTAAGGATAAGCATCTCCCGCTACACTACTCAGAAAGATATCGAAGCATTTTTGAAGACCCTTCAGAGCTTACTTTAACATGCAACGTTTATTATTTGGCACCGCTGGAATTCCGCTTTCTACAGAACCGAGAAATACAGTTAATGGCATTACTCAAGTAAAAACCTTAGGACTTGATGCCATGGAATTGGAATTTGTTCATTCTGTTTTCCTTAAAAAAGAACAGACCTTGGCGGTCAAAGCGCATGCGGAGAAAGAAGATATTATTCTGAGCAGTCATAGCCCTTATTATTTAAACTTGAATGCTTCTGATAACAAAAAACTCGATGCAAGTGTGAAACTTCTTACTAACTCTGCAATCGTTACTGGATTATGTGGGGGAATAAGTACTGCATTTCATCCTGCATTCTATATGGGGCAAGATCAGAAGAAAGTGTACCAGAATGTGAAAAACGCATTGCAAAAGGTTGTAGAGCATGTGAAAGAGGCGGGAGTGAAGATCTGGGTGCGGCCTGAGCTCACGGGAAAGCCCACACAATTTGGAGACGTGCATGAAATTATCCAATTAAGTCAGGAACTTGAAGGAGTTTTGCCCTGCATTGATTATGCCCATTTTCATGCAAGAGTTGGCGGAAAAGGAAGGAATTCTTATGCTGCATTTCGGCAGCTCCTTATTGATCTTGAGAAGGGATTGGGAAAAACCATTTTACACAATATGCATATTCAGATTGCTGGAGTAAATTATACGGAAAAAGGGGAAAGGAATCATACTAATTTAGAAGAAAATGATTTGAAATGGAAGGATATTGTGATGACGTGGAAGGAATTTAACATCAAAGGAGTTGTCATTGCTGAAACGCCCAACATTGAAGGAGATGCTTTACTGCTGAAAAAGACCTTTGATAAGGTATAATGTTACTCTTTTGGATTCTTTTATTCACAAGTCTTAAAAAACAATTTCTCCCCTTATTTCCTATGAAAACCGTACAAACTCTTATTTCCAAAGATATGAAACTGCAGGAATTATTTACAACTTATCCACAGCATGTTCCTGCATTATCTGAAGCTTTGCTTGAATCTGGCATTCCCTGCTATGGATGCCATACGAATCAAGACCAAACCTTGCAAGCAGCAGCAGAAAAAGCAGAACTTTCTCGCGAAGAACTTACAGAACTTTTACAAAAACTTGAAAAAAGTGTCGAACAGCCTTTCTCCTTTCCCCTTACTATTACTCCCAAAGCTGCCCTGCAGATCAAGGATGTTATCAAAGAGCAGCCAGATAAACAGATTTTGCGGATACATGCCGGCCAAGCAGGATGCTGCGGCAATCAGTATGGATTAATGCTGGTGCATGCCCCTGAGAAGGGAGACCTTTCCTGCATCCAGGAGGGTATTCCTTTTATTGTTAGTCCTTCTAGCCTTGCAGCTCTTCAAGGAGCCACTTTGGATTATATTGAAGGCAAACATGCATCTGGATTTAGGATTACTTCCCCTGCTGCAAAAAAGGGTTGTGGGGGAAGCTGTACGGGTGATTGTAGCAAAGGAGGCTGCGGTGGCTGCTCAAGTCATTCAGGCTGAAGGAACTTCTCTCTTCAAAGGACAGGGTATTGAATACACAGTAAAAGCTGTGCTCACGTTTAAAGCAGATACGATTACAACATTGCATTTCAGCAGTGAAACTGTGAAAATTTCCAAAACGATTACCCAGGCAATCATTTCCTTAGCTGAAGGAAAGAAAGTGCTGGATGCTGTCAAGATTACCTCCCAGGCAGTGCAGTCCCATGCGAAATCAGGAGCGCAGCACTTGGTTGAAACAGTGACTGCTGCATTTCATGCGTCTTTACGCAATTATCATAATCGACAGCGAGGTAAAGAACCGTTCGAGGAATTGTACGAGGAAGTGAACAACTATTATGAGGGATGCACTCTTCCCAGCTTGAACGAATTTAGTGAATGCTCATGCGGATCACACTCAACAGACAAGCATTGAAACAATCGCTGGAAACCCTGGATTCCTTGATTCGGGACAGCGATATGAAGAAAGTGGAGACTATTACCGTATTGAAAGCAGCGGAAGCAAGCAAAGAATTCCAGCAGCATGCCAAAAACAATCCAGGCCAGCATCATGTCATTGGCGTACGCTTGGGTGATGAAGAATTTCGTTTGCGTGATGAGGAACAACGGAGACAGTTGCAACATTCTTTCTTTTCTGAAGAATCTCAGAATTCTGCACAGCCTGTGGGAAAAACTTTTTCCTCTGGATCACAAAAATATGAAGGCAATATCAATACTGCAGTATTTGACTGTACTTGTGGAAAGACCCATGCTGGATTTACTCCGCAACATGTGGAAACGAATCCCTTTGAGCGTGTTACGACAGAGTATGGATCAAATATCAGTGAAAAAAAAGATGATCAACGAGATGAAAGGGCCTATAACCCCTTGCGCTCGGGATCTTCAACTCTTTCCTCTTCGTATTTGCAAGGAGATCAGGACACTGCAACTGCTTCTTTTGGCTCTTCTGGCTATCTTCATGGCATTTCTGACACTTCCGGTACGTATGATGTTCGTGGGAAACAGAAAAAATCAGAATACGCTTGATACTCCAATTTTTCGAAATACTTATAAATAAGTTGGTTCATTGGTTTGCGTTAGAGGTGATCTCATTGGCAGAAAAACTGGTCATTACTGCAGAAAAACAAGCAGAGGCGATGCGTCTTCTTTCGAATCTTGCAAACCCTAACGGAGGATCTTCCCCCCAACGCATTCACCGTCCTGTTGAGAACTTTTCTAAAAAGGAGATCACTACTGATGTGCGTGATGAGCTCTTGCATTCCGTGACTATGAGTCCCAAACCTTTTGTGGGGAGCAATCCTAATCATGTTGCAAGCCATGATGTGAAAAAAATCGCGGATTTAACTAAGAATATTTTCAATCGAGG
>CAYIRJ010000006.1:31710-42456 GCA_964365915.1 Candidatus Woesearchaeota archaeon
CATTTCTAATTTCTTTGCTTGGACCGACTTTCCTTCAGAAGAAATCCTTGCTAACTTTACCATATACCCTGCAAGTACGTTTCTTAATTTTTTGGATTTGTATTCTACTAATTCAGCAATGGACTTTTTGTTTGCCTCGAAATCTGCAGTGAACTTTCCTGGGTGGGACTGGAATAACTTCTTGCCTACGCGCTTGACTGCAGTTGGACGGATTCTTCCCATGTTACATTGACCAGTCTGAGACTTCCTTGATGATGTCTGAAGAAGTCTTCTTTGATTTCAAAGTTCCTTTCTGCCCGCAGAATGGGCACATCTTTCCTGTCATGTCTCTGCTTGCTTGGACGTCATAATTGCAGGATTCGCACTTGTAGCGGTAATCTGGAACTTGCTTTTCCTGCATAATGAGGGGTTTGCCGGTAAGGACTGCTTGCGGTTCTGCCTGGATTGCGGAAGCCTTTTGCGATTTTTTCATGCAGTTCTGGCAGATCCAGAGTCCTTGCGCATTGGGCTTTAAATCTGTGTAAGGTATTTTTATCCTACACTGTTTGCAGGGAACGATTTGCGGCATAAAAGAGAAGAGCAGAATTGAGGTTTTTAAAGGTTTTGTGCTGCTGTTTTTTGAAAACTTTCGGAAGAATATAACCCTGGCAAGACACCCTTGCGAGTGTCTTGCTGGGAAAAAAGAGGTGATATCTTTTTCATATTTTAACTCATATATAAATCTTTCGCTATTGGTACTATTTAACAATGGTGACATAACTCCACCACACCTTTAAATAGCTTCTTTCTTCTGCAAACATATGCAAGATCAGATTTACCATATGCTTGTGGACAAGGATGAGATTACTTGGCAGAGCATTATTTATGATCTAGTCAAAAGCGAGCAGATGGATCCTTGGGATATTGATATCAGCATGCTTTCCCAGCGCTATTTGGAACGCGTCCGTGATCTGCAAGAACATAATTTTTTCCTCTCGGGAAAAGTGGTTTTAGCTTCTGCCATTTTGCTCAAGCTGAAAAGCATTAAGTTTGTTGACGAGCACATTGCAGGATTTGATAGCTTATTATTCAGCAGAGAGGAAGATTTGTTGCTTGCAGATGATGCGCAAAGTCCTTTCTTGCAGGAAGAAGTGCCGCAGTTATTAGTGAAAACTCCCCAGCAACGCAAACGGAATGTCAGCCTGCAAGACTTAATGGAAGCATTAGGAGCAGCACTGAAGGTGGAAGAGCGCAGAGCCATCAGAAAATTAAAAGAACGCGTGGTCAGAGAAGTCTATATTCCTCAGAAAGAAATTGACATTGCTGCCTTGCTCAAGAATCTTTATCATCGCATTATGTCTTGGTTCAGGGGAAGTTCCACTTTGACTTTCCAGCAGCTGGTGGGAAGCACTGCCAGCAAGCGTGATATCCTTATGACGTTCATTCCGATGCTTTATCTGTCTAATCAGCAGAAAATTGACATTCATCAAGAGATTCCCTTTGGAGATATTCATATCACATTACAATAGGAGGTATACCATGACAGTCCAGAAGCATGAGATGAGGATTATTTCGAGAATTGATGTGGTAAGCTTTACGAAGCTCTACGGATGTTTTGGATTTCTGATTGGATTGATAACAGGAATATTGAACTATGTTGCATTTCAGTCCGGAACCTTAGCAGCAGCGGAAGGCACGAACTTTTTTGTGCTGTTCCTATTGAACGTGCTCGTCTATACTGTCCTTATTTATTTGGGAGCGTTGCTTTTCGTGCTCTTCTACAATAAGATGGCGAAAGCAGGAAAAGGGATCAAGGTGGAATTGAAATAGGGTTTCCTTTTTTTAGGAATTTAATTATTTCTTCTTTTTTTAATTCCTGTTCTTTTCCTGACCGCATGTCTTTCAATTTAAATTTCTTCTTTTTCCTTTCATTCTCTCCTAGTACCATGACGTAGGGAATGCCTAATTTATTCGCATACTCGAGATTCTTGGTAACGCTCTTGCTGGCGAGATCCATGTCAGTATTTATTCCTGCAGCGCGCAGCTCTTGCGCTATCCTTACGGATTCTTCCCTGTCTTCCCTAGCTACAGGAATCACGTAGACTTGCGTGGTTGTTGTCGGGAATTTTCTGTCTTCTACTATTACATCATACATGCGATCTAATCCGAAGGAGATGCCGACTGCAGGATACTTTCCTGAGCCCACTAAGCTTCCAATTAGATTATCATATCTTCCGCCGCCTCCGACAGAGCCCATCTGCTTGTCTAAAAGCACGACTTCGAAAATCGTTGCAGTGTAATAAGCCAGACCTCGTGCTAGAGAAGGATCGAAAAATGGTTTGATTCCCATTGCTGCTGCACCTTTATACAGGCATTCTAATTCCTGCAGCCCTTCATTGTTTTTGAGCTGATCTTTTAGTTTCTTTATTTTTGCTTCGTTAGTGCCTTTCATAGTAACCATGTCCAATAACTGCTTGATTGCTGCTGCACTGATTCCTTTTTCTGCCAGCTCCTTCTCAACTCCTGCACGCTCAATCTTGTAGAGCTTGTCAAGTGTTAATAGGATGTCATTTTTATTTTGCGTAATGCCCACCGCATCGATCATTGCATCAAGTATCTTGCGGTTATTGATTTTGATGATAACATTCAATTTCAATTCCTTGAATACGTCCTGTGCAATGGCAATCAGTTCTGTATCTGCACTCATTTGCGCAATACCAATCACATCTGCATCGCATTGATAGAATTCCCTGACTCTTCCTTTTTCTATGGGGCCGTCGCGGAATACCTTGTCTATCTGATAGCGCTTGAACGGCATCTTCAGCGTGGGATTCATGGCAACGACCCTTGCTAATGGAACAGTAAGGTCATACCGTAATGCCAAGTCACGACCGCCTTGGTCTTTCAGCTTGAACGTTTCCTTCAGAATTTCTGCTCCGCCTGCATATTTGGAAGCGAGCACATCATAACGCTCTATCACTGGAGTTTCTAAAGGGCGATATCCGTACAGTTCGAAGACGCGCTTGATGGTCTGAATAATGTAATCGCGCACCATCTTCTGCTCGGGCATAAAGTCCCGCGTTCCTTTTGCGCGCTCAAGTTTCATTGTCAACTCCTAGAAATAAAAAAGCACCCGGGGAGAATCGAACTCCCCTCCGAGGCTTGCTGATACTTTTCAGAAAGCAACCACAGGCCTCTGTAATGAGCCATTGTATTAGGAAACGGAAATTTCCTCCTATACGACGGGTGCTATCAAATTTCATGCGCGAGCTTACGCTAGAAAAACCTGTTTTCTTAATGAAGACAATCAGCTCGGTTCATGATGTTTATTCTTCTTTGATGATGCTATTTAAGCTTTACTGCTTTCATTTTTGAAAACAAAATCCTCGAATCCATTATGCTTATAAATCGTTCAATGAATGACTGAATTTGCAATGTATCGCCGGTATGCAGTTTTTAGAATTCGGGAAGAACATCAGTCTTTGCTCAAGGATCGACTATCTTGGAAACCTGTTGTCCAAAATGTGGAATATTCTTTACATCCCAAAAAAGAGTATGTTCTGTTGGTATTAACTGAAGACGTTCCTGAGGCTCAACGAGGAAGATATTCTAATATCAGGACTTTTCTCAAGTATTTGGGGTCTCGAATTCCTGCCGAAGTTCGGCCTTTGCGCGGCCGTTCCAATGTGTTAAATGCAAAAGATTTGGAATATATTTGTTCTTCTTGATTCAATGTTCTAAAACTTTTTCAGATTCATGAATAATTTCTGATGGTTCTTCGCTTTCTAAAGTGATACAATTTTTGTAACACTTTTTATATTTTGTGATACAGTTTTTGTAACACTTTCAGTGTTCAAAATAATCCTAAGAATTTTCTTTCTCTTGGTTCTTGCCTTCCTATGAGGTGCTTCGCTAACTGAATGTACGATTCTGCTGCGGGAGAATGCGGATCCAGAAACACCAAGGGTTCTTTTCTGCGCAGCGCCCAACGCATATTGCTGTCAAATGGGATGGTTGCTACCACTTTAGTCTTGAGCGTGTCTTCAATGATCGCAGTAGGGATATCGTGCTTGCTCCCTGCCTTGTTGACCAGCACTCCATGGCAGGGGATCTGATAGTGACGCAGTATCTGCAGCGTTTTGAGCCCGTCGGCAACTGCAGGCCATTCTGGTTGCGTGATCAATAATGCCTCGTCTGCTGCGTGCAATGCGTGCAGCGCATTCTCATGCAATCCTGAAGGAGTGTCGAGCAGCAGGATATCTGTTTGCAGACTCTTTACATGATTGCGAAGTTCACGCGCAGACACTGATGCATCCTGCAACGAGAGTGAAGCAGGAACAATCTTGATTCCTGAGCGATGCTGGTAAACTGCATCATGGATTGTGTGTTTTCCCTGCAGCACATGATTGAGATGAATGGGGACCTGAGGAGCTCCTAGGTGCATGCTGATATTAGGATTATGCAAGTTTGCATCCACGACTGTCACGTCCTTCTGGCAATACCGCAAGGCAATCCCTAGATTTAACGCTGCAGTGGTCTTGCCAGAACCGCCCTTTGCTGAGACTAATGCAATTGTTCTTGGATATTCCATACAACCTCTTTTATTTTTTGTGTTTCAAAAAATATTCGCTTGCAATCATGACATTGGAGGAGGATAATTGGTTTTGCTTTTGTAGTTCCTTGATTTCCTTTAAGGTGTACCAGCCATATTTTCCTTTCGTAGGCTTGGCATTTTCTGCAATTTCTCCCCGATAATGAATCAACACGACATGCTCCTGCTTTCCTTCCCGCTGGATAGTCCCCAGCAGGATTAAAGGATCTTGGTCCTCCCGAATTTTTACTTTTAATCCTAAGTCCACTAACGGTTTGTATTTTGCGTTGGTTTTGGGATTCAGATCATCATCAAGTCTTCCCCCTACAAACTGATACTTTCCTGTGGATGGTGCTTTGTGCAGCAATACCTTCTGGTTGCGAATAATTACGGGGCCAGAAGCTATGGTACTCTTGGTTTTTTTTCCTTCTAATGTGTATCCTTTTATTCTGTAGAGGTCCATCTTATTTTTTTGTGCGCATTTCCTCTGACCGCTTGACAAAGTCGATCGTCTTTTTGTAGTACTCCATCAGCAAAGGCATATTAATCTCGCGGGTTTCATTGGGGTTGATATGCGCGAGCAGCGCAACATTCTTGCGATATTCTTCCTTTTTGCTGTACTCTGCCTTGTCGATGTTCTTCAAAAGGATATAGAAATCAATGTCCTCCTGGAACTCTGCTGAAATGGCATGCAACAGATCAGCGCGCAGCTTTGGCAACTCAGGAATGTTCTTGATCTTTTTCTTGGACTTCATATGCTTAAGAATATCAATAATAGCAAAATCAAACGCGGAAATCAGGCGCTTGATGGTATTTTTTATCACGTCTGCTGTGCGCGTATATTTCAATGTAACGTAAATCATATGGTCGGCACGCTTGAGCTCTTCTTTTGCAGACTCCTCAACGTCTTCCAGCATTGGGAAACACCCCTTTATAGCCCGCGCGCGTAGGTCGCGGCAATTTTGTTATGAATGCTATTCAAGCGAAACACGAACTGCTTGGTGATTTGCAAATAGTTTTTGACTTTGGTGATGTCCAGGCTTTGCATGCGGAAATCATGGTCTGCCATGATGAATCTGTCTGCTCCTCTTCGAAATTCCACAGGGGATTTTTTCCTGTGATCCAAAACTCCCTTGATGTCCCGAATGACCATGACTGCGTCCCTGGAAAAGTTGTAACGGGTCAGGCATTTTTCCTTGAAGGCATCGAACGTTGAATGAAAATCATTGTTGATGGGAGGAATTCTTTTGTACAACTTTTCATAATAGACCATGGCTTCCATGCCCTTGGTTAATGCTGCAAAGAGATTTTCAGTAATGACGAGCAGCAGCTTGGCATCACGCACCAAAGGAAAAGTACTATATGTGAGATGGTCTGCAGTTTGGAATGCCTTGTTAGATTCATCTACGAGGCGCTGAAAGGTCTGCATTTAAAATAGATGTTGCAACCGCTTAATAAAGGTTTTTGTTTATAAATGATACATTCCTTTGCTATTTACATTGTTGGCTGTGCTTTATAAGACTGGATAATGTCTGCCAACTTTTCCTTTGCGCGTGCAAAAACATGCTTTCGACGAGGGACATTTTCATCAAGGCTTAACACAAACTGTTCTAATCCTAGTACAGTAAGACCTTCCATACCATATGCATCTACAGCATATGTTAATATTCCTAATATTACATTGAAATATCCAACTTTTTTATATGTGTTCTTTTGTAATTCTAGTTCCAGATCAAGTATTTCCTGTTTTTGAGATTCTTCTTCTCTTTCTTTAGTGAGTTGTAATAATTTATGATTAACCATTGTGTGTAATAGTGCTGCACTAGAAAGTACACAGCCCGCAAATATCCCTTTTTCACTTCCATTTACTAAACCACTTCCTAAAAATACAGCCGGGGTTATCATACTCAAATTGCGCGCAAAATCATATTTATCCCCACCCGTTACCCAATTATAACTCTTGAGTATATACTGTATTCCCTTCGTCACATATCCATCAATGGTTTTGCATGGATTCTTCATATTTACTCGCATGAAATTTGTGCTATAAAATATTTATTTCTGCAATTCTAACAATGTTTCTGCCAAATCACCCTTATGTTTTTCCAACGCTTTTTTTGCTGCTGCTTCATCAATGTTAGCTTGTTCCATGATTGTTTTGACATCTTCTTCAGAAAATGCAGAGAGTTCTTCTAGGGTACCAACAATCTGCAAGGTTTCTTGGCCCATCATGTTCACTTTGGAGACCTGCGGATTTCTGATGATCAAATCTTTTCCTTCTCGCGTTTTGATGAGGACCTCGGATGCATCGATCTCTTCTTGCTTGATATTCAGCTTTTTCATGGCCTGTTCTAAGGCCTTCTTGTTCATTCCAGGAAACATGCCTTCGCTGCGTGCATATCACTTTAAAAATTTAGTGATTTCTTGGCCAAAGAAGAATGCATTGCATTGTTGAATACATATTGCGACAACTTTCAGAAAGAAGTGAAGAGCGTCAGCGAAAAAATAGAGGAGCTGGAGAGAAACGCTAATAAAATGGCGTTTCTTTCTTTTCTTTATGGACTTTAAGGACATTGTAGAACAACGCTATGCTACGAAACAGTTTGATGGCAGAAAAATTCCTGAAGAAATAATAAAAGTTCTTTTTGAGTTTATCAGACTTGCTCCTTCTTCCTGGAATCTCCAGCCCTGGACCATTATTGTGGTGAAGGATCAGCAGCTTAAAGAGCAGCTTGCCCCCGCCGCACATCATCAAGCGCAGATTACGAGCTGTTCGCACCTTTTGATATTTTGCGCTGATATGGATATTGCGCAGCGCATCGAGGATCTCAAAGATATTGTGATGCAGGCAGGAATTTCTGCTGTACAGGCAGAGCAGAGTGCAGCAGCCATGCGGATATTTGAACAGAAACTTTCCCCTGAGAAGAAACTGGCTTGGTCGCAGCGGCAAGTGTATTTAGCACTGGGAAATGCACTGAACGGAGCGAAAGCACTTGGTTTCGACTCATGCCCGATGGAAGGCTTTAGTCCTGAGGAATTTGCAAAAATGCTTGCACTTCCGAGCAATTTGATTCCCACTGTACTTTGTCCTCTTGGCTACGCGGCTGACACACCGAGAAAGAAACTGCGTTTTGAAAAGGATGATATTTTTTTTGCAAAGCCTTGAAATGAAGATTTTCCTGATTCTTTTACGAAAACTATAAAAACTCGTTTTCCTTTACTCCCGTTATGGTAACTGTAACGCTTGAACAGGTGAATAAAAATATTCTTGATTTAAAGAAAGAATTAGATGAAATGAAAGAGATATTAGAAGAATCGCAACTTCCTCTGACTCAAAAAGTGCAACAACAACTTGCTCTTTCTAGAAAAAGACATTTTTCTCAATTCAAAACTCAAACAGAAATCGAGAAAAAGTTCTTATGATTTACGAGATCCGTTACGACCCAAAGGCTGAAAAACAGCTTGAAAAATTATCTCCCTAACTTGCCCGACGCATTGTCAAAAAATTACGCGAAGTTGGTCAAACTGGCCGTGGGATTGAGACCATTAAAAATGAAATTTATACTTATAAAATTCGTGTTGGGGATTATAAAATTCTTGTTGATATATCCCATCACCCGCCGATTCTTTGGGTGCGTTATATTGATCGTCGAGGAAGAGTTTATGATCGGATATAGGGTTGACATTTCTTTTCTAAATCTTTATAAATTCCTTTCTTGGAGACGGACTCATGTGGTCGCTCTATAATGAGAAGAATGAATTCTTGCCTCCTTTGACCTTCAGCAACGGGAAAACACAGGAAGACGTGGTACAAGAAGTGCTTGCAGCGCGCCAGCAAGGGCACAAAATTATCTTCATTCGCGGAAGCCCGGGTTCTGGGAAAAGTGCTGTTGCCTTGAACATTGCATGCCATATTGGAAAAACCTCCTTAGTCGTGCCTGTGAAATTTTTGCAGAAACAATACGAGCATGACTATGTGCAGAAATTGAAACTGTATAAGCAAAACGGAGAGCAGCTGAAGATTGCGATGATTACGGGAAGAAATAATCATCCCTGCCTGTTCAATACTGAGAAAAAGGCAGACTATCCGTTCTTGCCGTGCAGTATTGAACTGCGAAAAGAAAACCTTGGATTGCTTCACCCGTTTGTGGCACAGAATCCTGCAGTTGATGCTGCGGACTTTGTGGAACTCAAGGACTTTACACGAACTGCAGTTGCAGGAGCGTGTCCGTATTGGAGCCCGATTGTTTCTGAAGAGTTTGCATTCAAAACCACACTGGACGGAAAGCGACTTCCTTATACTGCAATTAAGAACAACAAGATGTGCCTGGTGCAGCGGAAATCGGGATGCAGCTACTATGGGCAGTTCCATGCCTATAGGGATGCGGATGTAATTATTTTCAATAGCAAGAAGTACGAGCTGGAGAATCTGATGCTGAGAAAGCCTGCAACAAAGCTGGAGATCATTGATGAGGGAGATGAATTCCTTGACCATCTGAGCAACGAACACAAGATCAACCTGCATTACCTTGCCGCACGCCTCAAGCGCGTCATGGACTATGAACACAATGTTGACATCAAGGAAGTTTTGCAGGAAATCCATATGCTTGTCCAGCTGCTGATGCAAAAGAATTCTGGCAAGGAGATTATGCAGCTGAGCACGAACAAGGCTGTGGAACTGCTGGATTATTTCCTGAGAAACTCTTACTTAGGGGAATATGAAGAATTAATCCCTTACTATGAAATTGCTCTGAGCTTTGCAGATTACAAGACGACGAGTTATGTAATGTATCTGAAGAACAGCAAGCAAGAAACCATATTGCACATTGTGAACATCGACTTGCAAAAGAAGCTGCACGATTATTTAGAGAAAAATGAAGCGTTTGTCTTCATGTCGGGAACTTTGCACAGCAAAAAGGTGCTTCGGGACATTTTTGGAATTACTGACTATCTGGTGATTGAGGCGGAGCCTAAAGATTTCGGAACGGTGAAGAAAGTGTTTACCCAGAAAGAACGGGAGTTCCGCTACAGAAATTTCCAAAACGGGAAGGTGACACGCGAGGATTACTTGAAAGCATTGGAGGCATGCATTGAGCAGGCGCCCCGGCCAACGTTAGTGCATGTGAACAGCTTTGCAGATTTACCCAGCAGGGAAGAGCAAGAACATTATCAATTGACTGTGATGCCCTCTGAAAAATTGCAGTCTTTACAGGAAGAAGGGAAAACTGGGGAATTAATGCAGCTCTTCAAGACAGGGAAGCTTGATATTTTATACAGCACGAAATGCAATAGGGGAGTTGATTTTCCTGGAGCGATGTGCAATTCTATTGTGTATACGAAGTATCCGTATCCGAGCATGCACGATGTGTTCTGGCAGGTGCTGAAGCGGGAGAAGCCTGACCATTATCTTGAATTCTATTTTGATAAGGCTGCACGGGAATACAAGCAGAGAATGTACCGCGGATTGAGAAGCAAGGAGGACATGATTTACTTATTGAGTCCTGATTTGAAAGTGTTGCAGTAAGGAGTGAGAAAGATTAATAAACTTTGAATGATGCAAAGTTTTATGGGGTTGTTAAATATTTTCAAGAAAAAACCAAAGCAAAATCCTTCTCGGCTGTTTTCCATTCTTTACGAGCAACTTGAACAGATGGTACAATGGGTGGAGGTGCCTGCATTAAGAAAAGAAAAGAAAACTCTTGAATTTACGGCCATTGATGAGGAAGGCAACGCGCATCATTTTGTTTATCCTTCTCAATCTCCTACGGCCATCCCTGTTTTTGGCTTTCTTGCTGAACAGGCCTATAAGCTCTGTGCCGAGAGAAAATACCTCTTTCACCAAATGGTGGCATATGAGATTAATGGTACTGCAAGCGGGAGCATGGGTCCTAAAAGGATTCTGAGGCCGGGATCGGTATGGTTATATGAGTGCCTTGAAGCACATAGAGCAGCTGAAGAGAAATACAAGCGTGAAAAAGAACATCGTGATCGCATTTATGCATTGGCACAGCAAAAGGGGAATATTGACCTTAAAGATACAGAATAATCCCCAGCACAATAATAACTCCAATGATAATCATGACAGTGTAGGGGGATATTTGCATCCGCGAGGTGTGCGCATCGTATCGCGTTAACCCTGCGCCGGATTGGGGCAAGTAAATTTTGTTGTCTGCCAT
>CAYIRJ010000007.1:0-33432 GCA_964365915.1 Candidatus Woesearchaeota archaeon
AGGAGAGTTAAGTGATATGAGTGATGTGCCAAGAAGCAGAAGCTATGACGTTCTTGAAAGTTTAGAAAAGAAAGGATTCATCATTATGAAGCTAGGCAGGCCCATCAAGTATATTGCAGTGCATCCTGAAGAGATTGTGAAACGCATGAAAGGTTTAATCCACCAAGATGCTGAAAACAAAACCAAGATGCTGGAAAAAGTCAGGAAGGAAGATTTGTTCAGCGAACTTGAACTGCTCTACAAGCAGGGAGTGGAGCATATTGATCCTGCAAGCCTGGCAGGAAGCATCCAGGGAAGAAATAGTATTTACAGCCAACTGGGCAGCATGATGGAAAATGCAGAGAAAGAGATTCTTATCATGACCAGCCACGACGGGCTTATCAGAAAAAGCGAAAAGTTCAAGAACCTCTTTAAAGCATTAAAACAGAAAGGTGTGAAGATCAAGATTGCTGCTCCTTTAAGCAGGGAACACCAGCGCGTGATGGACCTTGTGAAAGATTATGTGCAAGTGAGGAACATTGAGCATCTGCAAGGAAGGTTTGCCATTATTGATGGTAGAGAAATGCTGTTTATGATGGCTGATGATAACAAAATGCATGAAGATTACGATACCGGCATCTGGGTGAAAAGCCCTTACTTTGTGGATACCATGCGGATCATGTTCAACACTGCGTGGGAGAGCTTGAAAAATGGAAACAAGTGAATCCTTAAGTGAAAAGAAAATAATTGTAACAACTAAAGATCCTCGTCTTCATTATTATCTTCGTTCTGAGGTTATGACTGGAAGAGAAGCGATGAGGAGATATGATTACATAACTGAAATTGATCTTGCTTGGATTCATGACTCAACAGAATCTCAAGAATACTCTATAACAAAATACAACGGAACGTACTATGATCTTAAATTTTATGAATGGAAAAGTTTTTCTTGGAACTCACTTCTTTAAGAAGTACTTATAAAATGTATTCAGCAAATCTGCTCACAAGAGCTCGTGATAAGCCTATCCTTACAGAATAGTTTATAAATTCTTAAAGAAGCAAGACTCCTATGCAATTGGAAGAGGTGGCCAAGCAATTACATCCCTTAGAGCGGAAACTTTTGCCTTATCTCCAAGATGGAATGACTGTACCTGGGCTTGTCCAAAAAAGCGGCATGCAGGAAGTAGAAATTACCCGCGCACTGCAATGGCTTGAAAACAAAAAGATTCTTACCCGCAACAAAACCGTTACCATCCTTGTTACTTTAGGTGAGAATGGAAAACGCTATCTCAACGAAGGACTGCCTGAACAGCAATTATTGAAAGAACTTGAGAAAAAACCGAGAAGCATTCTTGATGTGAAAGAAAGCAGCAGGCTTACGCACGAGGAATTTACCATTGCCCTGGGAACATTGAAAAACCAGCAGGCAATTACCATTACGCAAGGCAAATTAGACCTGACGAAAAAAGGAGAAGAATTGCTCCAGGCAAAAACTCCAGAACAGCAACTCTTAGAACAATTGCCTCGACCTGCTGCTGCCCTTGATAAGAACATTCTTGAAGCATTAAAAAAAAGAAAAGACTTGATTGCTCTTGAAGAACAAACCACTATTACGATCCAACTTACTCCTTTGGGAAAGCAATTAACAAAAATAAAATTAACTACTGACTTATTGGAAGCAGTGACTCCTCAGCTCATCCAACAGCAACAATGGAAGACAAAAGCATTCAGAAGCTACGATCTTCAAGCAAGTGTTCCTGCTCTTTCTGGAGGGAAAAAACATTTCACCACACATACTCTAGAATATATCAGGAACATCTGGAAGAACCTTGGCTTTGAAGAAATGACAGGTACGAAGGTACAAACCAGCTTCTGGAATTTTGATGCCTTATTTACTCCGCAAGACCATCCTGCACGAGAATTGCATGATACCTATTATCTCAAGCATCCTGCCCAAGGAAAGCTTCCTGGATTCTGGAAAGAAGTTCGGGCTGTGCATGAACAGGGTGGGAAGACGGGAAGCAAAGGATGGGGCGGACCATGGAATCCTGAAGAAGCGAAAAGAAATGTTCTGAGAACGCATACGACGTGTTTGTCTGTGCAAACCTTAAGAAAAATCAAGGAAGAAAGGCTTTCCTTACCAAGAAAATATTTCAGCGTTGGAAAAGTCTTTAGAAATGAGACGCTAGATTGGAAGCACCTGTTTGAATTTTATCAGACTGAAGGCATTGTTGTTGATGAGCATGCGAACTTACAACATTTACTAGGATATTTAAAAACCTTCTTTACCGCGATGGGTCATGACAAAATACGATTCAGACCTGGCCCTTTTCCTTACACCCACATTTCGGTCGAAGTTGATATCTGGCATCCTACTAGAAAAACATGGGTAGAATTTGGAGGAGCAGGAATCTTCAGACCTGAAGTTGTAGAACCCTTATTAGGAAAATTTGTTCCTGTTCTTGCGTGGGGTTTGGGAATTGATAGAATTAGTGTTGAGCATTATGGCATCAAGGATTTGCGTGAGATGTATGGCAATGACCTTGAGCAACTACGAACCATGAATCTTCAGGTGCGATGATGCCTAAAATAACCTTCAATAAACACACGCTTCTGAAAAATATTGGGAAAAAGTTAAGCGATGATCAACTGGCAGACCGCATGGCGATGCTTGGGACCGATGTTGAAAGCATCAGCAAAGATGCCATTGAAGTTGAGGTTTTTCCCAACAGGCCAGATCTTCTTAGTGAGCAAGGATTTGCACGTGCCTTGAAAACCTTCTTAGGAGTGCGGAAAGGGCTCCAAGAATACAAGGTTAACCCCAGCACGTACAAAGTTATTGTTGATAAAAATGTAATGATGCGCCCCTATACAGTTTGTGCTGTGGTCAAGAATATCCAGTTTACTGATGAAAGAATTAAAGATATTATGCAGATTCAGGAAAAACTTGCATTAACGCATGGGCGGGGAAGAAAAAAATCTGCTTATGGACTATATCCATTAGATTCGATTCATTTTCCTCTTCGCTACATTGCCAAAGATCCGAAAACCGTGCAGTTCAAGCCTTTAGGATTTAATAAAATGCTGCGCGCAAATCAGATAGAAGCCTTGCATCCCAAAGGCAAAGTGTATCAGCATATCACCGCAGGATGGACCCACTACCCTTTTTTCATTGATGCTAACGACAATGTCCTATGTATGCTCCCCTATACCAATTCAGAAGACACAGGGAAGATCACGACAAACACAAAAAATGTCTTTGTTGAATGCACGGGAACCGATCTTCAGAATTTGCATCAAGCCTTAAACATTCTTGTGACGATGCTTGCAGACATGGGCGGAACGATTTATACAGTCACGATGCAGTATCCTGGAAAAACATTCACTACGCCACAGCTCAATCCTGCAACAATGAAATTGAATATTTCCCTGGTGAATAAACTTCTAGGATTATCCTTGAACAAATCAACGCTGAAAAAGCTTTTAGAAAAAATGGGTTATACGTATGTAAATAAAAAGGTGTTTATCCCTGCCTACCGTACTGATATCATTCATGAAGTAGATCTGATTGAAGATGTTGCCATTGCCTATGGATATGAACATTTTCCTGCAATTATTCCGAATATTTCTACTGAGGGAAGAGAACATCCCATGACCACGTTCAAAAGCAAACTTGCAGAACTGCTCATTGGATTGGGATTACTAGAAACCAGCACGTATCATCTGAGCAGCAAAGAACTGCAGACGACAAAGATCAATAGCACGCAACAACCTCTAGAACTCATGGACAGCAAAAGCGAAGACTACACTGTCTTAAGGAGCAGCATTATTCCCAATCTTTTAGATGTACTCAGCAAGAACACGCATCATTCCTATCCGCAACATCTGTTTGAAATGGGAACCATCTTTTCAGGAACAGGAACAACAAAAGAAACAGGGGTAGAAGAAGCTGAGCATTTGGCAATCACGCTGTGCGGAGAAGGAGCAGACTATACCAAGATAAAACAGATGGTTGAATATCTTACGAAACATTTAAACATTGAGGCAACGTTTACTGCACCGCAACGATCTTTTGACGCCTTTATTAAGGGAAGAGTAGCAGCACTTACAATACATGGAACTATGATGGGGGTACTTGGAGAAATTCATCCTTCAGTATTGCAGAACTTTCGTCTCTCTCTTCCTGTGGCTGCATTTGAAATCAATCTGGACATGCTTCATACTTTGGTTGCGTGTGGTGACGGTAACAGATGATCTAGTGGGCGAGGAATTTCAAAGTATTGCAATCCAGAAGATTTTCCCCAATAGACCCCAATCATGCGAGGGGCGCATCTAAACTGTTTTCGCAAATAGTCATACACTCCTTTCAACTGACTTTTTAATCGATCTTCTATTATTCTCGCGCGCTTGTCTGTCGGAGCAATTTCCGTGTCCATCTTGACCACAACAATGTCGTTGGGAGAGAAAAAAACCAGATTATTTCTTATTCCATATATAGGCACATCCTGGAATACTTTATAGTGTTTAAGATCATAGCTATGGCAATTCAGAATTTTTGACGCTGCGCTCATTATACTATTCAGTGTAGGATCAAGCGTGATTTCATTTTTCTGCGCAACCTGGTGTTGTGCAAGATATTCTTCTAAGCCCATGACATTTCTTTTCTTCCTTAGCTCTGAGACTTCCAATGCATTCCAAATTTCTTCAAATCTACCTTTCCCTGAACAATTTGTATTCCTTCAGCTTCTAATAACCGTTGTTTCTTTTTTAATCCTTGGGCAAATCCATGGAGCTCGCCTTTTGCATTAATGATGCGATGGCACGGCACTTCGCGATAAGGATTCTTGTTTAACGCTTGGCCGACAGCCTGATATGCTTTTGTTCCTAGAGCTTCAGCAATCTGCTTGTAAGAAGCAACTTTCCCTTGAGGAACTTGCTTGCATATGCGATATACTTGTTCAGCAAATGAAGTCATATCTTTGTTATCGAATCAAACTTTTAAATTCTTTTGCCTTTTTGCTGCTCTTTATTCAGAATCTTCATAATTATAATATTCTAATGCATTATTATAATATAAGGATAATATCTATATGCCTGTTCCGACTTTCTTTCTGATATCCGTAAACTTTCAGGAGGTGAGCGGAATGGGGTTCATTGACAAGGGAAAGAATTTGGGGGCATTGATTGGGATAGGATCAATTCTGGGAGGATTAGGATTGACGCTGTATGGGACAGGGAGAAGCTTTCAGGCGTTGAGTTCCATGAGCTATTCAGAAAATAGCTTGTCGAACTTCTGCATTGATGTGGGGCAGAAAATGGGGTATAGCATCAGCATTGCCTCGACAATTGCCAGCATTGGATGCGGAATTACTGGGGCGCTGTTGCTGTATGGAAAATTGGTGAAAGAGGAGAAGCAAAATGAGACGCCTCAGTAAGAAAGATTTGCTGATCCTTCTGCAGCTCAGGAGGAACGCTCGGGAAAGCCTCACTTGCATCTCGAAAAAAACGGGGATTCCTGTGTCGACCATATTTGACAAGCTGAAGGGAAATGTGAACCGGTTTGTTACCAAGCATACTTCCCTGCTAGATTTTGGGCAGCTGGGATATGGGACAAGAATTCATCTGGTATTGCGCGTAAAAAAAGAAGATCGTGAAGAAGCTAAACATTATCTGATGAGAAGCCCGTATGTGAACTCTGCGTACCGTGTGAATAACGGCTACCATTATCTTGTGGAGGCTGTGCTCAGAGATCTGCCGCATGTGGAGAGCTTTCTGGATGAGATGGAAAGCTGCTTTAAGATTGAGGAGAAAAAAATATTTTACATTGTGGATGAGCTGAAAAAGGAAGCCTTCCTGGAAAACAATGAAATTGTATTGGCTTCTTTTTAATTTTCTTTTTTATTAATCTCGGCACGACAATAGATCTCTTCCCTGTTCGAAAAAATTGCGCGTTGCAAGAGGGATTCCACCGTACAGTGCTTGTGCTCCGCTTCTGCCTGATATCTTGCAAGATGACTATTTTCTTGGTATCCTGCAAGCACTTCTTCTACCAACTCAGATACGTATGGCATGTTTTTTCCTTCTACCCATGCATCCAACTGTTCTTTAGAGGGAATTCTTTCTGTTCCTCCAATACGAAGATTCCTGCGATACCCATGCATGAGATCGGAAAGAATTCCTATCAACAGTCCATCTTCTATTTCAAGATGACGACCGGGATTCTGACTTGTCCTTTCGATAATGCGTGACATGTGATGAAAAGTGGAACAGCTTTCTTGGCTTCCCGCCACAGAGGGCAGTAGAACCAAGAACGTATACCTGCTTGACCAATGGAGATCGAACGAGATCCGGTAGGACCAGGTAGCTATGACCGTTCCAATTTTCTTGGATCCTTTTTCGGTTTATAAATTTTATGGACAGTTGTAACTACCTTTTTGTTATAATATTTTAAGATTCCCTATTAACTTGTCCAGCTTTTCCTCAGATTCCGGACCCAATCCTACCACCGTTACTGTTCCTGGAGTTAATTCTGTATGCCCTGCATCAGTAATGAGTGCACAAGGAATGTGCTGCAGCTGCGCTTCGGCATAGAACATCCTTACTTCCTTTTCGTCGGTCACTTTCAACACCACTTTTTTCGCACCCTCCTGCAACCATTTCTTTTTGATCTTTTCCTCTGCTTTCAAGAACGATTCTACAAATCCATGCCCGCATTGCGCAGCCAACTTGCCAGGAGATAACTTAAGATCCTGCCGAACGAGCACCACTTGCTTGTACATTACTCCCTCTTGAACTTATGCTTGATCTCTTTCTCCAATTTCTCTAATGCAGAACGTGTTGCCTTCCTCAAATCCCAGTCTACAGCTTCTGCCTGGCCTGATTTTCCTATGCCCACGCGGACATGCACAGAATATTTGATGCGCGCACCTGCCTGATCATACCTCTTAAGATGCACCTGCAGTTCTGCGTCAGGCTGTGGAAAAAAACGCTCGAGTCTTTGTGCATATCTTTCTGCAAGCGACTCAACATCCACCTTTTCAGGCCTTGCTAATTTCTCCAATCCTGCATAGCGAATAATCATAGGACTCCTAGATTTTGCACGTCTTGCACTCTTTCAATACACGCTCTTGAGCAATGGCTACCGCAGCATCTCGTGGCTTGATGCCTTTCTTTGCTGCTTGGTCTAATACTAATCTTGTGTTCTTGACAATCTTATCCTCAACCATCCTGAACATGTACTCCTTCCTTTTTCCAATGTATTCCACGTAACTGGAAATCACTCCGCCTGCATTGGCAACGAAATCAGGAACCACTAATATCTTCTTGCGATGGAATAAGTCCTCCACATCAGGAGTTGTCGGGATATTCGATCCTTCCACAATCAATTTTGCCTTGATATGATCTACATCACCTGCCTGGATCAGATCGGGAAGTGCTGCAGTTATTAAGACATCTGCTTTCACTGATAGGATATCGTGATTGGATAATACTTTTCCGGGGTACTTGGTAACAGATCCTTCTTTTTTCTTGACTGCTTCTAATTTTTTATAGTTTATGCCTTTTTCGTTGTAAATAGTTCCTTTTGAATCTGAAGTTGCAACTAATGTAGCGCCTGCTTCTGTCAGGAATTTTGCAGCGAACATTCCTACATTGCCAAAGCCTTCCACTGCGAATGTGGTGCTGCGCATGCCTTTTCCGAGATGATCCAAAGCAACTTTTGTTGCGTGAAACACTCCGAAGCCTGTGGAACCTAATTCATGCGGAATTCCCCCCATGGAAGAAGGCTTGCCTGTGGTGGACTTCATGGAACCATTAGCTTTTGCAAAGATTCCCATTTCGTGCTCTGCAGTGTTGATATCAGGAGCTGCAACGTATTTAGAAGGGCAGATAGGTTTGATAGCTTCTGCAAATGCAGCGATGATCTCGTCTTTCTGCTTTTGAGACATAGTGCGAGGATCTGCAACGATGCCTGATTTTCCCCCACCGAACGGAAGGTCTGCTAAGGAACATTTCCAGGTCATGGCTCTTGCTAAACGAGCAACTTCATCAATGGAAACTGTTGGGGTCATGCGAATGCCACCTTTCGCTGGACCCAAACTAGTATTGTCGATTACGGTGAATCCCCGCATTCCTGTCTTGGGATTATAGGCCTCTACTATCATCTCAGGGCCGAAACCATCAAATTCAACCATGTCATCACCTTCCTTTCTGGAAACGGGCATTGAGAACTATTTAAATATTTGGTCTTCCTTTTTGTTGTTATTTTTTCGTTGGTCTATACTTGTAAATGCTCTTGCCTTGACATTCACAATGTTTTTAAGAAGACGCTACAAAAAGGATACATGCTTTACTTACCACAATTTACGGAAGTGGATTACCAGTTTGCTTTCACTCATGCTCGATCGTATGAAGGTCCATTAACTTTAGAGAATAGACTACAATATTACACTCAACATAACCCTTTTGTTAGAACTTTGCTTGAAATGGGTAATATCCTCGTGACGATAAAAAATGGACTTGTGGAAGGAACCTATACGACGAGAACATGCACATCCATAGCTGATGTATTAGTTGAGAAAAATTCCTTGCCTCTCGTATCTAAGGATCTGATATTTGCAAAATTAGAAAGATCAGGGAAGGATTATGAAAAATTAATCTCTACTTTTCTTGAAGAATTAAAGAAAAACCATTTTCTTGTTCGGTTTATTGCAGAACGTAGCAAAGAAATTGTATCAGCTACCCATTTTGAATACTGCATAGAATTCTGTGCTCATATCAACAGCCAACTTGAAGCAGACCAAATGAAAGTTGATTTTCTCTTATAATAATCATTTTGGCACCACTTTCGGCTTGTTGTTCTTGACATTCATCTCAGCAATGTAATTATAGGCCTGATCTGCTGCAACGCATGCCTCTGCAACGCCGGTGATTGCCTGCTTGAAGGAACGATCGGTCACATCTCCCGCTGCATAAAATCCAGGAACATTTGTCTTGGAATACTTGTCAGTGATGATCTCGCCTTTCTCATCTATTTTCACCCCAATCTTGACTGCCAATTCATTCTCTACAATATGGCCCACTTCAATGAAAACCCCTTCTACTGCCAATTCTTTTTTTCCTTTATAGGGCTTCGTTAATGTAACAGAAGTGACCATCTTATCTCCGTTGATCCTTTCTACTTGCACTCCTTCGATGATCTCTACTTTGCCTTGCTTGACTAAGGCTTGCACTCTATCCATATTAATGGGCTCTGGATGCAATGTTGAACGCGCAAGAATGTAGACTTTCTTTGCATGCTCAGCTAATAGCAATCCCTCTTTTGCTGCGGAATCTGAACCGCCAACGACTGCAACGACTGCTCCCTTATAGAGCGGGGCATCGCATGTTGCACAGTAACTTACGCCCTTATTGGTAAATTCAACTTCACCAGGAACTCCTAATTTTTTTCTTCTTGTTCCTGTTGCGTAGATGATCGTCTTGCCTTCGTACGTTGCTTTATCAGTTTTGACTGTGAAGATATCACTTTTCTTTTTGATGTCTTTTGCAAATTCTTCCTTAATTTCAATTTTATCCTTGTAATCTTGTGTATGTTTCAGAAAAGCTTGGTACATTTCATAACCCGACCATGTGTTAACGCCAGGATAATTTTCCACAACATGGGTATCCTGAATTAAACCGCCAAGACGGCCGGCGATAATCAACGTTTTCATATTAAAACGAGCGCAATAGACTGCACCACCTAACCCAGAAACCCCCCCTCCGATAATAATGACGTCGTACATGAGAAAATTGAATGAGAAACAGTTTTTAAAGATTTGGGATAAGAATAATAAAATCAAAATCGAAACATTTAAATAGTATATAGATGTATACATTAGTATGCAAACAACTATTCGTGTAGATCAAAACACTAAAGAAGCATTGGATCATTATCGGCAATATAAACATGAAAGCTATAATGAACTCATTCGCAAACTTGTTTTTATCATGAAAATGTGTGAAAAGGAACCACGTCTCAGCAAAAAAACAATCATAGAAATAAAGGAAGCACGTGAACGTATAAAAAAAGGGGAATTTTATACGGAGGAAGAGGCTAAAAAAATCCTTGGTTTATAATCAATGTATTCTCTTAAATTTGAAAAAAGAGCGTTGAAAGACTTTAACAAATTAGAATCCTCAATTAAACAAAGAATTTGGGATAAACTTCAACTTTGCAAACAAGCGCCTTTTCAATATCTTGAACCCCTTATTCAAATCGTTGGTTTTAAATTACGTGTCGGAGATTATCGCGTTATTATCGACATACAAACAGAGATTAAAATTCTTTACATTTTGAAAGTTGGACATAGAAAAAATGTTTATGATTGATCATACCTTAATCTTCTTCAAAAAGTCAAACGTCAAGGGAGCCTGCTCGCGCTTTAAAGTAGATTGCAATTTCCCGAACGTCTCAATGTCATCAATATCGGTTTTCTTCTCCAGCAATGCATAGGAATAGCCTTTTTCGCTCAACAATTTTAAGGTATCACGCAGAATTTCTGGATAATAGCCTTTGACGCTGCTGAAGATATCGATAGGGGAGCGCATACCCACCAGATAATAGCTGCCATCCCGTGCCGGACCAATCACGACATCCACTGCATCCAATGCCATAAATGCCTTGTGCGCTTGTGTCGGATCCAAATCAGGAACATCAGAACCAATGGCAACGACCTTCTTGTATTTTTTTAACAAGTTTTTATACAAGTTCATCGCCCGCTCTCCAAAATCTTTTCCTTCCTGAGGGGCATAGACATTTGCTTGATATTCCTTCTTGATTTCCTCTTCCTTTTCCTTTGGGGTATAGGCAATCACAATATCATAGCTGTGGCTGCGGTGTTTTTCGATCAGGTCAGTAAGCATGCATCTACAGAATTCAGCAGCGTTTTTCTCACCAATATGCAAGGCCAGCTTGGTTTTTACTTTCCCTTCTTCAGGATAGCGGGTAAAAATCACTAGTGCAGAGTCCATGAGAACTTTTATCAGGGTTAACTTTATAAGTTTTGCGAATCATTGACAATTCCGTCTGCAGCTTTCACAAGTTATATAAACATTCGCAGCATTCTTTTTTTCATGGGAAGAGAACTACAACGATCTTTATTCATAAGTCTTTTCTTAAGTTTACTGCTGGTGCTCAGCGCTTGCACCGCAGGAACACGCGAGCCAAGCATTGTCAGTGTCTCCGGACAATCTACTCTTAACGTGGAGCCGGACCGTGCGGTATTTTATTCCAGCATTCAGACGCTGAAAAATACTGCAGAAGAAGCGCAGGAGGAAAATAAAAAAATTTCTGAGGATGTGATTGGTGCATTACTGCTTGCTGGACTGGACCGAGATGCTGTTGAAACCAGCTCCTACACTGTTTACAGAAGAGAAGATTGGACTGAAAAAGGACCAGTATTCAAGGGCTATCAAGCAGACCATACCTTAAAGGTGACTGCGGAAGATATTGAAAAAATAGGAAGGTACATTGATATTGCAGTAAAAAATGGAGCTACCTCAATCCAATCAGTGAACTTTGAATTGAGTGATGAGAAAAAAAGGGCTACCTTCAACAAAGCTTTGGAGACTGCAGGCAGTGAAGCGCGCGAGAAAGCAGAAATCCTTGCCCGGAGTGTTGGCGGAAAAGTAGGAAAGATTGTGAAGGTCAGCGAAAGCGCTACGAACTACTATCCCATTCCCGTCTATAGTGATCTTGCTGTGGCAGAGTCAGGAAAAGCAGCTGAAGTTCCTATCCAGCCGCAGACGCTTGAAGTGACCGCGCAAGTGACGGCTGAATACGAGATCCGCTAGAGTTCTTTTTTATTTTTTCATTAGATTTATTAAGTTGTTTATCCTTGATCTTTTATGCGTACGCTGCTCTTAAGCGCTGGACTTGTTGGATTACTTGCAAATGTAAAAAAACGTTAGCGTATTCTTTGCACATTGACTTTCGGACAATAGTTGCTAATAGGACATCTTGAACAAAAGGGAGAAATTGAGGTGCACGTACCCTGACCAAATGTTACGAGAATAGTATTCAGATCGAACCAATATTTTTTAGGGATCACTTTCATTAATGCTCTTTCTGTCTGCTCAGGAGTTTTTGTTTTTACCCAGCCTAGACGATTTGATACTTGATGAACGTGAGCATCCACAGGTAAATAATTACCTTTTTTCGCATGACCGCAGACCATGACGATTCCCATGGTTTTTCTCCCTACATTCGGCAATGCCAACAATTCCTCAGGGGTTTCAGGAACTTTTCCTTCATACTTTTCTTCCAGAATTTGACAGATTTTGTAGATATTTTTTGCTTTTGTTTTGTAGAAATTGACGCTCTTGATTTTTTTCCTTAATGCAGGCAGGCCCAGTTTCATAATATCCTTGGGAGCATTCACATTTTTGAACAACACTTCACAGACTTTCGCAGTAACTTCATCATGCGTTCGCAAAGACAAGACACAGGAAATCAACACATGGAAGACATGCTTGTTTTTTGCATACAGCTCAACCACAGGAACTTGATAGCTTTTGACTTCTTTCTTTAGAATTCTTATGATTTCATCGATATTCTTTATCTGCGAGGCCATAATCGCGGAACCTTCCTCATGTAGTCTTCATAGGCCCTTCCAAAACGCTTCTGCAATTCTCGTTCTTCAAGGATCATAATGATATAAAATGAGAACGCCAACAGTATTGCGAACACATATCCACCCACATATCGCGTGAGGAATGCTAGAGACCATCCTAATAGAATGTAGCTGACATACCGGGGATGGCGGATTTTCCCGTAAATACCTGAGGTTACCAATCTTCCCGGGTATTGTTTCGGCATGATCTCAGGAAATCCAATCAATGTTTTCAATGAGAATACTCTTCTTTGCTGCGTCTCAATATAGAGTGCAAGAAATAATGCCATAATACCTGCAATAAATGGTAAGATGACAAAGGGATGCTGCATACCCAGCACATTTTCTTTGTAGCTTGTGAAAAAAAACGCACTCAGAATCCATACGATAATTGCAAGGCCATACGTCCATTTCCCTACTTTTCTCCAGAAAGAAGTTGTGGTGTGCACAATAATCCACATGAGAGGAATCGGAACAAACACGATAAGATAAGCCAATGCAATCCAACTCAGCAGGCTCATTTGAAAATTTCTCCTGTTTCCATGCTCCAGAACAACAAATCTAATTCGTCCATGGGAATGTTGACTTGTTCTGAGAACTTCCTGAACTTTTGCTCTATGTCTAAGTATCTTTTTTCTGTTAATGATTTTGGCAATTCTGGGATGATGTTATTATGATGCAGGTGCTTGAGAATATGTCTATCTAAGATGCCGAGATTGCGATGGCCGATATTTCTTAAGAAATGCGCAGATTCTTTTAAGCCTAACCCTTCTACATTTTTATACAGCCAGAAGCGCAAGGCAACAGTATTTTTTTCTTGGTTGAGTTGCTTGAAAATTTGAGGAAATTGTTTTTTCATCTTGAGTAAACGCTTGGCTTTTGTTCTGTTGAATCGAACCAAACGAATATAAGGAAAAGGATCGATATCTCTTTTGTGGAATTGCGCTTTCTTTAATGATTGAATGGCTGCATCGCAGACTTTTGCAGAAGAGGCTGGAGTCAACAAGCAGAAACAGAGTTCATAGAAATATTCTGATTCAGGAATAGAAGAAAATTCTTTGAGACGCTGCTGAATGGCTTGCTTTTGCTTGTGATATCGTAATAATAGATTACCCATATATCTACTTAAGAACTGTTTATTAAAAATCTTTGCAATTATTCTGTAATTTTGTATCTTATTAAAGAACTAACCCGTTAATTTCCTTAACGATTCAATAGAATCCACTTTACTGTACTTTCCTTTTCTTATTTTTTCAAGTTTTTTTACATACGGTTGCATCATTTAAAGTACGGCTCGCTTTTTAACAATAAATCTATAAACTATGTCTCTTTAAATCTTCCCATGCTCCGCGTCATTTTAGACACTGATTTCCTACTCAATTGCTTGCGATGGAAAATCGACATTGCAAAAGAACTCAAAAGAGTTCTTGATGAACCCTTTGAAATTTGCATTCTCAGCAATATCTTAGATGAATTGAAAAACAAGAAAGATGCAAAACTCGCACAAGCTTATATTTCCAAACTCACTGTTATTGACACGCATATTCCCGGACCTTTCGATACTGTCATTTTCCACTATCCCGGAAGCTATGTTGCAACCCAAGACAAGGCTTTAAAAGAAAAGCTTAAAAAGTCAGGATTTGGCATCATTACTATTCGCCAACAATCTTATCTTCAGGTTCACCATGTATTATGAAGTAGAAGTCCAAAGCCACGTTAGAGTGCCGCCAGGAAAATTCAGCCAGGACACCAAGGAAAGCATTCTTGCAAGCATCAAGGAACGGTATGATGGTATCGTCACCAAGGACTTAGGAGCAGTTATTGGCGTCATTGATGTCACGAAGATCGGAGAGGGAGTTATCATTCCGGGAGACGGGGCAGCCTATTATGATACGGTGTTTACGCTGTTGACGTTCAAGCCGGAAATGCAGGAAATGATTTTAGGAAAAATTTCTGATATTACTGACTTTGGGGCTTTCATGGATATGGGGGCGTTAGATGGAATGATTCATATTAGCCAGACCATGGATGACTTTGTCAGCTTCAGCAAGAGCACGGTATTAACAGGAAAGGAAAGCAAGCGCACGCTCAAAGTAGGAGACAAATGCAGGGCCAGAATTATTGCTGTGAGCTTCAAGGAAGCAGGGAATCCAAAGATCGGATTAACCATGCGGCAATCACGCTTAGGAAATTTACAATGGATTGATGAAGAACTGAAGAAAGAATCTGGTCAGGCTCTGGAAAAGAAAGGGAAGGAAAAATAATGGGAAAGAAAGCATGCAGGAAATGCAAGATCCTGGTTGAGGGGACAAAATGTCCTGTTTGCCAAGGCTCTGATTTTAATGAGAATTGGAAAGGCAGAGTCTATATTATTGATGCTGAGAAAAGCGAGATTGCCAAGAAGACCAATATCAAGCAAAAAGGAGAATATGCCATAAAAGTGTAACTCATGGAACTCACTATTCATACAGAACAGGACAACAAGCTCTGTGGAAGAAAAGAAGGCATTGCGCATATCACGGGAGTGCACGTTACTCCTTCTCTGGCAGAAGTGAAAAAACTATTGACTTCTCATTTCAAGACTTCTGAAAACTGCATTGACCTACGAAAAGTGCAATCCATGTTTGGGGGCGGGCCCATTACTGTTCAGTATTATGTGTATCACACTTCAGAGCACAGCACGGTTTTTACGAGAACGCCGAAAACGAAGAAAGCTGCAGCACCCTCATCAGCAGGAACAGCATAATGGCAAAAAAGAAAGTAAAGAACCACCAGCCGAGCGAGCGGTGGAAAGCGTATAAAGTTTCTGGAGACAAGCTGGAACGCATCAAAAGAGCGTGTCCGAAATGCGGAGCAGGAATTTTCCTTGCAGAACATAAAGATAGACATTATTGCGGCAGGTGCCAGTATGTGGAGATGAAGACGAAAGGATGAGAGTTCGTCCTGCCTACTATTATTCTACTGCACTCTATACGTTGATTGGATTGCTGGGATTTTATTTCTTCCTTCTGGGACTATATCAAGGGAAATATTTGTTTGGGGTGATGATGCTCTCTATCTGTTATGTTGCCTTTGACAATACCTTTTGTCAGACGAGAAAACGACATTACGTTCTAACCAAAAAACGTTTTTGAGCTTCTTTATAAATTTCATAAAAATGATGCTATAACGTTGCTCTTCTTGTCAAGAACGGCGTTCTCTGCACTTCTTGGAGACGTTTTCTTGCCTTGAAAAGGGCTGGAAATGGCTTAAAATGCCATTTGAGAAGGAAGAAGGTTTTTATATTCTCTTTCCTGGTATAGTCTAAGCTATTCTTCATAGCGATTTTTATTCCTCTCCCATGAAAGAACTTAGTCAGGAACAGAACGTGAATCTTGCTGAATATACTGCGAAGGACATTACTGTATTGAAAGGATTGGAAGCGGTGAGATTAAGAGCTTCGATGTATGTAGGAGATACTGGAGAACGTGGATTGCACCATCTCATTCAGGAAGTAGTTGATAACGGGTTAGACGAAGCTTTAGGGGGACATTGCACCTATATTCTTGTCCGCATCAACAATGATGATTCTGTTGTTGTTGAAGATGATGGCAGAGGAATTCCTGTTGATATTCACCCTACAGAAGGAAAGTCTGCATTAGAACTTGTCATGACAGTGTTGCATGCGGGTGGAAAATTTGACAAAAAAACTTACAAAATATCTGGTGGGTTACACGGAGTGGGAGTTTCTGTTGTGAATGCACTCTCAACATGGCTTGAAGTGAAAATAAAACGCGATGGCAAGATTTATTTTCAGCGCTATGAAAAAGGCATTCCTGTGACTCCTGTGAAAATTGTTGGGGAATATCAAGGAAGAACAGGAACGACGGTCACTTTTTTACCTGATCCTACGATCTTTATTACCACAAAATTCAAGTATGATATTGTTGCTTCTCGCCTGAAAGAACTAGCATATCTCAACAAAGGCATTAAGATCATTATTGAAGATGAACGCACAGAAGTAAAAGAAGAGTTCTGTTACCAAGGAGGCATTCGGGAATTTGTCCAACATCTCAACAAAGCGAAAAAACCCTTGCATCCTGAAGTGATCTGTCTCCAGAAGAGATTTGATCATACAGAAGTGGAAGTTGCTCTACAATATACAGATGGGTATACGGAAAATATTCATAGCTTTGTAAATAATATCAATACTGTTGAAGGGGGGACGCATTATTCTGGATTTGCTACTGCCTTAACCAGAAGCATCAATGACTACATTCGCAAGAATAGGATTACGGAGATGAAATTGACGGGGGAGGATGCAAGAGAAGGATTGACTGCAATTATCTCATTAAAAATTCCCAATCCGCAATTTGAAGGACAAACCAAAACCAAGCTGGGCAATTCTGACATTAAAGGGATTGTTGACTCTGCAGTGTATGAGGGCCTGCATACCTACTTTGAAGAGCATCCGCAGGTTGCTAAAACCATTATTGCTAAAGCAGTCTTATCTGCACAAGCACGAGAAGCTGCAAGGAAAGCACGAGAATTAACCCGAAGAAAATCTGCACTGGACTCTGGAAATCTGCCGGGAAAACTCGCAGACTGCCAAGAGAGAGACCCAACACATGCTGAACTGTTCATTGTGGAGGGAGATAGTGCAGGCGGATCAGCCTTAATGGGAAGAAACAGAGAAATTCAAGCGATTCTTCCTTTACGTGGAAAGATCTTGAATGTAGAAAAAGCGCGATTAGATAAAATGTTAAAAAGTGAACAGATCATGATTTTAATCAGTGCTATCGGAACTGGGATTGGAGAAGAATTTGATGTTGCAAAGGCACGCTATCATAAAATCATCTTGATGTCAGATCGTGATGTTGACGGCTCGCACTTGGTTTGCTTGCTTTTGACTTTTTTTTATCGACATATGAGACCATTGATTGAAGCAGGGTATATTTATGTCGCAACTCCACCTTTGTATAAGATTAGTAAAGGAAAGCAAATTATCTACAGTGGGAATGATAAGGAACTTCAACACCACATTTCTGAATTGGGTAAAGATGTTATTGTTCAACGTTTTAAAGGCCTTGGAGAAATGAATCCCGAGCAGTTATGGGAAACTACCATGAATCCAGGCAATAGAACTCTTAAAAAAATAACCATTGAAGACGCAGCGCTTGCAGATGAAATGTTTACCATACTGATGGGAGAAGAAGTTGAACCACGAAGAGAATTTATTGAACATCATGCACAATATGCAAAAAACTTGGATGTATAGCTATGCCGGAGGAAATCCAAACACGTGTGATTCAAGAAGAAGTGAAGGATAATTATATAGATTATGCTATGTCTGTGATTACCGCACGTGCACTTCCGAATGTGTATGATGGATTAAAACCTGTGCATCGCAGAATTCTTTATACCATGCACGAATTAGGATTAACTGCAAACAAGCCTACGATCAAGTCAGCAAGAATTGTAGGGGATTGCATGGGACGTTATCACCCCCATGGAAATCTTGCACTTTATGAAAGCCTTGTCCGCATGGCGCAGGATTTTTCTTTACGCTATCCTTTAGTGAAGGGTCAAGGAAATTTTGGGAGCACGGACTTCAACGCAGCTGCAGATCGTTATACTGAAGCAAAAATGACTAAACTAGCAGAAGAAATGCTTGAAGATCTTGATAAAGAAACTGTTCCCATGGGAAAAAATTATGATAATAGCCTTGACGAGCCTTTCGTGCTTCCCAGCAAAATACCCAATCTTTTGGTCAATGGAAGCTCTGGCATTGCTGTTGGGATGGCCACGAATATTCCCCCCCATAATCTTACGGAAGTAACCTCGGCAATTATTGCCATGATTGAAAACCCCGAAATTTCTGTTCAGCAGCTTTTAGAATATATTAAAGGCCCCGACTTTCCCACTGCCGGAATTATCTCTGGAATTCAAGGCATGCATGAGGCTTATCAAAAAGGAAGGGGAAAGATTATTATCAAATCCAAGGCACTCATTGAGGATCGCACCCTTGTCATTACGGAAATCCCCTATCAAACCAGCAAATCAGTACTCATTGAGAGCATTGCTGATTTAGTGAGAGAAAAAAAAGTTGAGGGCATCAGTGATATTCGGGATGAATCGGCAAAGGATATTCGCATCGTCATTAAGCTGAAGAAAGATGCTGATCCTGAAATTGTTCTTAATCAGCTTTACGCACAAACTTCCCTTAAAATAAGTTATGGGATTATTATGATAGCTTTGCAAGACGGGCAACCGAAGCTTATGAATTTGCGCGACATTATTCAAGCATATCTTTTTCATAGAAAAAGTGTCGTTACCAAAAGAACCCAATTCGACTTGCGAAAAGCCGAAGAGCGGAAGCATATCGTTGAAGGATTGAGAACAGCTATCACCCATATTGACCCCATCATTGTACTCATTAAACAGTCCAAGGCGCTTGAAGAAGCGCGAGAAGGACTCATGACCCACTATCAACTTACCGAGATTCAAGCAAATGCTATTCTTGACATGAAGCTTTCTAAACTTACTTCCTTGGAAACTGATAAACTGAACACAGAATATGAAGAGATCCTTCAGACCATCACGGAATTACAGTCTATCTTAGCATCGGAACAGAAGATCTTTGCCATCATCAAAAAAGAGTTGGAAGAACTCAAAGAGAAATACGGCGATGCTCGCAGAACTGTCATAGCAATGGAAGAAGAAAAAGCAATTGTTCATGAGTCCTTGATACAAGAAGAAGATATTGTGATTACCTTGACACAATCTGGCTACATTAAGCAATTACCTTTAACAGAATATCGGCAGCAGAAAAGGGGGGGCAAGGGGGTTATCGGCACAGGAACAAAAGAGGAAGATATTGTTACTGACATTTTCATTACGAGCAATCACCATTCCTTATTATTCTTTACGAACAAAGGCAGAGTGCATTGGCTGAAAGCATATGAATTACCCGAAAGGGGAAGAACTGCGCAGGGGAAGTCACTGGTGAACATCTTACATCTGGGCGAGGGCGAGAAAGTCAGCACCCTCCTTCCTGTTGCTTCATTTACCTTGGGGAATCTTTTCTTTGTGACCAAAAAAGGAACGGTGAAACGCACACGATTAGAAGAATTCAGCAACCCAAGAAGGGGAGGCATTGTTGCCTTGAACTTGCGCGAGCAGGACGAGTTGATTACCGTGTTGCATACTTCTGGGAATCAGGAAATCCTCTTGGCAAGCAAAGAAGGGCAGGCTGTACGCTTCAATGAAGAAAAGGTAAGCATTGTGGGGAGGCAGGCTGCTGGTGTGCGAGGCATGCATGTTCTCGAGAATGATGCAGTTGTGGGAGCGGAGGCTGTGATTCCGGGAACCAGCTTATTGACTGTAACCGAGCAAGGCTATGGCAAGCGCACATTGATTGATGAATATCGATTAACCAACCGAGGAGGGACAGGGGTGACGAATATCAAGATCACTGAAAAGAATGGAAAAGTCGCTGGTGTCTTGAGCGTAACAGATGCGGATGAGATTCTTTGCATGACGAAACAAGGACAGGCAATTCGCATTCCTGCCAAAGAAATTTCCGTGATTGGAAGGAATACGCAAGGCGTGAGGATCATGCGATTGGATGAGCATGACAAAGTGAATGCCGTTGCGAAGGTGGGTGGGAAAGAATGAATGATTATCTAAATTTAGCACTGTCCGCCCAACCAGCTTCTTGACGTAATGGTTCAATTTTATCATGCAATGATCCTGGTAAAATTTCTTTTAATCTTTGTATTCCTTGCTGAACATTTTCTCCTGTGTTTCCATTCTCTTCTGGCGGTAAAAATTTTTTCCACCCAAAACGCAAACCTACAATTCCTTTTAAGACACGTTCTAAAAACTGAGGATTTGCTCTTTTTACATATTCCTCACCAAAAGAACAAAAATCAGCACGCAATAATGCATAGGCAAAAAGAAAATCGCTGTTAATTATTTTTTGTCTAAACATTCCTTCATCATCGATTAATTCATTTTGTAATTCGTAAAGTGAAGAATACTTTTTTCCTTTACTATCCCACTCATCATGTAGTCCAGGCCAATATAATGCTCTCACTATACCAATATCTGACAATAGAAGAGGTTCTCTAATTCCTGTTGTATACCCTATTCCTCGTAAGCCATTGACATCTGCATAGTTTAAGCGATCTAAAATATTTAATATCTTCCCGAGCGCAAGATCTTTCATATCTCGTTCAAGATAAGGATACACAGCTCCTACTGCATTGTATAATGCCCAGGGAATTGTTTCATAAGGTCCACCTGCAATTGCAAAAATAAATGATTTGTCTTTTCCATAAGCACTATCTAATGCTTTGTTATAAGAATTAAAGATCTGTTCTATTGCTTTCTTTGGATCATCCATTAAAGCTTGTGCTAACGGTCGAATATATTCTTCAACAGCAATATCTTGGAGTAAATGAAAACGATCAATACTACGGACAATCTCTTCAATATTCCAAATCATAACTTTAGTTTGTACTTTTTATTTAAAAATCTTTCTCAAAAAAAATTCGTACTCGGATAGAGACTATTCCACAATATTTCCGTAGCCAATTAATCTCCAGCGGGCTCCGAATCTTCGTGAAATGGTAATGCGATCTTCCTTGTTTGCGCAGACAGGAATCTTCAACTTGAGATGCACCCCATCCTTTTTCATCTCCACCACTACTCCCACAGTAGCAGCAGAGTTTACATTCAACATTAAGGGCTCGCCTTTCTTGATGGGTTCTACCACTAATTCGTCCTTAGCACCAACAACGCGTTCCAACAACTGCGGTTTCATCTTCAATTCGTACCAGACTGCAGGGAGCTTGCCGGGAATTCCTACAATATTTCCTACCAGAGAATCTGACTTTACATAGAAAGGATCTAATCCTGTTAAGATGCCTGCAGATCCTCCGGGAATTAATTCCTGCACTGATTGACCGCCTGTTTTCAAATCAAGAATGGTTGTCTTGATGGGTTCCCAAACCTTTTTTCCCTCCTTTTCAATACCTCTACCGGGGCGAATTTCAATGTGTTCTCCCACTTGTATTTTGCCTTGCTTTAATGCCCCCCCCAAAACACCGCCGACTAATTTTTCTACAAGGGTGCCTGGCCTGTTCACATCGAAACTCCGTGCAATGAAAAACAACGGATCTTTTTCGATATCGCGTTGGGGAGTTTTAATCACTTCTTCAATGGCCTGGATCAGATAGGAAATATTTGTCTGATACTGCGCTGATACTGGGATAATGGGAGAATTTTCTGCGATGGTCCCCTTGATAAACTCCTTGATCTGGTGGTAATTCTTGAGCGCTTCTTCTTCTGACACCAGATCAATTTTATTTTGGACAATAATAATATTTTTCAATCCTATAATCTCTAATGCCTGCAGATGTTCTTTGGTCTGTGGTTGCGGGCATTCTTCGTTGGCAGCTATTAATAACAATGCGCCATCCATAATTGCTGCTCCCGATAACATCGTTGCCATCAGCGTTTCGTGACCGGGAGCATCAACAAAACTTACCGTGCGCAATCGTTCCGCAGGCTCTTTGCATTCCTTGCATTGCTGTTGCGTTCCATAATGATCATTTTTGCATTTGTAAAATATGGCATCAGCATATCCCAATCGAATCGTAATACCCCGTTTCAGTTCTTCAGAATGCGTGTCCGTCCATTTTCCAGAAAGTGCATAGGTAAGGGTCGTTTTGCCATTATCTACGTGTCCCACAAGGCCAATGTTCACGACTGGCTGTGCTAATGATTGTTGAATAATTTCAGCTGATTTTGCTTTCTTCACTTTTTCTGTCATGTCATGAAAACAAAGATAATGCTTTATAAAACTACCTTGAATTATAAAATGGGTAAAAACTATAGAATACATGAAGAGGTTATTTTTCTAAACTTCTTTCATACCAGCTTCACTATTTCCATTGGTAATGGAGATGATATGCCATAAATCTCTTTTGTTAGTGGAGATAAGAAAACAAATTATTCTATTTTCTGTTCTGCCGGAACAGATTGCTCTTTTGGCTGGATGTTCCACAACTCTTCAACAGATTTCGTTCCGTAATTGACAATCTTCAAGTTAAGCTGCGCAGTGAACTGGTTCACCTGATTACCACGCAAGGAACGCCGACGGATCACCTGTTTAGGCAGACTTTTTTTCTTTCTTGTGCGTAAGCCAAAGCCTTTCCTCAAAATAATGCGCTTTCTTCCTCCTATGTCCAAAGACTTGAGCATAGGAATGCCTGCGGAATCTGAACCTCCGGTAAGCTCCAGTTCATAGCCTGTTAATCCTAGAGTACTGCCTGCGACCTTGTCTCCCAATTTTCTTCCGAGAAAGACCGCATCTTCAATAGCCTTGCTGTAACTCTTTCCTTCCTTTGTATCATTAATGACGCACTTGATTTCTGGCATAGGAAACAGAAGCGAGCAGTACTTTTAAAAGGCTTTTGGTGAGATTTTTTGGAGATGTCCTCTTTGTTGAAGGTTATATTTTTCTACTGCGCTCCTCCATGCTTCTCGCACTGCAGGAATAAGTTCTCCTGTCCGCTCTTCAAATGTCACTTTCGTAATCATAGGTTTGCCCTCATGAAGCATAACCTCTAATTCCCCTTGTTCGAACCAGTAACTCTTTTTCCTTTGGTATTCTACCAGGGCCTTTTTTTCTGCAGTAGGAAATATTGCTTCAAGCTGTCCGTTTAATGGATCATATAAGAATGGGAGACGTATTTCGTCTGCTGTTGCAGGACGATATTGCAAGCAGATATTTGACAATCCCCCGTTATACGTTTTTAGTTGAGATAAAATCTGCTCTTCTATTGCCATTAAATCCCCCAGACTTGATTTTCTTTTCTCTTGATCTCTGCTATTTCTTTCAGCACTTCGATTTCATCTTCCTTTAAATACTTTTTTAATTGCTTGAGCTTAAGGAAATGCTGCTCTTCCAAGTCTGCATATAAGAGGTCATTCTCATGGATCTGCCTACCGACAACAATTTCCGGGATGGAAATGGCAACTTCATCATCCTTCTTTGCCTCTGGTATTGTTGCATTGTGCATCTGGATGCTTTTGATATAGCTGGCTCTGCTTCCGTCTTTTTTCATTAAGGAAATGTTTGCTTGAAGAACCCCCCCTACCACTCGCACCCCCACGACTGCAGGATTGCTCTGGCGGAAAATACATCCGGGAAGAATCTGCACTTTGCATGCGCGCGGCACTTTCTCCAACTCCTTTGCCTCCATTTTCTTCCTTTCTTCTTCTCTCCAGGCAGCAATATCCTCGACAATCTTGTAGATGACTTGGTTGCAAATAACTTTCACTTCGCTTGCAGTGATTGGAGGAATGTTGAATCCGGCAACAATTCTGTTCAATGGGTCTTTCTCTGTCCCTGCTTCTGCAGTGTCTTTTTTTACAATTTCTCCGATGGATGCGCGCTTCACTTTAACACCTGCCTTTCGCAATAATCCCAGCAGAGCCTCCAAGCTTCCTAAGGTATCTGCCTTGGCAACAATACCTTCCTGATCTACTGCTAATGTCACCTGCTCGATCTCCTGCTTGATCTCTTGCTTGACTTCCTCAACACTATTATACACAACGCGCAGGGGCATTCCTCCAATTGCATTCTTTACACCAGGAGCGAGGATTTTGACTCCGGTAGCTGCATTGACCTGCTCCACTTTTTGCAGTTTCTTTCCTTCGTAATCAAACAACCCACGGATTTTTGTCACGAGAGGCTCGCCTAAACTGCCCATCACTACCTGATCGTTCACCTTTAACGAGCCATCGTACAGAATAACATCTAACGTCGTGCCTAACCTTTTTTCTTCCTTGACTTCCAGGATGATTCCTTTACCTTCCCTTGCAGGATCGATTTCTAATTTCTTTTCAAGAAACTTCTGCGCCAATCCGGTAAGCACCATCAACAGCTCAGGAATGCCTTCTCCTGTCAGTGCGGAGCAGGGAACGATAGCAATCTGCTTGGCAAAATCATCTATTCTGTCAAATCGTTCTGCATTCAAGTTGTATTCTGCAAGCCTTGCAACCATTGCATACATGCGTTTGTCCAGATCTTCCTGAACCGGCGCACGCTGACGCGCAATGTTCTGCAGGACATTCTGTCCCAGCTGATTCCACCCGGGAAGAAGATCAAGCTTATTTGCGGCAATGACAAAAGGCGTTTTATAGGAGCGAAGAATCTCTATGCATTCTAAGGTTTGATCTTGCATGCCTTGGTTGAGATCAATTACCAGCACGGCAAGGTCAGCAAGGTTGCCACCCCGTTTCCTGAGATTATTGAATGCTGCATGGCCGGGAGAATCAATCAGCAAAAACCCTGGAATTTTTACCTGCGCTGATTTTTGCAAGGATTGTGTAAGCTTCTGTATGGCCTCCATGCTCACCTTATACGAACGAATACTTTGCGTAATCAATCCAGGCTCGCCCCGCGTAATGGGTAGGGAGGTAATTTTTTCTATTACTGAGGACTTTCCATGATCAACATGTCCTAAAAATGTGATGATAGGCTTGCGGAGCATAGCTGTTAACAGCAGCAAATGGATTAAAAGACTTATGGATGACAAAGGATTAAATATTGGGACAAACTCTTGATGTTATGCGAAAAGAGGTTGCAAAAGTTCTGAGTATCTTATTTTTTGGACTGAGTATTTTCTTTTTTCTTGCATCTGAAGTGTCATTGACGGGAGCCTTTTTAGGCATCCCTTTATCTGCATCAGGTGGTCTTGGTATGAGTATATATCTTCTTATTATCGGATTGATGATCTTACCTTCAGAAAACAAGGATGAGGATCTTGAAACCAAGTTAAAAAGCTGGACGCGATATAAAATAAAAAAAGAATCTCATCTTATGGACATGGAACAAGAATATCTTAAAGACACACAAAATACTCATCGTACTTCACTCCAAGAGTGTATTGAGCGTCTTATTACTGGTGAAAAACTTGTCCAAGAGGGAAGACATAATAAACAACGCACTTATGAGGAACAATTCTATGAAGGCCATGCTGCACAAGGTGGGAGGATTATTGATGTTGCTAGTCATCTTGAAACTTATGGAAAACATGAAGGCGACCTTTTTCATTTTAATAAAGTTGCAAATGCAAGATATCTCTGGATTGTTGATGAAGACGGAAATTTTATTGTTGGTAACCGGCAAGTAATGCAGCACGATTTACCTTCTATGAATCAAGAAAAAATAGATCTTGCTCATCGCAGACATAAACTCCCTCATGCAACCCTTGCTCGCGGGAAGAGAGTTTTAGGCTCCGGAGAAGTTATTGTTGAAGGAGGAAAAATAAAATCCTTTAATGCTGCTTCTGGTCATTATGTTGATCTTCGTAATCTAGAACAATTTAACAAACAGGGAGAAGAAGTTTTTCGGTATTTTGCACGAAAAGTTGGATGGAATGAAGTTAAAGGTGGAGCAAAATATACGGGTTACTCAGAATGAGCATTGTGTAAGACCTTGTAAATATATTCAAAGGTGGGCTCCTTTTTTTCTTTTTTAATAGGTAAGATAATTGCGTCTTGTACCATATTCAGGAGCTTTTCTAAATCTGCCCCTTTTGCAGTTACCGCCGCGAGTGCAGAGAGATACAGTTTAGAGCGATAATCAAATAATTTTCCCCGCAGACCCTTTCTAGCAACTTTTCCATAATCATTGGCATGCATTTTATATGCTTGCGCTTCGCGTCTGAATTCCCGATATTTTTTTCCTGTGTTTTTCTCTAAGAAATCGCTTACCAACTTGTCAAAAGTCTTTGTTGGGTTTAGCGTGTATACATTAACTGTCTCCCAAAAGACCATTGCCTCAACAAAAGCTCTCAAAAATTGATCCATAGCTGGATCTTCAGCACGTGGATACGTAAAGGTCATATGCTCAATTTTTTCTGAAGGAATTTCCCTACTATTAATCCCAATTTCATATTTAGGACCATTCTTTTTTCCTGGAACCATTGTGGGGATTATACATGGGTCTCTGTACATCAAAAGATCAAGAGTTTCCAATTGGTAGGGAATTAATTCTCCCCCATTCATTTTCCTTTTTAATCGATACGCATTATTAAACATATTGTTCCTTCTAGAATTTGATCTTATAAATCTTCCTATTGTTATTACCATATAGTGGATATCTTATTTAAAGATTAAATTATTTTCTCAAATGATAAAGTCGGGTGGCTTTTCTTTCCAGTTCAGAACCTCTTTCAAGTGCGTTTCTTAAGTATTCTGAGATTTTTTGTATACCGACCTCAAGTCCAGAAAACGCTCCTGTTAATGCCGCACGCGAATCTGTATCTCCACTCCCATTCGCTGAAATTAATACTGCCTCTTCAAAGGATTTTCCCTTCAAGGTCCCATACACTGATGAGTATACCACATCTTCTACAAATCCAGAATCGCCAATCTCTCGAATTGCTGCACAACCTTCCTCATTCGATTCTACTAATTGTTTCACATGACTTAATTTTTTCCTGAGTGCCCTATTCAGAAAATTCCCCTCAAATACAATCATGTCGAGTGTTTCTTTTGGACTCTTTCCGTTTGCGATTTCTTGGATAAAATAACTTACAAGGGCTCCCATGTTATATACTTTTTTGTGCGCATGCGTTATTTTGAGCAGACTACGTATTTCTGATGCATGCAGCTTATACTCGTAGTCACTGATTGCAGAAATGAGGGTGTGAGGAATCAAACGCGCAAGCGCTCCTGATCCGCATGCATGAATGTGGTTTATTCCTGATACTGTATAAGGGATACCGTTCATGAGGTTTTGAATTGCCTGTCCTGTTGTCCTTCCCATAGACCGTGCTTCTCCTGACTTGTACCATGCAACTAATCTATCGGCATGATCCTGCAGATTGATATTTCCATGCGCTACAAGCAGCGAATTCAAGCTTAATTCAAGTAGTTGTGTATCATCAGTCCATTGGCCCGGACGAAGCCCTTTTCTTGGTGAAGGCTCAAACCCCTTCACAGATGCTGTATTTTTTAAGAATTCACGAGGCGCGCCTAACGCATCTCCGATTGCAAACCCTACAATGCACCCTTTTACTTTATCGTGATAGCTTGGCCTTTTATCCTGCATCATTTCTTGATATTCTATACATTTTTTAGATATAGCCTTTCCGCTTTCCATGCTCTTTTCCATTGTTTCATGGACCTATTTAAATCTTCCTATTGTTATTACTCTATGATAGGTAAATATTACTTCATAGCAGAAGAATTGTCATCAATTTCCATCATGCCTTCCAACATATCTCTTTCTCAAATTAGTTGGAATTAAAAGAAATCCCCTTATATTGTGCAAAGCCTGTTGATGGGGAACATTTAAAAACAAACCCTATTCAGTCATCAAAAGAGGGATCATTTATGAGCATGTTATCAACAAGACATGGTGAATCTTTATATGTGGTTTTCCGTATGGGTATCGGGATATTGTTTTTCTTGGTTGGTACTATGAAGATTTTCGGCTTGTGGGGCATGCCGGGAGGACCTGCTGCATTCGGAACCCTCGTCTGGTTCGCGGGCATGGGGGAAATACTCATCGGATTTGCACTGGTTTTTGGGGTTTTAGTACGCTTGGCATCAATATTTGGCATCATTGAAATGATTGTTGCCTATATCATTGGGCATGCACTGCCTTCAGGAACCTGGAATCCCATTGTGAACCAGGGACAGCCTGCTTTACTCTACATGCTGGCATTTGCTGTGCTGCTGGCGTATGGAGCGAGGAAGGCGAGCTTCGAAAACGTCTTATGGAAGCGAGAGCTGTTTTAATTTTTATTCACAAAGATTATAAATTCTCTTCCCGGTTTGTGTTCATGGTACAAACATTTAATGTCGTAGTAGAACAAGGAGAAGATGGATATTTAATTTCTGAAGTTGTTGAACTCCCAGGATGTCATACACAAGCTAAAACCTACGATGAACTCATAAAACGAACGAAAGAAGCAATCTCACTCTACTTACATTCCATTAAACCAAGTGAGATAAAAACAAAATTCTTGAGTTTGCAGAAAATAGAGGTATGATCTGCCCAAGTTGCCGTTGATGAATGCCAATGAAAGAGAAAATTATCTTAGATTCTACCGATTGCTTCCAACAATTTTTCATGACCTTTAATCAACTTTTTAAATCTTACGACATAGTCTACAATGATTTTCGATTCTTTATCGTTCAAATTTCTTGATTTTTCCATTTTTAATCCAATCCTTAATTTCTTCCTTTGAATAAGATCCTTCTCTGATCCCTATAAAAATCTTATTATTTTCAGGATCATCGCCAATTTTTGATTTAGTATTATTTCTTGCAAGAAAATCCAGAGTTGCAATAAGCGCAGTTCTACGATTACCACTTGTAAAAGCATGAGCTCGAATTAGACTAATCAAAAGAATAGTAGCCTTATCATAAATATCCCCTTCTTTGTTGCGACATTTATCCAAAGCTTCAGTCAAACTGGATTGGTTTAGCACTTTATGCTCATCAGCTTTCTTCACATCAAATTTCAAAATCGCAAGGGAATTAAGAGTAATAATATCTTCTTCCGAGAGATAAGACAATTCTTTCATATATACTATAATTTTGACCAACTTATAAAATTACCCTAAAATATGCGCGAGGCGGGATTTGAACCCGCGTCCTAGAATTGGCAATCCCAGATTCTGACCAAGCTAAACTACCCGCGCATAATCGAAAGACAAGAAGATGTTATTTAAATGTTATCCCCAGACTTGCGCAAAATCGGGCGATCCTTGATCACAGGAAGATTGTGGATTTCTTTTTTTGTTCTTGCAAGACCTTCTTCTGCATGCATCCTGAGCACTTCAATAAACTTATATCCATACTGATATCCCTGATTTGTGGCAATTTCTATTATGCGCTCTGCCTGAGGATATCTCTTCTTCCGCTCCAGACGAGCTTGTACTGCTGAAAACGTTCCCACTTTTCCCAAGACTTCAAATACATAATTTCCTATGCACTGCTGAGGGATTGCTGCAATTCTTTTTCCCTTTATCCTCAGCTTGCGATTGATGTAGACAGGAATTTGCTCCCAGGTATTTCCTCTTTCCCCATCAGAAGGGCTCAATTCCAAAAACGTCAGCAAATCTCTGCCCAATACTTCTTGATAATAAGGAACACGCAAAGGATTCACACTTCCTTTTGCATAGACTAACTGATGGGAACCTGCAGTTTTTATTCCTACAATCGGATCAGTATAGTCTGCAAGCTGCTGAAGAGGACAGCCACAATTCGCATCAAGCAGTTTAAGACGGTAGCGTGCATAGTCTGCAGAGTGCATAACACACTGCTCCAACGTATCCACTGCTTCCCTTGCCCATCTGAACATATTTCTCTCCTTCAGAGAAATGGGCCGGGGAGGATTTGAACCTCCGACCCTCACCGTGTAAAGGTGATGTCATGTGTGGAGATTTCAGCTTCCTGAATATTTGACCACTAGACCACCGGCCCTTTCTTACCAAGAAAAAAAGAACTTATTTAAAGATTCTCATTTGCTTGTAGCTATGGATATTTTTTCCCATACGCTTTGGGCCATTGCATTGTTCTTGTTCCTGAACCAACATTTCAAGAAAAAGTTCAAGATCCGATGGGCAGCGCTCTGGGGGGCGTTTCCTGATCTTGTTATTCCCATTTCCTTCCTTCTCTTCGTTTTGATAGGAATGGTATTTTTCGGTGTGCATCCTGCAGAAGTTCCAAAAGAACATTCTGATGTCATCACTTCTCCTGCCTATGTTTCCCTGATTCATCCCCTTACCCAAGTTGCTTATCTCGCGAGCCACAGTCTTGTTTTTTTCTTGATCGTTTTTTTGCTCTTCTTCCTATTCCTCAGAAGACCTTTCTGGGAAATGGGGGGATGGCTTGTGCACATTATGCTGGATATTCCCACACACGTTCATGATTTTTATCCCACGCAATTTCTCTGGCCTTTTCTCGAGATATTTCTAGGGGGAATTCCCTGGCAAACTTCAGTGTTCATGACTGTGAACATTTTACTGTTACTGGGTATGTATTGCTATCTTTTCCGAAAACAGTTGAGAAGGATTTTTTCTCGTAGCCCTTCCTAAGTCATCAGCCCAGAAAAAAAGAAAAAGAATTAGAGACGCCAGATATCTTTACCTTGCGGCTCTTGTTGAGCACTTCTTTTTGATCTTCTTTTTATTCTTGGATCGTATCTAAAATTCGCTAAGGCATAATATCCTTCCTGCGTTCTTTTCTCCAATAACTGTGAGGAGATTCTTACCATATGCAATGCTCTCGATAATTCTCCTGTCATCTTTCCATCACGAATGATATTAAGATTTACTGGGGCCATTGCATGGAAGTACTCTAATGCATCTTCTGTTGCATCATAAACGCTAATTGCATTATCGGTTGCTTGAAGTGCACGGCGAATCTGAAATTCCACTTCTGGGTGTAAGTCGATTAATGTAGTGAGACGGCGTTCTAATGCTATCCCTCTCAATTCATGCCATAGTGCCCTTCGCCCTCCTTGATCAGCAACATCTTGCATCCTGTAATTTGCCTTGCCCTTTTCTCCTAACTGTTGTGCTTGTCTTTCTAACTGTTCAGCAATATTTTTCTCCTTGTCTGCTTGCGTCTCTAAGTCCTTGCTTTTGTCATGGATGCCTTCCATTTTTGCTGAAAGCCTCACTTTGTAGGTTATTAAGTTCCATACTGCAGTTCTATTGCTTTCCACCATTTGCTTGAAGTTCTCATTCATGTTTTTTCCTATTTCGTACTGCTGATCCACAATGTCATAGGCAGAAATCCTTTGCTCTTCTTTTCTTGTGAAAAAGTTTTTTATCAATGCACTCAACGATCCTGAATTTACTCGTGCGGTTAATTCAATGTCACCGAGACTTCTTGCCAAATATTGATGGAGACCTGAAAGCTGATCTACTTTTCCCTTCGTTTCTTTTAAGAGCTCTCTTTCATGATATAATTTTTCATGCCCGATTTCTCGTAGTTCACACTCTCTGTCTATTTCCTCAAATTCTGTAACAATCTCTCTGATTTTTGGATTTCCTACAAGATAGCCTTGATTTTTCGCAGTTTCACGCAATTCTGGATCGCTTATCTGCTGCAGAAATTCCTCTGGTCCATCTTCTGGACTTGCTGTTTGTACTAATTTCATTTTATTTTCCTCCTATAATTGCTTTTATTTTTTCTTCCAATCTGTCCTTTGCAGTAATCACGGTGCTGTTAAAACCATCAAGAAACATGCCTGCCTTCTTGTCTGTTGGCAATGACTTCCAGCCGTATTCGATCAAACTTACCTGCGGACTCTGCTGCACCTTGGGCAAAGGATACGTTCTTGTCATGCCTGTCTTATCCTCTAACCTTCCGATGCGGTAGGTTGTTTCAATTCCCTTTATCAGTGCACACGTAGCAATGCTCCCTACAACAGTCAGCATGCCTCCGTATACCAATAACTTTTTGCAGTAACTCATTTTGATCACCCTTCCTTGCTATGCTTGCAGCTTAAAAGAAGCTTTTGGCAAAAAGTACGGATGCTCTGCGGAAGAAGACAGAAGATTTTCGGAAAATAGAGAAAATTCCGGAAGGAAAATTCCTAGTTTTTTATAAACTCGACATTCATCGTCTTTAAAAAATGCTTTTTTCTCACATATACATGCATTACCTTCCTCAATTCACTATTAAAGATGCTCGGAAACTTCAACGTTCTGCCCAATCTTACGACAATGGTGGCTTTGAAAAGATGTTGGACTCGCTCCATCGTTTTCAAGAAACTAATCCCTCTCTTCGTCTATACATTCTTCAATCATATCAAGAACCGCATTCTGCTAGTGGAAGAGTTTATCTGACCAGTACACAACTCTCGATTGTTGATGGTATTGAGGAAAAACTGAAGAACGCTGAAAGAAATTTACCACGAGTGTCTGCATTTCTTTTTTCTTCTTTGAACTCTTTAAGTAATGTACAACAAAAATGTAAAGAGTTGGAAAAGGAAGATCCTTTACTTTATCAGTTCATAGAACATCGTGCCAATAAGATCACAGAATATCCACTCTTACAAGTGCCCCACATTCATATCCCTGTTCTCTTATGCGACCTTCTCAACAGCCAGATGGAGATTGATGACCTTTCCTCGCATCTTACATCCTAAATTTACAAGACGATCTTGCAGGTTTCCCGCATGTTGATGATGTTAAACCGGATGTCTTCGGCAATGTAATCAAGTTTTGAACGATAGAACTCTGGTTTTTCCCGGTCAGTGCCAATGAATTCCCAACTCGCAAGGTTGCGTGCGAGAATCTCATCCAACAATCGTTGTGCATCTATTGCATATTGCCAACTTTGCGCGTAGTACAGCGTTGCTTCTCTCACCTCAAGAGCATCTGCACAGGTGAAGCCATCCCTGGTTACTCCCTGAGGGCCGATCTGCTTGGCAAGAATCCAATATCTCTGGGACTCAATCATCTTCTTTCTCACCGTAATTAAATCCAGCACATCCTGCACTTCAGTGCCTTGCTTTTTCTTTACCTTTTGCTCCAGCTCTTCAAGATCGCGCAGCACCTCATTCACTAGCTCCATCTTGACCATGGTGCCGTTGAGCTTTTCCCGGTGAAAGTTAATGCTATATTTTTCATCAATTTTTCTCATATCCTTGAAGCCTTGCTCGAAGGTGTATTCCTGAGCGCAGGCAGCCAAGAACAGAAGACCTACCATACAGAATACTCCTAGGATGTTGCAACGCATACTTTCCTTGTTTTTTTATGATTTAAATGCGTTTCGC
>CAYIRJ010000008.1:0-11150 GCA_964365915.1 Candidatus Woesearchaeota archaeon
AAGGTTGCATAAGAAATCAAGGAAAATCAAAAGATTATAAGGCTTCTGCTAACTCAAGCGTTCATATATGCGACCAAGATAAGGAATAAGCTTTTGGCTCCAGACTTCATAATTACGATAAAACAAAGGACGATCAATAAGTTCCCCTATAGGGACCATACGCCCTTCAGTAGCCGAACGCTCTTCTAAACGCGGAGAAATCGTTCCATCCACTTTGGTTGCATAGATCAATCCAAAATGAACGCGATCAACTTCGCGGTCAGAAGCATATAAAGTGCCAAAAAATTTCAAGGGAGAATATTCCCCTTTAATGATGATTTCTTCTGTCATTTCGCGTTGCGCTGCATTCTGAACAGGATGAGGTAAATCAACCCGTTTGATATGCCCCCCTACACCTACAGACCATTGTTGTGCTAATCGCAGTTCGCCATAGTGTCTAACATCAGCTGCACGGCGATAAGTATAGACCCTTGCCTTCTGATCAAAAAAGACGATGTAAGGAATAGGCTGCAGTACTTCAGGATCTTTTTCACAGTCATAACGGGACTGCCAAAATCCCTGATCGATAGTGCGAAGAAGTTGATTAAATTCATTTCGCTGAGCAAATTGAAAACCTTCCTCAGAAAGGCGATGAGCAAGTAAGATATCCCGATCGTGAACCAAAACATCTTGTGCAAGTTTAGCATGACTTCTTCCTAAAGTTTCGAAATCAGGAAGTTCAAATTGTTTGGGTGGACGAACGCCTATTTGTCCTTGATAATGTGAACCAATTTGTTTGCCATAGAGTTTGTCTGGTTGTTCACTAAAACGAAGGGCATCCATCTCGGTAAGGGGAGCATTATGACGAAGTTGCAGTCTGCCTTCTTCATTCGGACTAATTTCAAAAGTAGGATTGCCTTCATAAGGCGCATCAAACCAAGCAGCTTCATCCAAGTCACCACGCATTGCATGATGGGAATGTCGCCGTGATTGCATACTTAAATCAGGAGGAACCTTAAGATATTCTCTTCCGTTAAGCAGTAAATGTTCCCTCGCTTTATGACCAAGAAGAGTTGTTGTGAAATCTTCATTTCTGGTTAAAACGTCAAAATAATGTTCCAATATATATGAGTGCAGCTTATCAAAATCAATCGCTTCATGATAATTACGAGCTCTTAATCCGATAACCCCATGGGTATGCTTCCCTTCAAGATCTAAATGGATGCGTAATCCTCGTTTAATAATGTGTTGGGCATAAGGAAGCGGTTGAGGTTTTTTCTCCTCATCAAGTTCGTAAAGAAAAGCAGTTTTTTGAGCACGCTCTTGAATTTCCTTAGGAGTAAGACGAGGGTCTCCAAGATCGACACGAAGTTGGACAAGCGATTGTCCTGGCCGTATGATACCATTGAAAATTTTTGGTTGAATAAGGAGCCAAAGATCAAGATGACGATCGAGAGGAACGTCTTCTGCACAAATTTCATCAAATGAAGGGGTGTAGTCTGCAAGTAAACGCGTACGAAGAAAAAGGCGACCATAAGTAGATTTTTGTGAACATGCAATGGTTTCGTTAAGATGAAGTTTTACTTGTTCTTGGAGTTTCACTAAATAAGAAAAATGAGTTTTTATTTCAAAACCATTATTGATATCAATGCGTGGCCGAAGACGACGTGGCAGTCGTTTAACAGCAGTCATGACCGTTTCATTCTTTTGAGGAATCGGAATATCATCTAACAAAACAAATGCTTCATCAGCTAAAAGAACATCAAGAGAGGCAGGCTGAATGCGTTTTTCATATTCCTCGGGTGTTCCTTGAACAGAAATAATCCCTCGTTGAATACGTTCGCGTAATTGTTGTGAATTCAGGCTGTATCCTGGAAGTGTTAAAGTAGTTTCCAAGCTCATTCCAGAATCCTCGCTGCAAAATCATTAACATCTTCTGCAATCATGTCAGGTTTCAAAGGATAATTATATTTATATCCATCACCCGTTTGTACTAAACAAGTTTTCAAACCCATATCTCTCCCTGCTTGGATATCAGGTTTTCTGTCTCCCACCATATAACTTTGAGAAACATCAACAGCATACATGTGGATAAGCCTTTCTAATAAACCTGTTCTTGGTTTATGGCAAGCACAAACAATTTTTCCTTCAATTTTGTCGTGAGGACAATAATCAAAATCAGTAAAATGAACTCCTCTTTCTTGATATTGAGAAAGAACACTGCGAAAAATGGATTCTATCTCAGAAAAGGGCATAAGTCCGCGAGCAGCCCAAGGTTGATTCGAAACAATAAATAGCAAATATTCTTTTTGAAGCTTTTGTAATCCTTTTAACGTCAGATCAAAATAAATTTCGTCTTTGGGAATCTTTCCAGAAGCAATCCCACTATTATCAACAAGAACGCCATCTTTATCAAAGAAAACAGCCCTATTTTGCGGTTCTCCAATAAATTTTTTGAGATGAGATTCTAGTTGGGTGCTTACCGCATTCGGAGAACCATCTGCAATAATCAATCGTGCTTGAGCATAACGCTGCATTAATGCAATATACCCCTCCCGCAATGCGCTGATGCGTTCAATAGTTTCATCAGGAGAGATAGGTTTTTCTTTTTCTTTTGCTCGCTCTTCAATGCGGCGATAGGCCTCTCCAGATTCACATACAAAGACTAATGCAAGATCCGGATCGGGATAGAACGCATTCTCTTCTACGACACGTTCAAGCGGCACTCCTTCAAGAACTTGATATACTTCAGTAGAAAATTTACTTCTACGTGTAATAATGACATTATGGGAATCAGATAAAAGAGGTTCTATATTAGTGCCGAAATGTTCTTCACGATCAGCGGTAAACAAATGAAGATTAACAAATCCGGAACGTAAATGTTTTTTCTTTTTTCGATAATTTTTGATCATGTCGTGCAGAAAAGGTGTGGGTTCAGCAAAAGAATGCATGTTGTATCCACGTTCTTTGAAGAATTGCTCGACATATGGGGCTTGTTCATCCTTTCCTGATCCACTGATTCCATCAATGAAGATGATTTTTGCACTCAACTTTTCGCTCCTGCTTTACGGGGGTCACCACATCCAAGTATACCAAAGTCCCTATAGACCGCATAGCAATCAGGCAAGCGATAAAGTTTTTTATCTTCCTTTCTTGCCGGGACCTCATCTACAACGCGAACATTTCCCCAACTATTAGCATGGGCGTAAAAGGAGTATTCTTCAGAGGATTGAGAAATAAAGGCAACATTGAAAGGTATTCCCAATTCTTTTGCAAGAAATGCACGATGCGCTCCATCATTAATAAGGGGAATATATGCTTTAACAACAATTTCCGAATAATCAATCTCCCCAGATTGAGGTTGATAAACAATAAAACGAGGCGTAAACTCAATGATAGGTGGAATCAACATTTTTTCTCGTTCGTGTTCCAAGATATCTTCACCTTCTACACGAAAATGGAGTGCCCCATCCAAACAAAGAGTATCAATACCATATTGATCCATTAAGGAAGATCTTAATTCTCGTTGTCGTTCTAGTCCACTTTTTAGAAGATAAAATGTAGAAGGATTAACCTCATCGGCATAAAATGATTTTGACGAAATACGAGCAGTCGCATAAGGAAATATTTGATTACCAGAAGAATCACGTCCCTTTAAGGGAACCTGCCGTAACAGTTGTTCTAATTCTTCAAAAGAAATTCGTTTTAAAATGGTAACTTTCATCTGTTCCTCCTTATTTCATTACAATAGGTCTTCTTACGGTATCAAACCATTCAAATCCTCGCTTCCATAAATAAGCGGGATATTCACTCTTGTCGTATCTGAAATATTTTGCTGTTTCAGGCATAATCTCCGCGGCAGAACGTACTACTTGGCGTGCAGTCTTGACATATGCATAGTTGCCCGTCTTTATCTTTGTTCGTAAATCTCCAACATAGCCTACCTGATGGGGACTCCAAGAATGCAATGCTCGAGAATGAAACCCAAAGGGAACTAATTTCTCAGCAACATGCTTGTCGTGTTTGCGTCCTTCTTCATAGATAATTTTTGCCTTTTCCATATCTTCTATATATTGAGGCGCAAGACCAAATGCCTCGAATAAAGGGGGAATTTCAAACCCTAAACGCATTGTAAGAAGTTGCACTGATCGAGCACCATTACGATGTCTGAAAAGATCACGATATCCATGATAGGCCATCACTTGTTCATACGTAATACCATTATGACTCAATCCAGGATGTAAAACATCATGGTGCCCCCGATATTCATGCACTTTTGCCAAAACATCAGCAACGTCTTGAGAAGTAATCGCATTATAAATATCCTGGAAAGAAGACTCTAAATAAGAAAAAAGAACAAATGCAGCGTTATAGCGATCAAGATGCTTACGCTCAGGAATAATAGAAGAAACAGTTTGCGGCCATTCAACAGCAGGAATACGCCTAAACTGATTCTGGAAATAATTACGTAATATTTTCTCATTTTCTACTTTCCACTGGTCAATACAGATATGGCTTTTTTGTCCTAATAAGACAGGAGCAATTTTCTTTGCTTCATTCCAAAGGGATTGTCCCCGTTGTTGGTCCTCTTGTCGCGGACTAGAAAGCATATCGGTAATAATAGCTTCAAGTGTGCGTGCATCCACAGAGTGTCCTAAGGAGGTTTTTGTGCCAGCAACAAGGTAAACGCGAGAAGAGTCATAAACAAATTTGCGAATATCTACTTTTACTGCCTTTTCTTCTAATCCATCGAGGTATTTTTTTCGTTCTGTTTCATAATCTGCAGATGTAGGATGAAAATTAACTTTGGTACGTATTTTCTTCTCAATTGCTCCCTGCACTTCTCGTTCAATAATGTGAGGTTGACGCAAGAAATCAATAATATGAAGAGTGTTGGAGTCATGTAACACCTTATCAACTAATTGTTCAGTCACATCTAGGTAACGCTGGTTCATGAAAGTAATATATTCTAAATAGCGGCTGTTATTGGGAAGAGAAAGGATATCAACGTCCTGTGCAGTAAGATCCAACACTTTTCCATAAGAGATATACCGTGTGGACTTTACCTGAGGTTTATTCAAAGGATTCCCTGTAATTTTTTTTCCAACAATATCAGAAATATTTTCTACATGACCGAAAAGTGCAGTTTCTTCCTTAATAGAATTATGACCATGATCTAATACCCATTCTCTATTAAATTCTCCAGTTTTCTCAGAGATTTTAAGGGTACCATCAGGATGTCGAAAGATTTCCATGATTGGTCTAATATGGGAAAGAAAGGCGCGGGATTGATCTGTTTTCGCTGTATCTAAAAATTGCAAAGTACGATCTTGCATAGGCACGTGTGTCCTCGAATATGCAGACATTAATGGGGAAAGCTCTTCCCCTTGCACAAGAGGTTGCGCATATACAAAACTGTCATTACCATGGGGATTCGTAAATAAAAAGGCGCGAAGAAGTTCTTCTTCTTCATATGAAAAATTTTTCATAATCCCTTTTTGCTCAATCATAAAACAAACCCCAAAAATTTTAAAAGAAAATGATTTAAAAACACTTATGTACTCAAGACTATATATTACAACTCTACCGTTGTAACATTTGGATAATCAAGCTTTTCCAAAATGCAGAAGAATCACATTTCTTCTAACACAGCAATATCTAAAAGAGAAAGCCCAATGCTGAGCACTTCCCGAACAGCCTTGCATAATAACAAGCGTGCATCTCGGATGTTAGGTTCTGCTTGAAGAATAGGATAGTGTTCATAATAACTACTAAAGGCCTTGCTCAAGTCAAGAAGGTAGCGCGTCAACAAATGAATTTTGTACTGCTCCGTCGCTTGAGCAACAACAGCAGGAAACTGCTGCTGCAATTTTGCAAGCTGATATTCCTGATCCATCACAAGCTGTTGTAGGTCTGCTTTCCGTACATCCTTCCCATGCTTTCTGAAAATACTATTAATGCGTGCAATGCAGTACTGAAGGTAAGGTCCTGTTTCCCCTTCAAAGGAAATGCTCTCCGCAGGATTAAACGTGATATCAGATGCAGGATCATATTTCAAAATATGAAACCGTAAGGCAGCCATGCCGATGGCTTTCGCACGTTTCTCTATCTCTTGTTTTTTTAAGTCAGGCCAGCGTTTTTTGACTGCTGCTCTCGCAAGCTCAATCATTTCCCCAACTAAATCATCTGCATCCACTACATTTCCTTCTCGCGATTTCATTTTCCCTTCAGGCAAAAATACCATGCCATAGCTCAAATGATAGCATTGATCAGCAAAAGGCACCTTCAATTTTTTTAACAAGATAAACAACACCTTAAAATGATAGTTCTGCTCATTGCCCACAACATAAATGCTCTGGTCCATTTTAAAATTCTCATACTTTAATTGAGCAAGATACAAATCCTGGGTCATGTACACGCTCGTACCGTCAGAACGCAAAAGCACTTTGTTGTCCAGTCCTTCTTTTTCTAAACGCGCAATAACAGCTCCAGTCTGATCTTTTTCAAAAATGCCTTTCTTGACATGGTCCAAAACAAGCTGCTTTCCATGCTCATAAATCCCGCTTTCAAAATATTCTTTATCAAATTTCAAGTTGAATAATACATAGGTCTCGTGAAATCCTTGCAGTGCCCAGCGGTTCATTTTTTTCCACAATGCTCGGACAATCTTGTCTCCCACTTCCCATCGCCTGAGCATCTCCTGTGCTTCCTGTTCTAGCTCGGGATGCTGTTGCAGTTCCTGAGAATACTTTACATACCAATCTCCCACAAAGTGATCAGGCTTCTTATCAGGTTTTTTATCGACACCCCATTTTTGATAGGCAAGCATGCTCTTGCAGATATGAATTCCGCGATCATTGTTCAAGTTTACTTGATAAACCTTATTCCCTTGAAACTGGAAAAGACGAGTAAGTGTGCTTCCCAGAAGAATGTTACGAATATGCCCTAAATGTAGGGGTTTGTTCGTATTCGGACTGGGATATTCGATCACAATTTTTTTCTTGTTCTTTCCCTTTCCGTACTGCCGCTGTTTCTTAAGAACAGTCATGAGAACGCTTTTAACTAAAAGAGGCTTGCTCAGGAAAAAATTCACATACGGACCTTTTGCTTCTACCTTTTCTAGAAAATCAGCCTTGAGTTTTTTCGCAAGTTCCTGGGCAATCTGCTGCGGGTTTTTCTTAAACATTTTTGCAAGGGAAAAACAAGGAAACGCATAATCCCCTAAAGAATTGTCAGGAGGAACTTCAAGAGCAATCTCTCCCTTAACATTCTTCTTTAAGAGACTAAGAATCTTCTTTTCAAAATCCATGGAAAAAGAAATCAGAGGGGGCTATTTAAATTCTGCGTTAAATCTTCTATCAAAGAAGGAACTTTGTTCCAATGATCCTTTTCGCGATACGACCCGATCCTATGGATTCCGTGACAAGGGCGATGGCGTTGATTCCACGGCTGATCAAAAAGAATGACAGGAATACCTTGTTCAGCAACTTCTTTTGCAAAATGCAATCCGTCTTCTAAATGCAGTACGCTTCCAAGATCGCGAAGTATCGTGCTTTTATGTCCGTTCAAAACATTTCCGTCAGCAGTCGTGGTAAAAAAAGTCTCAAGAGGAATAGCGGGAAGCTCGCGTTGTATCCAATGCTCAGTAGGAACCCTCCAAATGTCCTTTCTGCTGGTAATAATAGCAAGTTCATACGAATGCGAAAGTTGTTGCAATGTAGAAACCGCCCCGGGAACAGCAGGAATTTGAAAATGCTTCTCAGAAATAGTCTCTTCAACCATAGTAAGGACATCATCTGCAGAAAGGGAAGGCATCACCCTTTCCAGCTGATAATGGCGAACATCTTCAAATCGATAATGGAGATCATAACGCTTTGCAACAAGTGACAATAAGGGTGTAACCAAATCAGCAACAACGCCATCAAGATCAACAGTAATCCTCTTTTTCATAATCAAGAGAGATAAATATGATTTAAAAAACTTTGTCACCAAAAAAGAAAATGAAAAAATAAAGCAGCTTACTTCACTGCTGACGCATTCTTCCAGACCTGGTTGAACATCTCTTCCATGGCTGTAGCAAAATAGGGAGTGCTTACCCAAACCCCGACATCATACGTCGGATGTACATCTTCATCATCCAGCACCATGAACATCAGCTCCTTCCCATCCACGATCACAAAGCGGGCATTGATGCCTTTAATGTTCTTCACTTCAGCAAGCTTTGTAACATCGGGATTGGAGTCCAGAATTTCTTTGGTAACAGGAGCAGCAATCCTGATTTTCACGCCCTTTCTCTTTAAGCGTTCCAGTTCTCCTTTGAGTGCATCCACTTTCCGCAAAATACCTTTGGAAGTCGTCATGATGCTAATGCTTTTGCTCGCACTTTTAATCATGGTCTCCAGATGCGTATAAAGATTGTGCCTGCCGCGAATCGCCCCACTCAAGTCCGAAGGCTCAATAAACTCAATGCCATCCCTGTGCAAGGTATTCAGTTCCTGCAGCACATCTGTATTCTTCAGGTCTTCCAGCCTCTTGACCCGAATGGCAGATTGCTTCGCAATGTATTTCTTGACACGCTCCACCACTTCCTTCGGTTCAACAGCCAGGTACTTGATAGGCTTCCCTAACTTCATAATCACAAATCCTTTCTTTTCCAGGCTTTCGAGAACATCGTACGCACGTGATCTGGGTACATTTCCAATATCACTCAACTCGCCTGCAGTGGAAACACCCCTGCTTAACAAGGCAGTCCAGATTCTGACCTCATAAAGGTTGAGACCGAAATATTGGCGCAGCTTGTTTAAAAATTCATCTTTAACAATCATCGAAACCCCTCCTAGGGTTACCACCCCTTTTTTATGCGCTCCTCAGGAATCGCATTTTTTACTATTTTGAAATGTAAACTACAGTCTGTTACTCCTATATAAAGATTTTTGTTGAGCAGAGGTTAGGTTAGCGTGCCTGTTTATATCTACCACGTTGCGCAGCATAAATCTTGAGAACTTCGGTCAAGGTCGAAATGTCACTCACTCCTCGGTCAAAGCGTACGCGAACGATACGAGGAAATCGCAAAGCAAATCCACTACCATACGTGGGACTTCTCTGAACTTCTTCAAATGCTATTTCAACGACGAAAGAAGGCTTTACTGTCACTTCCTTCCCCTGCTCTTTTTGGATAAAGGGCTTCAGTTCTTTTGTCAGTTCTTCAAAGGTGACGCCTTTCCCCTTCTTTTCCTTCATTCCAGTGCTCACTTTGCCAATTTCAACTAAAGCATCTTCCTTGCCTCTGCACGCAACCGTATAGCTGCTCAGCCATTGCGCCCGCCTGCCTTCCCCCCATTCTGCTTTGACAATAACCAAATCAAGAGTTTCCAGTACAGGCTTGAGTTTTGCCATGTACCCCACATATCTTCCTGGCTTGTAAGCAGCATGCAGCGCTTTGAAAATCAATCCTTCATGTCCTGCTTGAAGCGCTCCTTGATAAAACTGTTCTGCTACTTTTTCATCAGCAGTCACCAGATGCTTTGCCAGAACAAGAGCTTTCTTTTTTTCTTTGATAATCTTTTCCAGCAAACTGCGCCGTTCCTTGAAGGGAGCATCAAACAAGCTTTTGCCGTTATAGTAAAGCACATCGAAAGCATGCATCTCCACAGGAAATTTTTTTGCCATAGCTTCAATACCGTATTTCCGCTTGATGCGCTGGCTCATCGCTTGAAAAGGCAAGTATTTTCCTGTTGCAGGATCATGGCCAATCACTTCACTATCGAGAATGAACGAGTCTCCAGTAACCTGCTGCCCCACATACGCAACCAGCTCAGGAAACTGCCGAGTCACATCTTCCAAACGTCGGGTAAAAAGGGTAATCTTCCCCTTGAACTTATGGCAGAGAACACGAAATCCGTCATATTTATATTCGATTTCCGCAGGCTTCCCTACGCACTCAAATCCTTCGTGCACGTCCTTGACCAAGACCGCAAGCATGACATGGAAAGGCTTTCCCGGCAGTAACTGGATGTGGTGCAGGGTTCCTTCAGATGCCAAAAATGCAACCTCACCATAATCTGCCAAGAAATCGTGGGCTTTCTCCACATCACCCACAGGAACTTCAAAGGCTTGCGCAATGGCATCTCGTACAATGCCCTCTGCAACGCCGATGCGCAAAGTTTCCAAGATGGTGCTAACAATAAAACGTGCTTCACCAGGAGAACTGTTGCTCAGTAAAGAGCTGACGAGTTGAATTTTCCTCTTGACTGTTCCTGCTCCTTCCAACGTGGCAAGTTTCTGAATCGTCTCAACCACAGAGTGAATAGTCAGTTTTTCAGAAGCAAGGGTGCGCTGCCTTTTTTTCTTCCCAAGTTCTTCCGCGACTTTGCCGAGATCCCCCAGCGTGTTCAAAAGCGATGCCACTGCTGGTTCCTCAACACCAAAAACAGTGCCAATAGCCCGTTTCATCAGTTGGGAGGAGAATCCAATTTTTTGCTCGCTTGCATCGGGAAACACTCTCCCCTCCGCAAGATGCGCAACATCCTTAAGTTCCTTCGGAGGAATGTTCTTGAAAAGCTCTGCAAGAATAGCAGTTTTTTCTAATCGCTTTGTGGTCTGTTCAAGGCGCTGGTAGTAAGGGATCAAAGAGGCATAGTCCATACTTTCTCTTACGAAATCCACTATATAAGTTTTCGGCAATGTTTAAATAACATCGCTTCTGGAAAAAAGGCATGAAACTATTGCAGCAGTGCGCCTCTACAAATCAGTGCATTGCATTCCGTGACAAAGAAGTTCCTCTTCCCCTAATCTATGATGTGCTCAAGACTGCAACCTACACCTCCACAGCTGCAAGCGCAGATAATGTCGAGTTTGTCGTGGTACGCAACAAGGAGAACATAGCAAAGATTGCAGATCAGTGTCCAAAGCAATCCTGGCTTGCGCACGTTCCCTGCATGATTGTAGTAATCAATGATAGCAGCAAGGCAAAAATGCTGTACGGCGAGCGCACAGAGCAATACTGTATGCAGGCAGTAGGGGCAGCTGCTCATCTGATCATGCTGCAGGCAACAGAAAAAGATCTTGCCACTTATGCAGTAAGATTGTTCAACGACAAGGCAGTGCGAAGAATCATAGAAGCGCCTGACGAAAAAAAAGTAGAAATCATGCTTGCCTTAGGATATCCGAAG
>CAYIRJ010000008.1:11250-32837 GCA_964365915.1 Candidatus Woesearchaeota archaeon
AGTAAACTGAATCGTAATCACATCCTCTTTTGTTAAATAAATTCTGCATATCCTTCTTTATATACATTACGGTCAAACGAGATTGATGGGTCAAAAAATCATTTCCATCTCATTTTTCCTGAAGAATATTGCATTTCAAAAAAGGAAAAGAAGAAAAAAGAAAGCTGGTGTTTCCACCAGCCCAAAGGTAAGGCCAAGAATACAGAGTATATCGGGGGGTTTGTAAGGTTGGCCTTTAAAATGATCTGCTAGGTCTGGCGAGAGGTGCGCTGCCCACCATGTCAATGCCGAGTTCTTCGCTCACTTGTGCTGCTCGGGCAGACACTTTCTTGTGGTCCACCTTGCCCAGGACATACGGTGAATTGACTCCAGTGATGATGGTCATGACGCGCATTTTTCCTGTCATATGCTCATCGATTCTGGCTCCCCAGATGACGTTGGCATCGCTATCCAAGCTTTCAGTAATAATCTCGCCTGCTTTGCTCACTTCATCTAACGTCAAATCCGGGCCACCAGTGATATGGATCAATGCTCCAGATGCTCCTTCGTAGCTGACGTCCAGTAACGGGTTCGTTAAAGCACGTCGTGTCGCTTCGTTGACTCGGTCTTCGGTATCAGATTCTCCAATGCCAATCACAGAAACGTCTCCGTTGCTCATGATGGCACGGACATCTGCATAATCCAAATTGACTAAAGAAGGAACTGCAATTGTTTCCACAATGCCTTTGATCATGGTGCTGATCAATTCATTGGCAACAGCAAATGCCTGGTGGATAGGCAAGTTTCCTGCAATACTTACAAGCCTATTATTATCAATCACAATCACGGTATCACAAACATCGCGGAGCTGCTGCAATCCAAATTCCGCCTTGTCGCATCTTGCCCGTTCAATATCAAAGGGCATAGTAACAGTACCGATCACAATAGCACCCATCTCCTTGGCAATTTGCGCAACAACAGGTGCTGCTCCAGTACCTGTACCACCTCCCTCCCCAGCACAGACAAAAACCATATCGCTATCCTTCAATAAACTCTTCAAATCATGCAAATTCTCTTTTGCTGCCTGCATTCCTTTCTCAGGAAATCCTCCTGCTCCCAATCCCCGGGTGAGTTCCCTTCCAATAAGCAACTTATGATCAGCACTCGTAATATCCAAATGCTGCTTATCAGTATTCATGGCAAGAATCTCAGCGCCCTGAATCCCCTTGCGGTGGAGCCATCCCACCATGTTGCTGCCTGCGCCTCCGCAGCCAACCACCTTGATATTAGCAGTTCCAATCTTCAAATCATCGTCAGTAGTCTGCGATGCCAATGCACTATTCACCAAGCTATTCATTTTTCAGTTCCCCCTTCAATGGTTTCGGTTTTTTTGTTTAACATATAGTCTGCACCACAATAAAGTTTATATTGCAGTTCAGCTCCTTACCTATTAAGAAAAAGTTTACTGACTCATGATGTAAACTTAGAGAACAAACACTAGTTCAACTCGAACGCCAATTCGAGAGATACCATTCAAACACAAATCGCGAACGCTTGATTTTAACGCCAATTAAAATCAAACTCGATTTCTGAATTTGACTTATTTTTATATCCCATAACTTATTTATAAATATTCAGATAAAAGAAACTAGAGGTTCTACTAGAGATATGCTACATAAAATGCCTCCCCTGCCCTTCTCCCTGCAGAATTTTGCAGGTGCTTCTGGAAAAAGGGAAAATTTGTTACTCAATAAAAAGACAACAAGTGGGGAAAAATCAAGAATAAAGATTGATAATTTCTAACTGATATCTTTGCTGCTCTTGATCATCAATGCGTTGAACTGCAAGGACAAGGTCATCAATGCCAAAAAGAAACTCAGAGGCGCATTTCAGGAAAGTAGGAAGAACACCCAAGTGGTATTTGGGAGGAGAACCCCATTGTGCGTTCCAGTAAGAAATATTGCGCTGCTGGGCAAGAGCTTCTAAAAATGATTGTCCAGCTTCAGGAGTAGAAGCAATGCCTGTCTTAACAAGCAGCTGATAATCAGACAAAACAATTTCGTGTGCTCCCTTCATGAGTCTTTCTTGAATCATATGAACTCCATAAAAAAGAGCTTCAACTTCCCGTAATTCCCGGGCAACAGTGGTGCGTCCCAATGCCTCCAATTTTTGAATAATCGACATGGAAAAAAACATTTAAAGGATTTCTTTATAAATGTTCCGAATACAAAGAAGAAGCAGAAAACAGAACAATCTTTTTATAGGAAAGACTCGGTAAATGGGACATGAAAAAAGAATTCTCAGAGGCACAGCAAGTCGAAATTCATACTAAAGATAAACAGTCATTCAAGGGTATCCTGCTTCCTTCCCTTGATCCCAACATTGTCATGCTCAAGTTATCTTCAGGATATAACCTAGGTATTGATAAAAAAGAAATTCAGCAACTCACCAAGTTGGGCAAGCTCAAGATCGAACGTCTGATGTTAAAGGAACACAAGCATGATGCAAAACTCCCTACAATAACCATCCTGCATACCGGGGGAACAGTTGCCTCGCAAATCGACTATACCACAGGCGCAGTATCTGCTCGCTTCACCCCTGAAGAGCTGGTTGTCAAATTTCCTGAGCTCCAGCAGCATGCAAACATCCATTCGCGTTTAGTCAGCAACATGTTCTCAGAAGACATGCGCTTTGCTCATTACAATCTTTTGGCAAAGGAAATTGAAAAAGAAATCAAGAAAGGAGTGCAAGGCGTTATCATTACTCATGGCACCGACACATTGCACTACACTTCAGCTGCGTTGACCTTCATGTTGCATCATCTCCCCATTCCCGTCGTTCTAGTGGGATCTCAGCGGTCATCAGATCGCGGTTCCTCTGACGCCTTCTTGAATCTCACGTCTGCAGTTTTCTTCGCTACGCAAGCAGATTTCGCGGGCGTAGCTATCTGCATGCACAAGGATCTGAACGATGAACTCTGTACCATCCTTCCGGGAGTCAACACAAGAAAAAATCACACCTCGCGAAGAGATGCCTTCACTTGCATCAATGCTGCTCCCATCGCAGAAGTAAACTACGCAAAGCAGCACATCCAATTTCTCAAGCAGGATCACAAAAAACGCAATCCTGATGCAAGATTTCATGTGCGCTTGCTGAATGAAAAACTCAAAGTGGGAATAGTATATACGCATCCGCAAATGCATGCTGACGAAATCTCAAAGTATAATGCCTACAACGGACTCATCATTCTCGGAACAGGGCTTGGCCATCTTCCTGTAAATCACATCGACAAGACAACAGCAGAGCATGAGAAGATCCTCAAGGAGCTTAGCAAGCTTGCCAAGAAAATTCCTGTAGTGATGACCCCGCAACCATTAGCAGGAAGAATCAATATGCAAGTCTATTCCACAGGAAGAAGATTATTAGAGCTAGGCATGATCGGAAATCTCTGCGATACGCTTCCGGAAACTGCCTTTGCAAAATTAGCCTATCTCCTCTCGCAGAAAAAGTCAAAGGAAGAGATTCATCAAGCTATGGAAAAGAATCTGCACGGTGAAATTGCGAAGAGGTCATTGCCATGAATTACCAAGAATTAGGATTCAAATCAGGAATCGAAATTCATCAACAACTGGAAGGGTATAAATTGTTTTGCAACTGCCCTTGTTTAGTCAATGATCCTAATCCTCCAGATATTCTGATAAAAAGAAAATTGCGCACCACCGCAAGCGAACTGGGAAAAATTGATCAGGCAGCGGCATTTGAAATGCAGAGGGACAGAACTTTTATCTATGAAGCATGTTCAACATCAAGCTGTTTGGTTGAAACTGATGATGAACCCCCCCACCAGGTAAACAAGCATGCTTTGGAGGCAGCAATGCAAGTTGCGTCGTTGATGAAATGCAAGATGGTCAGGCACATTCAGTTTATGCGCAAAGTGGTTATTGACGGCAGTAATCTCGGCGCATTTCAGCGCACTGCTTTGATCGCATATGATGGTAAAATAGAGACGTCAAAAGGCCAAGTAAAAATAGAAAGCGTTTGCCTAGAAGAAGAGTCAGCAAAAAAAATCGAAGAAAGGGAAAGGGAAGTGATGTATCGATTAGATCGTTTGGGCATTCCCTTAATCGAAATTGCAACCGATGCTTCATTGCAAGATCCCGAGCATGTGAGAGAGGCAGCAGCCATCATCGGAATGATCTTGCGCTCAACAGAGCATGTGAAGCACGGCCTGGGCAGCATTAGACAGGATATTAATATTAGCATCAAAGGTCATCCTCGTGTGGAATTGAAAGGATTTCAAGATTTGCGCTCAATCCCCAAAACAGTGGAAAACGAAGTCAAGCGCCAAATAGAGAATTTGAAAGGAAAAAAAATTATGGGAGAAGTGCGGAAAGTCAATCCTGATTTCACTTCTACCTTCCTACGCCCCATGCCCGGTGCAGAACGCATGTACCCTGAGACTGACATACCCCTAGTGCACATCACTAACGAAGATCTCAAAAAAATCGTGCTTCCAGAATTATTGACGGAAAGAATCATCAAGCTTGAGAAGAAATATAAATTAAACCCTGAACTTGCGCGTAAGGTCATAGAAATGGAATACTTTGAGGACTTTGTTGCTGCCTATCCCAAATTAGAATCTGCATTCATTGCACATACCTTAATTGAAACTCCCAAAGAAATCACTGCAAGATACCATCTCAATGGTTCCAAATTGGCAAGGAAAGATTTTACATTAATTTTTGACGCATTGCAGTCAGGAAAAATTCCTAAATCCGCGATATTAGAAATTCTAATAAAGATTTTGAAGGATGAAGAAGTAAACCTCAATAACTATGCAATCCTCTCGGACAAGGAGCTTGAAGGCATCATCAAGCAGGTCATTGCGCAAAACAAAGGCGCCCCTTTCAATGCACTCATGGGTGAGTCCATGAAAGTCCTCAAGGGCAGGTCAGAGGGGAAAAAAGTCGCTGAAATCATTAGACGATATTCTTAAGAAACTTAAGGTAGCAAATTTTATATAACCTCTTCCAGTCTTCTATTCTATGTTAAAAACCCACGACTGTGGCGAACTCACAGCAAAGCATGCAGATAAAGAAGTCACTTTATGTGGCTGGGTAGAAACAATACGAGTCCAAGGCAAAGTCGCATTCCTGTTGTTGCGTGACCGCACAGGCATCACCCAGTGCTTTCTCAATCCAACATTAACAAAAAAAGTTGCAGATATTTCGAATGAATCGGTTCTTCTGATAAAAGGCAAGGTCAAGAAACGCCCGGACAATCAAGTCAGAAAGGAAATACCTACAGGAGAAATTGAAATTGACACTGCTGATATTGAAATAATTTCTCGTGCAGAAACCCCTTTGCCCATTGAAATTCAAGAAGAAACCACGACGAACATTGACAAGCGTCTCGATTACCGTTTCCTAGATGTAAGAAGAAAGAAAATCACAGCAATCTTCAAGGTGCGTTCAGAACTCGCCAGATCCACAGTAGAATTTTTCTCTTCACAAGGATTCATTCAAATTCAGACTCCAAAATTAACCGCTTCCGGCGTGGAATCAGGAGCAGAAGAATTTAAAATTCCCTATTTTAGCAAAACTGCTTCCTTAGCACAATCTCCGCAAGTCTACAAGCAAATGTTTGTGGTTTCCGGCTTGGAAAAAGTATTCGAGATTGGTCCGATTTTCCGAGCAGAAAAATCCCATACCACAAGGCATTTGACAGAGTTCATCGGCATTGATTTCGAAATGGGTTTTATCGAGGACGAGCATGATGTCATGGATGTTACTGAGGAGTATTTCAAATATGTGTTAAAGCATCTCCAGAAAAGCTGCAAGAACGAATTAGAATTATTGCAGGCAAATCTCAAGATTCCAAAGAAAATCCCACGTCTGGACATCAAAGAGATCCGTGCCTTGCTAAAAGAAAAAGGAAAAGTTATTCCTGAGGATGAAGATTTGGATGCAGAAGGAGAGCGTTTGCTGGGAGAGATCGTGCAAAAGCAGTATGGAGAAGAATTTATTTTTGCATTGGGATATCCCTGGAAGAAGCGCCCTTTCTACCATATGCGTCCAGAAAATAATCTTAAATCAACAAAATCATTCGACCTCCTGTATCGCGGAGTAGAAATTGCCACAGGCGCGCAGCGCGAGCATCGTTTGGAAGTGTTAGAAAAACAGGCAAAGGAAAAAGGAATCGATCTTCATAAAATGAAATTTTATCGTGATATCTTTAGGTGGGGGGCGTGTATGCACGGAGGAGCGGGTCTTGGTTTGGACAGAATTACTGAACAATTATTAAATCTTGGAAATATTCGTGAAGCGATTCTCTTACCAAGAGATCCAGAAAGATTAACCCCATAACATGAACGTTCCAGAAACCATTAAAAAATTCTTAGACCACCATAAAATCACCTATCAATATTTCGAGCACGAGCCCACCCCGACCTCAGAAATCGCAGCAAAGATCCGTGGAGTTGCTTTAGAAACAGGGGCAAAGGCAATGATCATTCGTTCAGAAGGAAAATTTTTCATGCTCGTCCTTCCCGCCCATAAAAAGATTGATTTCGGAAAGGTAAAAACAATGCTGAATTCCAAAAGCGTGAGTTTTGCAACAGCAGAAGAAGTGCAGAAAGTAACGCAATGCATTCCTGGAGGAGTTCCTCCTTTTGGAAACTTATTTGGCATTCCTGTGTATATGGACAGAGAACTATTGGAAAACACAGTAATAAATTTTAACGCAGGTTTGCAGACCGTGTCTATAGAAATGAAAGTTCAGGATTGGCTAAAGATAGTCAATCCCATAAAAACAACATTCACAAAAGAATATTAATCACTACTTAATAAAAGTTACAAAAGAAATCTTTAAATAGAAGAACGGACTGCACAAAAGAATGCCCTTAACACGAGAGCTGCGAAGAAGAATGAATCGGGAATACACCCTATCAAAGCTCCAAGATGCACCATTTGATCCGGAAGATCTCCAGGAAAAATACGAAGAACTGCAACAACAAATCACCCATCTTGCAGATATCCTTCAAGAGGCTTCAGGCTTAGAATACCATGTAAGAACAACAATTGAAGACCAACAAGATATGCCGTGGGGAGATAAAATTCTGGCAGGGAAGGTCAAGAAAAGAGGGATAAGGAACTTGCTAAAACCAAGTCTGGTAAAAGCGAAGGTCGCACCAAGAGCCCTGTACATGAAAACAGTTACACACTCGATAAGATATATTAAAGTAGAAAAAAATGCACCTGTCTGGGTGTTCTACCGCCCAGGATACAAGGAATTAGGAGAACAGATCCGGGCTCATTTAGAAAGAAATATCGAAAAAGTGGTAAATTCAGAATATCTCCCAAGAAAAGTGCTGTTGGTCCTGAGATAAAATGGAACGCGCTGATTTTCATGGCCACCCGATTTTACATCCAAGGTTCGATCAAAAATTTCCTGAAGAATGGGGAGTCAGGGATACATTTAGAATATAATTCTCTTATAGATATCTGGCGTTTTGGTATACCTTCACTATTAGCAGGTTCCAAAGATATTGTACGATTCAAAAAAAGTTATCGGACTTGAATTGAGCACAGCAACATTTTTAAGCTTCTGTCTTGTTTCCAAGACCTATGGCAGCCAAGGAAAGGAAAACAGAAAAGTTCGTTGCTATTCAGCAGGCAATGCAGCAAAAAGCAGGCAAGGTTGCCTTACGTGGATGGATTCATCGCGAGCGCGGCTCCAACGTCAGAAAGTTTATCATCTTGCGTGATGCTACCAACATCATCCAGTGCGTCATTGAAAAACAGTCAGTCACAGCAGAGGAATGGAAGCAGGCAGACAAGGCGTTGCGGGAATCCTCTGTGGAAATCAGAGGTAAAATCAAGGAAGACAAGCGCGCCCCGACAGGCTTTGAAGTGCATGTTCAGCAGTTCAAGGTCCTTCATTTTGCCGACATCTTTCCAATCAAGGAAGACACGTCAGAAGAGGCATTATTGGATATGCGCCATTTGGCATTGCGTTCAAGAAAGTCTATTGCAATCCTTAAAATCCGTTCAACCGTCTTCGGTGCCATTCACGAATATTTCCGCTCTCATGAGTATTATGAATTTCAATCCCCCATTCTCTGTCCTTCCAAAGGAGAAGGAGGTTCTGACATTTTTGAAGTCAATTATTTCGGCAAGCCTATCTATTTGGCACAAACATGGCAGCTCTATGCTGAAGCGGGCATCTTCGGATTGGAAAAGATCTATACGATTGCTCCTTCTTTCAGGGCAGAAAAGCATGATACTGCCCGCCATCTTGCAGAGTATTGGCATGCAGAAATGGAGGCCACCTGGATTGATCTCAATGAATTGATGGGCATTGCTGAAGACCTAGTCAAGTTTATTGTAAAATCTGTTCTAAAAAAGAATGCTGAAGAATTGAAAATTCTAGAGCGTGATGTAAAGAAATTAGAAACGGTAGTCAAAAAAAGATTCGCGCGCATTTCCTATGATGAATCTTTAAAATTATTAAAAGAAAAAGCAAATATACAAGTTGCCTGGGGAAAAGATCTCCGCACCATTGAAGAGGCAAAATTATCAGAATTGTTTGATACTCCTATCTTTGTCACCCATTATCCGAAGGAGATTAAAGCATTTTATATGAAAGAGAACGACAAGAATCCAAAAACCGTCAATTGTTTTGATTTATTAGGACCTGAAAAATATGGAGAATTGATTGGCGCTTCCGAACGCGAGATTGACGGGAATAAAATCAAAGAACGTCTAAAGAAAGCAGGAGAAAAATTAGAAAATTATGAATTTTATTTAGACACCAGAAGATACGGATCGGTTCCGCATGCGGGCTTTGGCTTAGGCACAGAGAGAGTCATCATGTGGATCTGCGGCGTCAACAACATCAAAGAAGTAATTCCCTTCCCAAGAACCATGAACAGATCGCGACCATGAAAATTTTTGTATGCTGCAGTAAGCATTTTTATCATAAACTAGAACCAAGGCTTTCTTCATTATCCAACGCTGGATTCGAAATTACCCTCCCCAATAGCTATTACACTCCGATGAAAGAAGAAGAAATGAAACTACAAGGTCCTCAACAGCATGCACAATGGAAAGGAGATATGTTACGTTTGCAAATAGAAAAGGTTGCTGCGAATGATGTCGTTCTTGTAGTAAATTATGATAAAAAAATAAACCTAACTATGTCGGCGGAGCTACGTTTCTAGAAATGTATGAGGCTTGGAAACTGAAAAAACCAATTTATTTATTGAATCCCATTCCAGAAGGAATATTGACTGATGAAATCAAAGCTATGCAACCTATTATTTTGCACGGAGATCTTTCTCCTTTAGAAAAAATTGCAATCAATGAAAAGATGAAAACACGAAAATATAATGTGATGACAACAAGAGAAATCAAAGGTCTCGACCAAAATCTTTATTAACTACTGCTTATCTTGGCTGCCTTGAAATGGATGTGGACGACTTCTTGCAGGAAAAAAGAGCTTCTGAGGCAAAAGAGCGTTTAGAGGAAGCAAAGAGAAAACTCAGGGAAGAGAAAGAACGCTTAAAGGAAGAGCTGCGCAAGCAGAAGGAATCTGCAAGATCAGAGCGTTTTCAGTCCATGAGTCATCATCCCGATGATCGCCATCAGATCCAGCAAGTGCATGCTATTGGCGGACCAGGCTTGAAGCCGTGGATGCTCTGGGATCTCATCATTCTCGGATTGGTTTTGATACTGTTCGTGGTAGCAATGCTCTATCCTCGCCCTGCTGCAGATGCAGAGGAAATCCAGAAAATCGTCAATGAAAAAACAACGATGCTGCAAAATCAGATTAACGATTTGAAAGCAAACATGACTGCAAAGCCTGCTGCAAAGCCAACATCCAAACCAAAAGTAACCATCGCTCCAGCAACAGAAGAAGAAACAGAAGAATTGGAAACTGACCAAAATTCCCCCGTACCATTGGTAGACTTCACCGGATATGTGGAGGACACATCAGGAAATCGCGCGGGAGAGATCGAAGCCAACGGATCCGAGGTAAAGTACAGCCTCATTATCCAGAACCTCAAGACCGATAACCAAGTGTGCAAAATTGATCGCATCAAGGACGGAGAAGAAACAAAGAATTACGCTTCTAACGTGATCATCAAAGCAAAGGAAAAAGACAAAAGCACCTACAGCGTGACGGAAAAAGGGACAACCAATTTCATCTACAACATCCGCTGCGCATTCGCCGAGTACAATGAAGAAAGCAAACTGATTCCTGTCAGCAGCTATTCAAGAGAGCTGGAAGTAAAGATAAAAATAATTCTCAATTAGCTTCCCGATTGCTGAGAGAACGCATCGGAAAAGGTTTCCTGCATGTCTTCAGTACGTTCCTTGCCAAAATCCAAGATGACATTCCCCACAGTTTTGACCATCGCCTTGGTTTCCTCAGGATAAAAAATAAACAAGAGCAGAAAAATCAAGATGAGAATAACAACAATTCCTTTGAAAATACCCATGGCAAACCAAAAAGCGAAGAGCTATTTAAATATTCTTATACTTTACTTTCTGTCACTTTCTGCTATCCGACCTGGATCATTGCTAAGTCTCGATCTTCAGCGCTCCGGCGAGAAGTCTTCAATGCCTTCTTAAGAAACTCCGCATCAAGCCCCGACTCATTCACGATTTCCACCCGCATGGTTAACCTCCTTATGCACATCAGAAGAATGCTTTGTTATAATACTTTATCAAAAAGAAATTCAAATCCTCAATTCACAATGTTTATATAGAAAAAGAAAACGCAAAACATAATGGTTCTCTCGTCGAGTCCAGACTGGTTTCTTGGGTTCGATTCCTTGCTTGAATTCTTAACCACATGGATTGCATTTTTCATCGGCTATTACAGCTACAAGTTCTTCCGCATCAGCAAGAACAGCAAGTATTTCTATCTTGGCTTCTCTTTTTTTGCCATTGCTCTCGCATATCTCGCAAAGGCGTTCACGAATATCCTCATTTACCTCGAAGCAAACCGTGCAGAAGTCTGGGCAATCAAGGTGCAGAACATTGCTATCATCCATGACATTGGAATCATCGCCTATGTCGCCCTTATTCTCATCGCATACATCACGCTCGTTGCCTTAGCATTGAAGATCAAGGATATGCGCATCCTGTCCTTGCTGGTCGTCACTGCAGTGCTCGCTACCATCATTGGAAGCTCCTCCCTGCTCTTCTTCCATGTGCTCTCCTTCATCTTCTTGCTTTACATCATCCCCTACTTTTACACGCATTACAAGCAGACAAGGGACGCGCATTCCCAGATAGTGGTGATTTCCTTTCTGCTCATCGCCTTCAGTCACCTGTGCTTCATTCTGCTCCTGACAGGCCACCAGCTTTTCTACGTTTATGGGGAAATCACGCAGCTCTTCGGTTACCTCGGATTACTCATGAATCTCATCTGGTGCCTTCGCTATGGCTGAACGACGCAACAAAATAGAGACCATTGTGGATATTTTGGAAGTGATACGTAATAAGGGAAAGCTCAAAACAACACATATTCTTTACAAGTCCAACCTTTCACATAAGAAATTAAAAGTGCTGCTCGAGGAGCTCATGGAGAAAAAAATGATCAAAGAGCACATAGAAAAAAATACACACTACTACACAATCACTGAAGAAGGCCTAAAATTCTTGAATGAATACAGCAAAATGAAGAAGTTCACCGATTCCTTTGGCTTCTAGGTTAATTTTATTTCAATGTTCAACAAACTTCCTATTAGAGAAAAAGACTATTGAAGAGAAAAGTATGGAGCCTACAATCACCCACGTTAAATAATTTCCATTAAATATCAGAACAAAAATTGAAAACCATAAAAGAGTTGTTTCTAACCATATAAAGAATTTATTCCAAAAAGATCTAGGAAGAATGCTGATTTCAGCAATAGACCCATTTTTGATATGATTGATTAATTTTTTGTAATCTTTTCTTAGATTATTATATGCGTAAATAGCCTTCATTTCTAAAAAGATTAATAAAAAGGCAGTCAAACCAATAGGCCATCGCAAATCTAGATTTTGCTCAATCACATATTTATAAGAAAAGATGACTAAAGATATAATTAAAGCTAAAAGTGTAAAGAATACTCTCTTTTCAAAAATATGTTCTTGGTTAATCAAATCTTTATTGGCAAGAATGATTTCCTTTTCAGAATCATTTAATTTCTCTTTCATTCTAAGTTTCTCAAATACTCCAACAATAGATTGATCCCAAATCCAGTCCCTCCTTTGCAATAATATCCTTCATCTTTGTCAATAAAGGAAACCCCTGCAATATCCAAATGCGCCCACGGAATCTTCTCATCCACAAAAGCCTTCAAAAAAGCAGCAGCTGTCAGTCCTCCGGCAATCCCATCCCAGCTCCCAAGATTCTTCACATCAGCAACATCACTTTTAATCATCTCATCATATTCCTCATATAAAGGCATTTGCCAAACCTTCTCACCCGTAGCCTTGCCAGCGGCAACCAGCTGTTGTGCAAGCACATCGTTATTCCCCATTACCCCTGCAGCACAAGTTCCCAAAGCAATTACCATAGCCCCTGTCAGAGTAGCAAGATCAATAATCACATCAGGCTTCAATGCAGAGGCATAGCCCAGCGCATCTGCTAAAATAACCCTTCCTTCAGCATCAGTATGTAAAATTTCCATAGTTTTTCCATTGTAAGTTTTCAAAATATCTCCTGGCTTGTATGCATTATTGCCAGGCATGTTTTCAGTGAGAGGGGCAATGCCTATCAAATGGTAAGGAAGTTTCAACAACGAAGCTGCGCGCAACAGCGCTATCACCGTAGCAGCTCCTGTCATATCTTCCTTCATTGTGAGCATATTCTTTCCCGGTTTGATGCCCAGTCCCCCAGAATCAAAGGTAATGCCTTTCCCCACGAAAACAATTTTCTTTCTTGGGTTCCTAGGCCGATATTCCATGACTAAAAACTGCGGCTCATTTACACTTCCCGCGTTCACTGCAAGCAAGCCATGCATTCCCATTCTACCAATTTTTTCCCTACCATAAATATCAATGCTTACATGTGCTTCTTTGCAAATTTTCTTTGCTTCCTGCGCAAGATACACAGGAACCTTAATCATACTTGGCGTGTTCACAAGATTCCTCACAATGATCATTGAATCTGCAATAATAATGCCTTCCTTTACCCCTGCCTGAACTTTCTTTTCCGTAAGAAGAATAGCAGTGTCCACAGGAATATTGTCCTTGTCCTGCGTCTTATAAAGATCATAGCGGTAATTTCCCAATAATAACCCTTGCGCTGCAATGTTCCCCAAATTGGTTTCATCTCCTTGCAAGTCATCCAATGCAACAGCAATTTTCTTGGTTTTAATCTCTCGAGCAAGCCTGCTGATGCTTCCAAAAATTTTTTTCAATTTGTCTTCAGTAAGCTCGTCTTTTTTTCCCAATCCTACAAGAATAACTCTTCTCAAGGTTCCGTTATAGGAAGTAGTCATGAACTTACCATACTTCCCATGAAATTCTTCAAGAGAAATGAAAGACTGCAACTGCCCTTTCAATTCTCTGTCCATGCGTGCAGCTACGTGGCCAAGAGTTCCTTCATACACAGGAAGAAATAACGCATCTGCTTTCACTGTCTCTGGTAATTGAGAAGTCACCTCTAATTGCATAAGCGCAAGAGCGCAAAACCATCTTAATAAAGATTTCTGTACTTAATTACAGCTTCGCACAATAAATCCGGAAAATTTCCAGTGTATGGCCATTTCTGGAAGCAGTTGGACATACTGGACAAACACCTGCCTCATGCTTATAAAGAAACTTTGCTTTCAATACTATAAAAAAATGAAAATTACTCCCGAATTAGCAGAGGTCTGTGGAATTCATGCAGGAGATGGATATTTGCGTGGGGGCATAAAAAACAGATGGGAATTAGATATTAGTGGGCATGTTGAAGAAAAGGAATACTATGACTTGCATATAAAAAATTTATTTGAAAAGGTATTTAGAATAAATATTCATTGCAGATTCTTTCCTGGAAGAAATACTTACGGATTTGTTATTAGAGATAAAGATATAATTAAATTTATGCACGATCTAGGATTCCCATATGGTGCTAAGTCAACCATTGTTAAAGTACCAGATAAAATAATGAATTCCAATGACTCAGTTTTGCTTTCTAGATTTTTGAGAGGTCTGTTTGATACTGATGGAAGTGTGCATTTTAGAAGAAGCTATGGAAAAAAGTACACAGAATTTAAGAAAAAAATAATCATTATCCTAGAATTCAGTTTCCAACAGTTTCTAAAGAATTGTATGATCATGTAAAGAAAATTTTAGAGGTTCTCGGCTTTGGGAAAATAGGGGAATACTCTTATGATTCAAAGAAACCAAATGAAAACAAAGTGTATGTGTTAACACTATATGGCACAAAAAAAATTGAGAGATTCTTTGATATTGTTTCACCAAAAAATCCTGTGAAGTTATCGAGATTTCTTTTATGGAAGCAAATGGGGCATTGCCCCCCTCGTTTGACGTATGCCCAAAGAAAGGAAACGTTAAAAAACACATAAATTAGTAAGGAAAATGTGGGCCTGTAGTCTAACTTGGATCGGACACAAGGCTTCGGTAGAGCTGCAAGCTTTGCTTTATGCCTCAGTCCTAGAGAAACCTTGAAATCCAGGTTCAAATCCTGGCGGGCTCATATTTTTTCTTACAGTTAATCTTTTAACATAGAAAAACTTTCTAAAAAAAAGGGTAAGGGGTGATATGGTCTTCAAAGATAATCCTGTTGTATTTCTCTTCAAATACATGTGGAGATTTGCTGAAGGACAAAAAGGATGGGTCCTCCTCTATTGGACATTAGCAATAATAGGTAATCTTATCATGCTCGTAGAGCCATTAGTGATTGCCTGGCTTCTCAACACCGTGCAAATGCAAGGTGTTTCCACTGCAAATCTTACATATGTCCTTGGCATCATCGCAGTGCTTCTTGCAATTAATGTAGGAAGCTGGGCAACCCACAGCCCTTCTCGTACACTAGAAAGAAAAGTTGCTTTTATTGTAAGAGCAAATTACCGAAAATACTTAGTAGATGGTGTATTAGCTTTGCCGCAAAAATGGCATACCGACCATCATTCTGGTGACACCATAGACAAAATAGAGAAAGGAGTATCCACTATTTTCGATTTTACTTCAGAATCCTTTAATATTATACGTGTAGTATTAAGCTTAGTCTACTCATATATCGCATTAATCATCTTTAATTGGCATTCTTCATATATTGTGCTGATCTTGTTCATTATAGTAATTCAAATTATCCGTGTATATGATCGCCGTTTAAGCAAGCAATACAAAAAATTGAATCGCGCAGAAAATATCGTCTCTGAAAGGGTATTTGATATTTTCAGTAATGTCGCAACAGTCATCATTTTGCGTTTGGAAAAATTAGTATCTAAAGAAATCTGGAAAAAGATTATGTCTCCGTATGCATTGTATAAGAACAATGCAAAATTAGATGAAATAAAATGGTTTATTGTTGCAATATTCGTCGCACTTATGACTGTAGCTATTCTCGGTTCATATATAGTAATAACTGTCTTTGCTGGCGGCATCGTTTTAGTAGGCACATTATATGCACTCTACGGCTACACGGATCGTATTGGCAGCGTCTTCTTCAATTTTGCATGGATGTACAGCAGTCTGGTACGGAAAAAAACACGCATAGAAAATGCCGAAGAACTCAGCAAGGAATTCAAAAAAATTCCAGCAGTAAAAGAAACGCTTCCCAGCAACTGGAAGCATATAGCCATTCATAATCTAACATTTTCTTACCATGACCAAGGACATGAACTGCACTTAAAGAATGTAGACTTCACATTTGTACGGGGAGAGCGCATTGCATTGGTAGGAGAATCTGGCTCAGGAAAAACAACCTTCCTTAAATTAATTCGTGCACTCTACAATCCAAAACATGCAGAAGTATTTGTTGATGGAAACTTAACAAATCTGAAAGTCATAAGCAATGATATGACCTTAATCCCCCAAGAACCAGAAATTTTTGCCACGACGATCTGGGAGAATGTAACACTAGGAGTCTCCCATAGAGTACCTTACGTAGAAAAATTTGCAAAGATGGCCCAGTTTCTGCATATAATCAAGCGTTTACCCAAACAATGGCAATCCCCTGTTGTAGAAAAAGGAGTGAATCTCTCAGGCGGAGAAAAACAGCGCCTTGCATTAACTCGAGGGTTATTGGCATCCGCAGATAGGAGTATTATCCTCATGGATGAGCCAACAGCAAGTGTCGATACGCAGAATGAAATCTTGATTTACAGAAACATATTTAAGAATTTCAAGCACAAAACAATTATTTCAACAATTCATAAATTGCACTTACTATCTCAATTTGATCGCATTTATGTATTCAAAAAAGGAAAGATTGTGGCATCAGGAACATTAAAGGAAATCCTAAAGAACTCATCAGACTTCAGGAAATCCTGGACAAAATACATGACACAAAAGAAAAGAAAAATTATTTCTTCACTTTAGAAATCTCAGCCGCTCCTGCCTTCCATTCATTGCCGCAGTTCGCACACTTCAATCTCATTTTTCCCAGTTTAACAGCTTGGGAGTACGCATCACGTTTCACAAAAACAGAAGCGCTTCCACAGCGAGGACATAAAACCATATGTTTAAGAAGTGTTTTGAAGTTTAAAAAATTATTGAATATGAATACAATAAACTTGCGTGCACCAGACCAACCCGTGGGAAAGCGCATTGTTCTTTTTGACGAAGTAAAACAAGATGCAGTATTCACTCCGCAATCTTTACGTGAATATCTACGTGCAACAAAAACAAGACTAGACGAGATGGTCAATGCTCGTTTACGGTCCGATGAAATTCTTTTGATTAAAAAATCATTTGTTATTGAACCAGCAACAGAGACAGAACAAAAGGACTTTGGAGACTTCTTCTATACAGTAGGAGGGGGATTCTTTCCAACGAGCGAAAGCAGAGAAGTCGGTTTATGGATGTTGCGCGACGAATATAATGGCTACTGTGCAGGATTTGCGAGAGTATTGCGCACTTTCAGATCGATGTGCCCTGATTATCCGATATTGAATATTATTGTACAAATTTACGGATATCGCGACACAACAACAAAAATAGTACAAGCACCCAATCCCGATGCTGGAAAACCATAAATTTATGAATTGCTAAAAAAGATGAAGGTTTTTATTGGGGATGTATGCTAACTTGGTGAGGCTACGGGGTTCGGGACTCCGTGATCTCGGTTCAAATCCGGGCTTCCCCATTTTTTCGTCCCACAAATGGGAAAAATCACATTTATATATGTAAAGGAGAAGACAGGTGTATGTCAGAATCACGAACGATCTATTTTGGACCTCCCAAAGGAGTATACGAACTTAAGGAATTTCCAAAATTTGTGGAAAAAGTCTACCATTATCTCAAAAAAAGTACTCCTAAATTGAACCTGAATACAGAAGTAGAGAATACTAATACTACAATATTTCATTTTCCTGAAGCGGGAACAGGATTACGATATACTCTATTGACCATTACCAATGTTCGACGTTGTATGGTAAATCTGTTAGGAACAAGACGAGCAACATTAGATGATGTGATGAGTTTTATCTTTGAAAAAGATAGTAAATGACTTGAGTACTACAAGGCAAGAAATGCAAAATTCTCGATGTTTTAGGAAAAGAACATGCTTATAAAGATATCAAGGAAAGTCAGCAGCTATATCAAGAATATCTCATAAAGGCAAAATAACAAAAAGTCCAGCAATATTTATATAGAGTTTTCCGTCAGCTTCTTTATGCCAAAAGAGGAAAAGCAGCAAGGCATTACCGTCAAGAAAGAGGAAGACTTTTCTGAATGGTACCAGCAGGTAGTGCTGCGGGGGGAACTAGCAGAATACTCTCCCGTAAAAGGGTGTATGATCATCAAGCCTTCTGGGTATGCAATCTGGGAATCGATTCAAAATTATTTTAATGAACGGTTGCACAAGCTGGGAGTAAGAAATGCATACTTTCCTTTGTTCATTCCAGAATCTTTTTTCAAGAAAGAGATGGAACACGCCAAGGGATTCTCTCCAGAGGTCGCATGGATTGCCAACCGTGAAGAAGGATCCGAACGTTTAGCCATCCGTCCTACCTCAGAAACCATTATGTATGATGCATATTCAAGATGGGTGCGATCGTACAGAGATTTGCCATTGCGCATAAACCAATTTTGTAACGTTGTGCGTTGGGAAACAAAAGCTACGCGCTTATTCTTGCGCACGCGGGAATTTCTTTGGCAGGAGGGTCATTGCGTCTACGAAACAGAAGAGGAATGTGACAAGGAAACGCGTTTATTTCTAAACGAATATGCAGAACTCTGCAAAGAACTCTTGGCAATTCCCGTCGTTCAAGGAAGGAAAACAGAAAAGGAAAAGTTTGCAGGAGCACTCTACACAACCACCATCGAATCTTTTATGCCTGACGGAAGAAGTTTACAATGCGGCACATCCCATAATCTCGGGCAGAATTTCGCAAAAAGCTTTAACATTAATTTTTTAGGGAAAGACGAAAAAATTCATGTACCCTGGCAAAATTCCTGGGGCATCTCAACACGGCTTATTGGAGCCACAGTCATGATGCACAGTGATGATCGCGGTCTTGTTGTGCCTCCACGCGTAGCATATCATAAGGCAGTGATTGTTCCCATTCTCTTTGAAAAAGATAAAGAAAAAGTGCTAAAGGAAAGCAAGGAGCTAGAAAAAGAGCTAAAACAATTCAATATCATTCTCGACGATCGCGAAGGTTACAGTCCAGGCTGGAAGTTCAGTGACTGGGAACTGAAAGGCATCCCTATCAGAATAGAGATCGGTCCAAAGGATGTAGAAAATAAACAAGTAGTACTAGTAAGAAGAGATACGCTGCAAAAGGAAGTGGTGAAGCGCAAGCAAGTGAAGAACCGTGTCAAAGAAGTGCTAGAAAACATGCAAGAAGATCTTTATAACAAAGCAAGAAGGCGCATCGATGATGCTGTCGAAGAAGTAAAGAATGAAAAAGAGCTTGCAAAAGTAATAGAAAAAAGGAAAATTGCCCTAGCGTTTTACTGTGAAAAAGTCTCTTGCGAAGATAACATCAGGGAAAAATTTGCGGGCGTAAAGATAATTTGTATCCCTTTTGAGCAGAAAAAAGCAGAAGGTCCCTGCATCATGTGTCAACAAAGAAGTAAAGAACAAGCATACATTGCTAAGAGTTACTAAGTGAACACATGATAAACCCACAGCTTAAATTTCGCCCACCAGCTTAAATTCTTGACTGGAAAGGCTAAATGTTCCTCGGTGGTGTACTCTTTTCCCACTTCATCCTCATAGGTAATAAGTATTTTCAATCCGAAGAGAAGCTGCTTGCTATTCACTCTGAAGCGCACGCGCTCTCTCTCCTGCAGTGAATCAAGAAGAAGACCATTGCCATTCACATCTATTGCAACATGCTGTACAGGCACCGTACTTTCCAATACCAGCTCAATAAAAAGATCCTCCCCATAATCAGCTTGTTTGGGAGTATAATCAGCAATGCTTACTACGGGAACTGCGGTGACCTGGATCGCAACAGGGACATAAAGGATGTGTTGTTCATCTTCCGCAGTCACGGTAAATCTCCCACTGGAAATGCTGCTAAACTGAAAGGACGTGCGTGCAGTTCCTTCCGCAGGAAGCGGTAATGATTCGCAGCGGTCCAGCATGCATACTTTTAATGAAAAGGCACGATCAGAACTGCTAAGATCACACTGCACAAGAACCTCTTCTCCCTGAGAATAGCGTTCTCGTTGAGGCTGGCAATACATGTTCACTCCTGCTAAGGGCATCTTTCCGCTGCGTCGGTGCTGCTGGGCAATGTACACTTCTGCATCACTCTTTGAATAGACTTCTTCCCCTGCCTGATAGACCAGTGTACTAGAAGCGCTTCCAGAGAATCCGTCGCGAGCTTCAATCTCTGCAGTATAGATATAATTTTCATCCAAGTCTGAAGGAACCTCAAGAATCCAATATGCGCTAGTTTCGCTGTTCGGTTCCACAACTATTCCCTGCACATTCTCTCCCAATATCCCGGGAGCTTTCGTCAAAGCAACAGTCGTAGCAACATAATGAGACTGCAAGTTTTTTACACGCACTTCTAAGGGAACAAAGCTTCCAAAACCCACACGTGATTTCAAAGGCTGCACGCTCAGTGCAAGAGGGTTAGAAATTTTTTCTCCTGTGTTCTGGAACTGTGGGTCAATGGTAATCTTCCCCAGATGTACTTGAACTTTCTTGTCCGTGCTCCAGCTATAAAACACTCCAGGAGTTCCTGAGTCAACATCGGTTTTCAGCACGACATGTGTAGGATCCACCCATCCATACTGCCCATAAGTCACATCAAATGGCACCCACCCTATTCCAGGAAAGTGCACCTCAGCCCATCCATGATTGCCAAATTGGCCATTGAGGTTGGTGTACACGCTTCCCGAGACAAAGCGCGCAGGAATTCCCAGGCTGCGCAAAAAGGAAATGAATAGGTTCGTCAGTTCATCACAAACCCCCCTTCTGTTCTTCAACACCCAGCTGCTCTTTTCCACAGCTTCTGCAGTCAAAGTATCCAAACTATAGTCAACATGGATTCTTGTCCAGTCCGCCAGCAAGTAAACAACACGATAGAGATCATCTTCTCCCTGAATGATGGCTCTCGCTTGCGCTTCGATATCAGAATTGATGTCAATAAATTCTGTGGCCCTTGTATACGAAAGCAACGATCCATCCAGACGCTGCAAAGGGAATACTATTTTTTCCTGGATCAAGGGAAACGCATGCTGGGTATGCACCACAGCCTGCACGCTATACTGATAAGTTCCTGCTTGCAAGCCTTCCCAGGTATACACAATGCTTTCCTTCTCCTGTTCCATGCGTGCTGAAGGTTGTGCAAAGGGCTGCAAAGAAACAATCCGCTGCATATAACTTTCTCGTGGCACATAGCGGAGATCTGCCTGCAAATAGCCATCAGAAGATTCCTGGACAGAAACTTCAGACTGCACTCTCAAACCGATGTCAGCATCACGAAGATCGTAGTACGTAGGAAAAGTTTCTCCAGAGACAAAAGAAAGGCAAAGCAAGAAAATGATAAAATAGTTCAAAAGAGATCGCATCTAAGAAAAAAGAGAAGAACATTTAAATAGTTATTGTCGAAAGAAGAAAACCATGCAGGTATTGGCAGAAAAAGAAGCAGAAGAATTATTGGAGCAAGAGGGATTTCCTGTTTCCGCGCGGTGCATCACTCCAAGCATCCATATGGGCCTTGCTTTTGCAAAGAAAGTGGGATTTCCCGTAGCCTTGAAAGTAGTGAGTTCAAGCATCATCCACAAGTCAGAAGTAAAAGGAGTGCGCTTGGATATTCGCAACGAAGAAGAATTCAGAAAGCACTTCGAATCACTGATGAAGATTCGCAGAGCAGAAGAAGTCATGATTGAGCCCTTCACGCAGGGAATCCCTTTATTGCTAGGATTGAAGCGCGACGCTACCTTCGGTCACACCTTGGTTGTGGGATGGGGAGA